>NZ_JBFTIS010000015.1:0-200656 GCF_056395005.1 Stenotrophomonas sp. 10N36 | reverse complement strand
CGAATCCACCGAGCGTCATTACGCCCACGTGGATTGCCCGGGCCATGCTGACTACGTCAAGAACATGATCACCGGTGCCGCCCAGATGGACGGCGCGATCCTGGTCTGCTCCGCTGCTGACGGCCCGATGCCGCAGACCCGCGAGCACATCCTGCTGTCGCGCCAGGTCGGCGTGCCGTACATCGTCGTGTTCCTGAACAAGGCCGACATGGTGGACGACGCCGAGCTGCTGGAACTGGTCGAAATGGAAGTCCGCGAGCTGCTGAGCAAGTACGACTTCCCGGGCGACGACACCCCGATCATCGCGGGTTCGGCCCGTCTGGCGCTGGAAGGCGACCAGAGCGATATCGGCGTGCCGGCCGTGATCAAGCTGGTCGARGCTCTCGACAGCTGGATCCCGACCCCGGAGCGTGACATCGACAAGCCGTTCCTGATGCCGGTGGARGACGTGTTCTCGATCTCGGGCCGCGGCACCGTGGTGACCGGTCGTATCGAGCGCGGCGTGATCAAGGTCGGCGAAGAAATCGAAATCGTCGGTATCCGTCCGGTCCAGAAGACCACCGTCACCGGCGTGGAAATGTTCCGCAAGCTGCTCGACCAGGGTCAGGCAGGCGACAACGCCGGTCTGCTGCTGCGCGGCACCAAGCGTGACGACGTCGAGCGTGGCCAGGTGCTGGCCAAGCCGGGTTCGATCAAGCCGCACACCCAGTTCGACGCCGAAGTGTACGTGCTGTCGAAGGACGAGGGCGCTGCCGGAAGGTGTGGAAATGGTGATGCCGGGCGACAACGTGAAGATGGTTGTCACCCTGATCAACCCGGTCGCCATGGACGAAGGTCTGCGCTTCGCGATTCGCGAAGGCGGCCGTACCGTCGGCGCCGGCGTGGTCTCCAAGATCCTGGCGTAATCTGCTAGAATCTTCGCCCCGATGTTGCCTGGGTAGGGCATCGGGGCGGAACTAAATGGGAAAAGAGGCGCAGGACGCACCTCGTGTTCCCCGGACCAGGAAGGGTCGCGCCATTCAGGCAGTGTCAACAGGTCCCCTGTTGACCGCCGCGTTGTATGCGCGCTATACTTTTTGTCTGGGCAGATCGGGAGACCGGTCTGCCTCGATTTTTGAGGTCTACGGAAAGATCTTGTCGCCGCACGGGAATGTGCGGCGTCTGCATTCAGGATATTCATGGGACAAGGCAACCCAGAGGCCTTGTCCGTCGCTCTTTTAACGAAGGAACCCACCGTCATGGCGGACCAAAAGATCCGGATTCGGCTGAAGGCGTTCGATCATCGTTTGATCGACCGTTCGGCCAGCGAGATCGTAGAAACGGCAAAGCGGACCGGCGCGCAAGTGCGTGGCCCGATCCCCCTGCCGACCAAGATCGAGCGTTACACCATTCTCGTTTCCCCGCACGTCGACAAAGACGCGCGTGACCAGTACGAGACCCGCACGCATAAGCGCGTGCTCGATATCGTTGACCCGAACGACAAGACCGTGGACGCGCTGATGAAGCTCGAACTGGCTGCCGGCGTCGACGTTCAGATCAAGCTGACCTGAGGACTACGACCATGACGAAGAAATATTCGTTGGGCTTCGTGGGCCGCAAGGCTGGCATGAGCCGCGTGTTCACCGAAGATGGCCAGGCCATCCCGGTAACCCTGATTGAAGCTACCCCGAACCGCATCGCGCAGATCAAGACCGTCGAAGCTGACGGCTACAGCGCCGTGCAGGTGACCGTCGGCGCGCGTCGCGCTGCCCTGGTCAACAAGCCGGAAGCCGGTCACTTCGCCAAGGCGAAGGTCGACGCGGGCCGTGGCCTGTGGGAATTCCGCGTTGAAGACGCCCAGCTCGGCGATTTCGCCGTCGGTGGCGAAGTCAAGGCGGACATCTTTGAAGTCGGCCAGATCGTCGACGTCCAGGGTGTCACCAAGGGTAAGGGCTTCCAGGGCACCATCAAGCGCTACAACTTCCGTATGGGTGACGCTACCCACGGCAACTCGCTGTCGCATCGCGCGCCGGGTTCGCTGGGTCAGCGCCAGACGCCAGGTCGCGTGTTCCCGGGCAAGAAGATGTCCGGTCACATGGGCTCGGTGCAGCAGAGCACCCAGAACCTGGAAGTTGTCAAGGTCGACGTCGAGCGCGGTCTGATCGCGGTTCGCGGCGCCGTTCCTGGCGCGGCGGGTGGCGACGTGATCGTCCGTCCGGCGAGCAAGGCATAAGGAGAGATGACGATGGAACTCGTTATCACGGGTAGCAACAACAAGGTCTCGGTCTCCGACGCCGTGTTCGGTCGCGATTTCAGCGAAGATCTGGTTCACCAGGTCGTCGTCGCCTATCGCAACGCCGGCCGCGCCGGCACCAAGGCACAGAAGACTCGCTCTGAAGTGGCTGGTACCACCAAGAAGTCGAAGAAGCAGAAGGGCGGCGGCGCGCGTCATGGCGCACTGACGGCTCCGATCTTCGTCGGCGGCGGTGTCACCTTCGCGGCCAAGCCGCGCAGCTTCGAGCAGAAGGTCAACCGTAAGCAGTACCGTGCAGCCATGTGCGCGATCCTGTCCGAGCTGAACCGTCAGGGCCGTCTGACCATCGTGGAGTCCTTCGATGTCGAAGCGACCAACACGAAGGCTCTGATCGCCAAGCTGGCCGGCCTGGAAGTGGGCAAGCGTCCGCTGATCGTCACCGAAGATGCTTCCGAGCACCTGTACCTGTCGGCGCGCAACATTCCCTACGTGGAAGTGCGTGACGTGCAGGGCCTGGACCCGGTGTCGCTGGTCGGTGCCGACACGGTCGTCATCACCGCTGACGCGGTCAAGAAGGTCGAGGAGTGGCTGGCATGAGCGCCAACGAGAAAATCTTCAGCGTTCTTCGCGCTCCGCGAGTCTCCGAAAAGACCGCGCGCCTGCAGGAACATTCCAACCAGTATGTCTTTGAAGTGTCGAACGAAGCGACCAAGGCCGATGTAAAGGCCGCGGTTGAGCAGCTGTTCGATGTCAAGGTCGAGTCGGTCAACGTGCTGAACGTGAAGGGCAAGAACAAGTCCTTCCGTAACCGCACCGGCCGTCGCGGCGATTGGCGCAAGGCATACGTGCGTCTCGCCGATGGCCAGTCCATCGATGTAACGGCCAAGGCCTGAGGTCCATCCCATGCCATTGATGAAATTCAAGCCCACTTCCCCCGGCCGCCGTTCGGCCGTGCGCGTGGTTACGCCCGATCTGCACAAGGGCGCACCGCACGCAGCGTTGCTGGAGCCGCAGAGCAAGTCCGGTGGTCGTAACCACCACGGCCGCATCACCACCCGTCACGTTGGTGGTGGCCACAAGCAGCACTACCGTGTCATCGACTTCAAGCGCAACAAGGAAGGCATTCCGGCGCGCGTGGAACGCATCGAATACGATCCGAACCGCACCGCCCATATCGCCCTGCTGTGCTACGTCGACGGCGAACGCCGCTACATCATCGCACCGAAGGGCCTGAAGGCCGGTGACCAGGTGATCGCGGGTTCGGATGCGCCGATCAAGACCGGTAACACGCTGCCGCTGCGCAACATCCCGGTCGGTACCACTGTCCACGGCATCGAACTGAAGCCGGGCAAGGGTGCTCAGATCGCGCGTGCCGCCGGCGCCGCCGTGCAGCTCGTCGCTCGTGAAGGTATCTACGCCACCCTGCGCCTGCGCTCGGGTGAAATGCGTAAGGTGCCGGTCGAGTGCCGCGCCACCATCGGTGAAGTCGGTAACGACGAACACAACCTGGAAAAGCTGGGCAAGGCTGGCGCCAAGCGCTGGCGCGGTGTCCGCCCGACCGTTCGTGGTGCTGCCATGAACCCGGTTGACCATCCGCACGGTGGTGGTGAGGCGAAGGCCGGCCAGGGTAATCCGCATCCGGTCACCCCGTGGGGTGTTCCGACCAAGGGTTACAAGACGCGCAAGAACAAGCGCACCCAGCAATTCATCGTCCGCGATCGTAGGGGCTAATCGACCATGGCACGTTCACTCAAGAAGGGCCCGTTCGTCGATCACCACCTCGTCAAGAAGGTGGAGGCCGCTGCGGGTAGCAAGAAGCCGATCAAGACCTGGTCGCGCCGTTCGATGATCCTGCCGGAAATGGTAGGCATCACCATCGCCGTTCATAACGGCAAGAACCACGTTCCGGTGCTCGTCAACGAGAACATGGTCGGCCACAAGCTCGGCGAATTTGCCATCACCCGGACCTTCAAGGGTCACGGTGGTGACAAGAAGTCGGGCAAGTAAGGAGAGATGACAATGGAAGCGAAAGCAATCCTGCGCTCCGCGCGCATCTCTGCGCAGAAAGCCCGCCTGGTCGCTGACCAGGTGCGCGGCCTGCCGGCCGAGCGTGCGGTCAACCTGCTGAAGTTTTCGGATAAGAAGGCTGCCCACCTGATCAAGAAGGTGGTGGAGTCGGCTATCGCAAATGCCGAAAACAACCAGGGCGCCGACGTCGACGAGCTGAAGGTTCAGACCATCATGGTAGATGAAGGTCCGACCCTGAAGCGTTTCATGGCGCGGGCGAAAGGCCGCGGCACCCGCATCCTCAAGCGCACCAGCCACATCACTGTGGTTGTGGGCGCCGGCAAGTAAGCGGAAAGGAAAACACCATGGGTCATAAAGTTCATCCGATTGGTATCCGCCTCGGTATTTCCAAGGACTGGAACTCCAAGTGGTACGCCAACAAGGGCGAGTTCGCTGGTTACCTGGCGGCCGACCTGAAGGTGCGGGAAATGCTGCGCAAGAAGCTTGCGCAGGCCGGCATCAGCAAGATCCTTATCGAGCGTCCGGCAAAGACCGCTCGCGTGACGATCCACACCGCCCGTCCGGGCGTGGTGATCGGCAAGCGCGGTGAGGACATCGAAAAGCTGCGTAAGGAAGTGAGCGAGATGATGGGCGTTCCGGCGCACATCAACGTCACCGAAGTGCGCAAGCCCGAGCTGGACGCACAGCTGGTTGCCGAGTCGATCGCGCAGCAGCTGGAGCGTCGCATCATGTTCCGCCGCGCAATGAAGCGCTCGGTCGGCAACGCGATGCGCCTGGGTGCCCTGGGCATCAAGGTCAACGTGGGTGGCCGCCTCAACGGTGCAGAAATCGCCCGTTCGGAGTGGTACCGCGAAGGCCGCGTGCCGCTGCACACGCTGCGTGCCGACATCGACTATGGCTTCGCTGAAGCCAAGACGACCTACGGCATCATCGGCATCAAGGTCTGGATCTACAAGGGCGAGGTTTTCGATTTCTCCCAGGTTGGCCAGGAAAAGCAGGACGATTCCCCGCGCAACGATCGTAACGATCGCGGCGACCGCGGTGACCGTCAGCGCCCGGCTCGTGAAGCGAGGTAACGACAATGTTGCAACCCAAGCGAACCAAGTACCGCAAGGTACACAAGGGCCGTAACGATGGCCTGAGCTGGAGCGCCAACGCTGTCAGCTTCGGCGAGTACGGCCTGAAGGCAACCGCTCATGGTCAGCTGACCGCGCGTCAGATCGAAGCGGCTCGCCGCTCGATCAGCCGCTACGTCAAGCGCGGCGGCAAGATGTGGATCCGAGTGTTCCCCGACAAGCCGATCACCAAGAAGCCCATCGAAGTCCGAATGGGTTCTGGTAAGGGCAACGTGGAGTACTGGGTAGCCCAGATCCAGCCCGGCCGCATGATCTATGAAATTGAAGGTGTGGATGAAAGCGTGGCTCGCGAGGCGTTCCGCCTGGCAGCTGCCAAGCTCTCCGTGACCACCACCTTCGTGACCCGGACGGTGATGTAATGGATATCAAACAACTTCGCGAAAAGTCGGCTGACGATCTGAAGGCCCACCTGACCGACCTGCGTAAGGAGCAGTTCTCGCTCCGTATGCAGCAGGTTACTGGCCAGCTGCCGAAGACTCACGAAACCCGCCGGGTCCGCCGCGAGATTGCTCGCGTCAAGACCCTGCTCGGCAGCACCAAGTAAGGATGGCCGCGATGAGCGACAATACTGAAAACAAAGCGCTGCGCACGGTCGAAGGCCGTGTCGTCAGCAACAAGATGGACAAGACGGTCACCGTGTTGGTGGAACGCCTGGTCAAGCACGCCCTGTACGGCAAGTACATCAAGCGTTCGACCAAGCTGCACGCCCACGACGCCGACAACGCCTGCAACGAAGGCGATGTCGTCCGCGTGACCGAGATTGCTCCGATGTCCAAGACCAAGAACTGGCGCGTGGTGGAAGTCATCACGCGTGCGGCTGAATAAGGAGATCTGAATCATGATCCAGATGCAGAGCTACCTCGAGGTCGCGGACAATTCCGGTGCCAAGGAAGTGATGTGCATCAAGGTGCTGGGCGGCTCCAAGCGTCGCTATGCCCACATCGGTGACATCATCAAGGTCACCGTGAAGGATGCGATCCCGCGCGGCAAGGTCAAGAAGGGTGAAGTGTTCGACGCCGTCGTGGTGCGTACCCGCAAGGGTGTGCGTCGCGCCGACGGTTCGCTGATCCGTTTCGACGCCAACGCCGCGGTCCTGCTCAACAACAAGCAAGAGCCGATCGGCACCCGCATCTTCGGACCGGTGACGCGTGAACTTCGTACCGAGAAGTTCATGAAGATCGTCTCGCTCGCTCCCGAAGTGCTGTGAGCGACAGGAGATAATCATGGCTAACCGTATCAAGAAGGGCGACCAGGTCGTCGTCAACACCGGCAAGGACAAGGGCAAGCAGGGCGAAGTCGTCCGCGTCGACGGCGATCGTGTGATCGTCGCCAACGTGAACATCGTCAAGCGCCACACCAAGCCGAACCCGCAGGCAGGCGTTGCCGGCGGCGTGGTCGAGCGTGAAGCGTCGATCCATATCTCCAACGTGAATGTGCTGAACCCGGCTTCGGGCAAGGGCGAACGCGTTGGTTTCAAGGTGCTGGAGGATGGACGCAAACTGCGTGTGTTCCGCTCCAGCGGTGAGGCGCTCGACGCCTGAGGATGCGCTGATGAATACCCGTCTCGAAAAGTTCTACAAGGAAGAAGTGGTGCCGGCGCTGATGAAGCAGTTCGGCTACACCAATCCGATGCAGGTTCCGAAGCTGGTCAAGGTCACCCTGAACATGGGTGTCGGCGAAGCAGCCACGAACAAGAAGATCCTGGAAAATGCCGTCGCCGACATGGCCAAGGTCTCCGGCCAGAAGCCGATCGTGACCAAGTCCCGCGTCTCGGTGGCTTCGTTCAAGATCCGCGATGGTTGGCCGATCGGCTGCAAGACCACGCTGCGTCGTGAAAAGATGTATGAGTTCCTGGATCGCCTGATCAACATCTCGCTGCCGCGCGTGCGCGACTTCCGTGGTGTCTCGGGTCGTTCCTTCGACGGTCGCGGCAACTTCAACATGGGCGTGAAGGAACAGATCATCTTCCCGGAAATCGACTTCGACGCTGTCGACGCGATCCGCGGCATGGATATCGCCATCACCACCACCGCCAAGACCGACGCGGAAGCGAAGGCGCTGCTCGCAGCGTTCAAGTTCCCGTTCCGTAACTGATACGTCGAGGAAACCGAAATGGCAAAGACCTCCATGGTCAACCGCGATCTGAAGCGCGCCAAGCTGGCCGTCAAGTTCGCTGGCAAGCGTGAAGAGCTGAAGAAGATCATCTCCAGCCCGACCGCTTCCTACGCCGACAAGGCCGACGCTGTCGTGAAGTTGCAGAAGCTGCCGCGCGATTCGTCGCCGAGCCGCCACCGCAACCGTTGCGAACTGTCCGGCCGCCCGCGTGGCGTCTACAGCAAGTTCGGCCTCGGCCGCAACAAGCTGCGCGAAGCCACCATGCGTGGCGACGTGCCGGGCCTGCGCAAGGCAAGCTGGTAAGGGATTCGTCCCGGAACCTGTCCCGTATCCCCTGGATCTGGGGCAGGGGAACCGACCGGTTGTTCAGGTTTGTTCCCAATTAAGGAGTCCGACGCAAGTCGGGCTCTTTTTGCCGTATACTCCCGCGTCTTGCTCCGTCACAGGGGCTGGCGTAGAGCGGACCGCTGGTCCGCTGAACAGGTAACAAGGGTTCTGGCCCATCCCAGGAACACAGCAAGATTTTCGCGAAAGCGGATATCGGTGCACTCAAAGGTATCGACTATGAGCATGACTGATCCCATCGCCGACCTGCTGGTACGCATCAAGAATGCGGCCGCGGTTGGCAAGCAGACGGTGAAGGCACCGTCCTCCAAGATCAAGGTTGCAATCGCAGAAGTGTTGAAGGCCGAGGGCTACATCACCGACCTGCGCGTGACCAAGATCGAGAACAACAAGGCCGAGCTTGAAATCGTCCTGAAGTATTTCGAAGGCAAGCCGGTCATCGAGACCCTGAAGCGCTTCTCGCGTTCGGGCCTGCGCCAGTACCGTGGCAAGTCTGAGCTGCCGAAGGTCCTCAACGGCCTGGGCATCTCCATCATCTCCACCTCCAAGGGCATCATGACTGATGCGCAGGCGCGCCAGTTGGGCGTCGGCGGCGAAGTCCTGTGCTTCGTGGCCTAAGGCGAGAAGGAACCAACTATGTCCCGCGTAGCCAAGAAGCCGGTCAACCTGCCCAAGGGCGTTGAACTGAACATCCAGCCGGAATCCGTCAGCGTGAAGGGCCCGAAGGGCTCCCTGTCGCTGCCCAAGGTTGCTGGCGTTGAAATCACCGTCGAAAACGGCGTTGCCAACCTGGCCGCCAACGATCCGAGCCTGCTTGCCCTCACCGGCACCGTGCGCGCGATCCTGGCCAACATGGTCCACGGCGTCACCGAAGGCTTCGAGCGCAAGCTCGAGCTGGTCGGCGTCGGCTACCGTGCCGCCATGCAGGGCAAGGACCTGAGCCTGTCGCTCGGTTTCTCGCACCCGGTCGTGTTCGTGGCGCCGGAAGGCATCACCATTTCGACCCCGACCCAGACCGAAGTTCTGGTCCAGGGCACCGACAAGCAGCGCGTTGGTGAAGTGGCCGCCAAGATCCGTGGCTTCCGTCCGCCGGAGCCCTACAAGGGCAAGGGTGTGAAGTACGCCGGCGAAGTCATCATTCGTAAGGAAGCCAAGAAGGCCTAATCAGGCGCGGGAACTTCCACGGAAACCCGGCCATCACTGGCTGGGTTTCTCAAAGCAAAAGCCCGCTTCACTTCAGCTTTCAAGGAACTCAAATCATGAGCATCAACAAGAACATCGCCCGCCTGCGTCGCGCCAAGTCGACCCGTGCACACATCCGCGTTCTCGGCGTGCCGCGTCTGTCGGTGCTGCGCACCGGTCAGCACCTGTACGCCCAGGTCTTCACCGCCGATGGCTCCAAGGTGCTGGCTGCTGCCAACACCACCCAGGCCGACGTCAAGGAAGGCCTGAAGAACGGCAAGAACAGCGACGCCGCCGCCAAGGTGGGCAAGCTGGTCGCCGAGCGCGCCAAGGCTGCGGGCATCGAGAAGGTCGCTTTCGACCGCTCGGGCTACCGCTACCACGGCCGCATCAAGGCACTGGCCGACGCAGCCCGCGAAGGCGGCCTGCAGTTCTAAGGGATTCGGGGGCAGGGCTCAGCCCTGCCTCCACCTGCCTGCCGGCGCGGGTTGCGCCGGGCGACGTCCTTCTTCTGCAAGGGCGAACGATCCACCGCACCACTTCACAGCTATAAGCGGCCTCGAGCCGTACATACTCAATCAATCAAGGAATCAACATGGCAGAAGAACGTCAGCAGCGGGGTCGCGATCGCGACCGTAACCGCGAAGAGAAAGTCGACGACGGCATGATCGAAAAGCTGGTCGCGGTCAACCGCGTCAGCAAGACCGTCAAGGGTGGTCGTCAGTTCACCTTCACCGCACTGACCGTGGTCGGTGACGGCGCAGGCAAGGTCGGTTTCGGCTATGGCAAGGCACGCGAAGTGCCGGTCGCCATCCAGAAGTCGATGGAGCAGGCTCGCAAGAACCTGGCCGACGTCGATCTGAACAACGGCACCCTGTGGCACCCGGTGAAGTCCGGCCACGGCGCAGCCCGCGTGTTCATGATGCCGGCCTCGGAAGGTACGGGTGTCATCGCCGGTGGTGCCATGCGCGCCGTCCTGGAAGCCGTTGGCGTCAAGAACGTGCTGGCCAAGGCCGTTGGTTCGCGCAACCCGATCAACCTGGTTCGCGCCACGTTGAAGGGTCTGAGCGAAATGCAGTCGCCGGCCCGCATCGCGGCCAAGCGCGGCAAGAAGGTAGAGGATCTCAACCATGGCTAATGACACCACCAAGACCGTCAAGGTCCGTCTGGTTCGCGGCCTGCGTGGTGCCCAGGCGCGTCATCGCCTGTCGGTGCGTGCGCTGGGTCTGGGCAAGCTCAACGATGTCCGTGAACTGAAGGACAGCCCGCAGGTTCGCGGTCTGATCAACAAGGTCCACTACCTCGTCAAGGTTGAGGAATAATCCAATGACCATGCATCTGAATGAATTGAGCCCGGCACCGGGCGCTCGTAAAGAGCGTACCCGCGTCGGTCGTGGTATCGGCTCCGGCCTGGGCAAGACCTGCGGCCGCGGCCACAAGGGTTCGTTCGCCCGTAAGGGTGGCGGCAAGATCAAGGCGGGCTTCGAAGGCGGCCAGACCCCCATGCAGCGTCGTCTGCCGAAGGTCGGTTTCCGTTCCAAGATTGCCAAGGACACCGCTGAAGTGCTGTCCTACCAGCTGGAACGCCTGGAAGCCGGCGAGATCGACTTTGCCGCGCTGCGCGCTGCCAAGCTGGTCCCGAGCTCCGCTAAGCGGGCCAAGATTGTCATGAAGGGCGACGTCACCAAGGCGTTCATCCTGAAGGGCGTCGCTGCAACGGCCAGTGCCAAGGCCGCGATCGAAGCTGCCGGCGGCAGCGTACAGGAGTAAGACATGGCGCAAGCTGGCATTGGCAACCTCGGCGGCGGGCTCGGCAAGTTCACGGAACTTCGCCAGCGTCTGCTGTTCGTCATCGGGGCATTGATCGTCTATCGCATCGGCTGTTATGTGCCGGTGCCGGGCGTGAATCCCGATGCCATGCTTGCGCTCATGCAGGCGCAGGGCGGCGGCATCGTGGACATGTTCAACATGTTCTCGGGCGGCGCCCTGCACCGTTTCAGCATTTTTGCGCTGAACGTGATGCCGTACATTTCGGCGTCCATCGTGATGCAGCTGGCGGTCCATATCTTCCCGGCATTGAAGGCAATGCAGAAGGAAGGTGAGTCGGGCCGTCGCAAGATCACCCAATATTCCCGCATCGGTGCCGTGTTGCTGGCAGTGGTGCAGGGCGGCAGCATCGCGCTGGCGCTGCAGAACCAGCTGTCGCCGAGCGGCGCACCGGTTGTGTACGCCCCGGGCATGGGCTTCGTGCTCACCGCCATCGTCGCGCTGACCGCCGGTACGATCTTCCTGATGTGGGTTGGCGAGCAGGTCACCGAGCGTGGCATCGGCAACGGCGTCTCGCTGATCATCTTCGCCGGCATCGTGGCCGGCCTGCCGGGCGCGGTCATCCACACCGTGGAAGCCTACCGCGACGGCAACATGAGCTTCATCGCGCTGCTGCTGATCGTGCTGGTGGTGCTGGCCTTCACCTACTTCGTGGTGTTCGTCGAGCGTGGCCAGCGTCGGATCACGGTGAACTACGCGCGCCGCCAGGGCGGTCGCAACGCGTACATGAACCAGACCTCGTTCCTGCCGCTGAAGCTGAACATGGCGGGCGTGATCCCGGCCATCTTCGCCTCGTCGATCCTTGCGTTCCCGACGACCCTGGCCATGTGGTCCGGCCAGGCCAGTTCGGCGACCTGGCTGCAGAAGGTGGCCAACGCTCTGGGTCCGGGCGAGCCGCTGCACATGATCGTGTTCGCTGCGCTGATCACCGGTTTCGCGTTCTTCTATACCGCGCTGGTGTTCAACTCGCAGGAAACCGCCGACAACCTGAAGAAGTCGGGCGCGCTGATTCCGGGCATCCGTCCGGGCAAGGCAACGGCCGACTATGTCGACGCCGTGCTGACCCGCCTGACGGCCGCCGGTTCGCTGTACCTGGTGATCGTCTGCCTGCTGCCGGAAATCATGCGCACCCAACTGGGCGCGTCGTTCTACTTCGGCGGCACCTCGCTGCTGATCGTGGTGGTGGTGGTGATGGACTTCATTGCGCAGATTCAGGCGCACCTGATGTCGCACCAGTACGAGAGCCTGCTGAAAAAGGCCAACCTGAAGGGCGGCAATCGCGGCGGTTTTGCCCGCGGCTGATAAGCCTGTTACACTTTCGTCTTCCTGACGTGATGGTCCTCCGCTTCGCGGACCTGGCCACACAAACGAAGGGCGGCCCCCGCAGCGGTTCCGGGTGGGGGTGAGATCGGGTGGTCCCGCGCGGGAGTAGCGCGGGCGTCACCGGGAAGGGTACGAAAGTGCCGCTTCCTGGAGTCAACCTGATCCGGCGCCGGAGCCTGGGCACACTCCCTGGGCCAAGTTCGTGAAACCTTGTGTTTCACGGGCTTCCAAGTAAACCGGAACCTTGTTAGTATCGCTAGTTCACTTTTTTGATCCATCCTGCCGGATTGGCGCGCCCCATGGTGCGCTGTCGGCCATCACTCAGCTGGAGAACCGCGTCATGGCGCGTATTGCAGGCGTCAACCTGCCAGCCCAGAAGCACGTCTGGGTCGGGTTGCAAAGCATTTACGGCATCGGCCGTACCCGTTCGAAGAAGGTCTGCGACGCCGCAGGCGTTACCTCGACCACCAAGATCCGCGATCTGTCGGAGCCGGAAATCGAGCGTCTTCGTCTCGAAGTTGGCAAGTACATCGTGGAAGGCGATCTGCGCCGTGAAATCGGTATCGCGATCAAGCGCCTGATGGATCTGGGCTGCTACCGCGGTCTGCGTCACCGTCGCGGTCTGCCGCTTCGTGGCCAGCGCACCCGTACCAACGCCCGCACCCGCAAGGGCCCGCGCAAGGCGATCAGGAAGTAAGGGACCTAAGAAATGGCTAAGCCCGTCGCTAAGACCAAGAAGAAGATCAAGCGCGTCGTCACTGACGGCGTCGCCCACGTCCACGCTTCTTTCAACAACACCATCGTGACCATCACCGACCGTCAGGGCAACGCTCTGTCGTGGGCGACCTCCGGTGGCGCTGGCTTCCGCGGTTCGCGCAAGTCCACCCCGTTCGCTGCCCAGGTGGCTGCCGAGAAGGCCGGCCGTGCCGCGCTCGACTACGGCGTCAAGTCCCTGGAAGTCCGCATCAAGGGCCCGGGTCCGGGTCGTGAGTCGGCCGTGCGCTCGCTGAACAACGTGGGCTACAAGATCACCAACATCATCGACGTGACGCCAATCCCGCACAACGGGTGCCGTCCGCCGAAGAAGCGTCGCGTCTAAAGGAGCGATAAGAAATGGCTCGTTATATCGGTCCTACCTGTAAGCTCGCCCGCCGCGAAGGCGCCGACCTTTCCCTCAAGAGCCCGGCGCGCGCGCTGGACTCCAAGTGCAAGCTGGAGCAGAAGCCCGGCCAGCACGGCGCCACTGCCCGTAAGGGCAAGCTGTCCGACTACGCTACCCAGCTGCGCGAAAAGCAGAAGGTCAAGCGTATCTACGGTCTGCTGGAGCGTCAGTTCCGCAACTACTACAAGAAGGCCTCGACCAAGAAGGGCAACACCGGCGAGAACCTCCTGCAGCTGCTGGAAACCCGCCTGGACAACGTTGTCTACCGCATGGGCTTCGCTGTGACCCGTCCGGCTGCTCGTCAGCTGGTCTCGCACCGCGGCGTCACCGTGAACGGCAAGTCGGTCAACCTGGCTTCTTACCAGGTCAAGGCTGGCGACGCTGTCGCGCTGTCCGAGAAGGCTGCCAAGCAGCTGCGCGTTCAGGAAGCCCTGACCGTGTCGGCCACGCACGACCTGCGTCCGTCGTGGGTTGAAGTGGATTCCGGCAAGTTCGCCGGCATCTTCAAGGCGGTTCCGGATCGTGCGGACCTGCCTGCGGATATCAACGAAGCGCTGATCGTCGAGTTGTATTCGAAGTAATTCACATTGGAGAATCCCCGGCGACGGCCGGGGATTCACTAGGAGAACCCGCAACATGACGGTTACCGCCAACCAGGTTCTGCGTCCTCGCGGTCCGCAGATCGAACGCCTTACCGACACCCGCGCCAAGGTCGTTATCGAACCCTTGGAGCGTGGTTACGGGCATACGCTGGGCAATGCCCTGCGTCGCGTGCTGCTGTCGTCCATCCCGGGCTTCGCCATCACGGAAGTTGAGATCGACGGCGTGCTGCACGAGTACACCACCCTTGAAGGCTTGCAGGAGGACGTGCTTGAAGTCCTGCTCAACCTGAAGGACGTGGCGATCCGTATGCATACCGGTGACAACGCAACCGTGTCGCTGTCCAAGCAGGGTCCGGGTGTCGTGACTGCTGCCGATATCAAGGTCGATCACAACGTCGAGATCCTCAACAACGACCATATCATTTGCCACCTGACCAAGGACACGGCAATCAATATGCGTTTGAAGGTCGAGCGTGGTTTCGGCTACCAGCCGGCGGCCGCGCGTCGTCGTCCGGATGAAGAAACCCGTGCCATCGGTCGTCTGGTCCTGGACGCCTCGTTCTCGCCGGTCCGTCGCGTCGCCTATTCGGTGGAAGCGGCCCGCGTCGAACAGCGTACCGATCTGGACAAGCTGGTGCTGGACATCGAAACCAACGGCACGATCGATGCCGAGGAAGCCGTGCGCACTGCCGCGGATATCCTCAGCGATCAGCTGTCGGTCTTCGGTGACTTCACCCACCGCGACCGCGGTGCTGCCAAGCCGGCCAACAACGGCGTGGATCCGGTGCTGCTGCGCCCGATCGACGATCTGGAATTGACCGTTCGCTCGGCCAACTGCCTGAAGGCAGAGAGCATTTACTACATCGGCGATCTGATCCAGAAGACCGAAGTGGAACTGCTCAAGACCCCGAACCTCGGCAAGAAGTCGCTGACCGAGATCAAGGAAGTCCTCGCACAGCGCGGTCTTTCGCTCGGCATGAAGCTGGAGAACTGGCCGCCGGCCGGTGTCGCCCAGCACGGCATGCTCGGCTGATCCAGCGCTACGCAAGATGCTTGACCCCGCACCTTCGGGTGCGGGGGCTTTACCCGCAGTACCTCGCATCGACAGGCCCATAGCCTGCGGTGACGGTCGGCCAGGAGGGCCGGCATCGGACCAACCGCAGTCCAAGCAGCAACGCCAGGATGGCGACAGCGATACCCAACCGATCCAACATTCAATCAAGGAATCACGTCCATGCGTCACATGAAGTCCGGCCGCAAGTTCAACCGCACCAGCGCTCACCGCGAAGCAATGTTCAAGAACATGGCTGCGTCGCTGTTCAAGCACGAGCTGATCAAGACCACGCTGCCGAAGGCCAAGGAACTGCGCCGCGTCGCCGAGCCGCTGATCACCCTGGCCAAGGTCGACTCCGTCGCCAACCGTCGTCTGGCGTTCGCCCGTCTGCGTGACAACGAAGCCGTGGGCAACCTGTTCACCATCCTGGGCCCGCGCTACGCGACCCGTCCGGGTGGCTACCTGCGTCTGCTGAAGTGCGGTTTCCGCGCTGGCGACAACGCTCCGATGGCCTACGTCGAACTGGTCGACCGTCCGGCTGCCGTGGCTGAAGCCGTCGAAGAATAATCGACGCGCAACACCCGTAATTCGGTGAAGAACCCGGCCTTGTGCCGGGTTTTTCCGTTTGTGGGGTAGGGGTTTGTTGGTGTGTTGATCTACGGCAACGGCAACGGCAACGGCAACGGCCAGGCGCGTCGCGTACTACGGAGGGGCGCTGGTGTGGGTGGGTCTACGGGACACGCCGCAAGTACGTCCGTGTAGGCTCCGTCGCGCCATCCATGGCGCTCAGGGTCCCGTAGACCCACCCCCACCAGCGCCTGGACAGTTGGTCGGTGCGCACGGGAAGGGCAAAGCCGTGCCGACGCCCCTACTGGGCAACACAGCGTGAGTGTGGGCCTTGGAACACGCTGTCTGGTCCAGCGGGCCGATAGCCGGTAGGTCGGCAGGGGCCGGGGCCTGCGGCGCCCTGTTAATCTTGGCGCCTTGCACGTTCACGAGTGTTGCCAATGAATCCACTGCGCTGGAATTACCGCGCCCAGTTCCTGCTGGGGTTCCTGATCTGCGCCGGGCTCCTCGCCTACGCGATCTTCCTGCAGCTGAAGATCGGGCTCGAGCCGTGCCCGTTGTGCATCTTCCAGCGCCTGGCATTCGCCGCGCTCGGCCTGCTGTTCCTGATTGGCGCCCTGCATGGCCCGCGCGAGCGCGCCGGCCGTGGCACCTACGGCGTGCTGGCCTTCATCGCCGCCGCCGTCGGTATCGGCATTGCCGGCCGTCACGTCTACGTGCAGCTGCTGCCCAAGGACATGGGCTCCAGCTGTGGTCCGCCGCTGGCCTTCCTCAGCGAAACCATGGGCCCGCTCGAAGTATTCCGCACCGTGCTCACCGGCACCGGCGACTGCGGCAACATCGACTGGCAGTTCCTCGGCCTCACCATGCCCATGTGGAGCCTGGTGTGGTTCGTGCTGCTGGCCGGCTGGGCGCTGTTCGCCTCGTTCCGCAAGCGCCGCGCCTGATCCCGTGCGTCCCGGGCCCGCCGGCGCATGGCCGGCGGACCCGGTAATGGCTCAGAAGTCCTGCTGCAGGCTCAGGTAGGCACCGCGGCGCGGGCCCCACTGCGGCGCGAACACCCCAATGCCGCCGCCGTCGCGCAGTTGGTAGCTGCGGTCCAGCGCGTTGACCAGCGCCAGCTGCGCGTGCAGCGGGTGCCCACTGTCGGCGTTGAAATCGTGCGCCGCGCTCAGGTTCACCTGCAGGTAGGACGGCAGCTCACCGCCGTTGGGCACGCCCTCGGCATCCGAGCGCAGCCCGCTGCCGAACACGTAGTTCGCGCCCACCCGGTTGTGGCCGGCAAAGGCGTAGCTCACCCCGCCCGACGACGTCAGCTTCTGGTCGTGGTCCAGGTGGATCCAGTTGTCCTGCACGTAGGCCAGCGCCTCCGGGTCCAGGTTGTACTGGCCGGTGAGCACCTGCTTGCCCATCGCCTTGTTGTAGGCCGCATTGACGTAGGCGCTGAGTGGCCCCCGGCTGTAGTCCGCGCTGAACTCCACGCCGTGGATGTGGCCGCGGCGGTAGTTGAAGGTGGAGTAGATATAGGCAGCGCCGAACTGGCCTTCGTCCTGCAGGCGATCGACCTTGCGGTCGTACGCGTCCAGGCCCAGGGTCAGGTGCTCGCCGACCTGCTGGGAGATCCCCACGTCGTAGTAGTCGCTGCGCTCGGACAGCGGCGTGGTGCTGCCGATGGCCGGCTGCGCATTGGTGGTGCCGTCGTACAGCGCGATGTCGCTGCCAGCCACCAGTTCACTGGCCGGGGGCGTGAAGTAGCGCGCGTATCCCGCGTGCACCGTGGTGCTGTCGGTGGCGTTCCAGACCACGCCCAGGCGCGGGCTGAGCTGGCTTTCCGTGCCGCCGAACGCCCGGTAACGGTCGCCGCGCAGGCCGTAGTTGAGCGTCCAGTCGGTGCCGATGCGCCATTCATCCTGCACGTACAGCGCCGCGGTGCTGGCGTGGAAGGCGCTGGCGTCGGGGATCACAAGGGGCGTGGTGCTGGCCTGGTTGCCGTCCGCATCGACCGGGAACACCCAGGCGGTACTGCCCGCACGCGCACGTTCGCTGTTGTCGTACAGGCCGTAACGCAGGGTGTGGTTGTCGCCCAGCGGGGTGGAGAAGTCGGCCTGCACGGTGGTGGCGCGGTTGCTGCGCTGCACCTGCGAGGCCACGCCGTTGAAGACCAGGTCGCCGGCCACGTCCGGGTGGAATGCCAGGTCGCTGTAACGCTGCCCGGCCGAGACCTGGTAGGCGGTGTCGCCCAGCGTGCCCTGCAGCACCAGCATGCCGAAGCGGGTGGTCTCGCGCTGGGTCTCATCCAGCTGCGCCGAGTCCTGCCGGGCGGTATCCAGGTAGCCGAACTGCGGTTCCTGGCCGGGGTTGGTAGGAATCTGGAAGCGGTTGTTGGCGAACCCGGCGAACAGGCTCAGCCGGGTGCTGTCGTTGACCAGGTAGGTGAGGTCGGCGAACGCCTTGCCCTGGTGGGTGTCGTCATGATCGGGCCGGCGCGAGGCGGTCGGGTTTTCCAGTCCCACCTCGTTCTGGTTGTAGTTGCCGGTCAGGTACCAGCTCCAGCGGCCCTGGCTGCCCCACCAGGAGGCGTTGGGGTTGAGCGTGCCGAACGACCCGGTGGTGAGGCCGGCGCTGCCGCCATTGCCCAGCTCGGCGCCGCTGCGGGTGGTGATGTCCACCACGGCGGCGGTGCGTTCGCCGAACTGGGCCGGCAGCGCACCATCCATCAGGCGGATGCTCTTGATCGTGCGCGCGTCGAGGGTCTGGCCGAAGCCGGAGATGGATTCGGGCAGCAGGACCCCGTTGAGGCGGTACTGCAGGTTGGCGTGGTCGCCGCGCACGTGGACCCCGCCGTAGCTGTCCTGGACCACGCCAGGGGCCTGCAGCAGCACTTGGCTGAGCGGGGCCGACGCGCCCAGCGGTTGCTTCTGGATGTCCTCGGCGGTGATCTGGTACTGGCTGCTGCCGATGTCCGGCGAAAGCGTGTTGCGGGCCTGGTCGAGCTGGGCACTGACGGTGACCGCATCCAGGTCGGTGACGGCGGGCGTGGCGGGCGCGTCGGCCAGGGCAGGCAGGCTGGTGATGGTGAGGGCGAAGGCAATGGCGGCGGTGAGCGCAGAGGGCTTCATGGGGGCGGGCATTTGGCTGGGCAGGGAAGGGGGTGCCGGCCTGGCAGTGTTACTCCGTAACAAATCATGCGCCCGTCCGCTGGCCCGTGGGCATGCCGTTCGTGGCCGATCGCGCCGGCCGTTTTCCGGCGTTCAGCTGCCGCCGCCGGGCGCGCGGTGCTTTGCGTCGGCGGCGCGCTCTGCGACCATGGCCGGTCCCCACCCCCTGCCGGAAGTCCGTGATGAGCCCGTCCGCCCCGCCCGTAGCCGATCCTGTCGCGACCGCCGTCGATACCGCCTGGTCGCCGGAAAGCTGGCGCGGCAAGACCGCGCTGCAGATGCCGACCTATCCCGACCCGCTGGCGCTGGACGCGTCCCTGCACGAGCTCAAGCGGCTGCCGCCGCTGGTCACCTCCTGGGAGATCCTGGCGCTCAAGCAGCAGCTGGCCGATGCGCAGGAGGGCAAGCGCTTCCTGCTGCAGGGCGGCGACTGCGCCGAGAACTTCAGCGACTGCGAATCCACCACCATTTCCAACCGGCTCAAGGTGCTGCTGCAGATGAGCCTGGTGATGGTGCACGGCATGCGCAAGCCGGTGATCCGGGTGGGCCGCTTTGCCGGCCAGTACGCCAAGCCGCGCTCGGCCGATACCGAAACCCGCGACGGCGTGACCCTGCCCAGCTACCGCGGCGATGTGATCAACGCGCCGGAGTTCACCGAAGCGGCGCGCCTGCCCGATCCGCGCCGGATGCTGCAGGCCCACGCGCACTCGGCGATGACCATGAACTTCGTGCGGGCGCTGATCGACGGTGGCTTCGCCGACCTGCACCATCCCGAGTACTGGAACCTGGACTGGGTGCAGCACTCGCCGCTGGCCGCCGACTACCAGAAGATGGTCGCGTCGATCGGCGACGCGGTGCACTTCATGGAGACGCTCGCCGGGGTGCGCGTGCACAACCTCAACCGGATCGATTTCTACACCTCGCACGAAGCGCTGCTGCTGCCCTACGAACAGGCGCTGACGCGCCAAGTGCCGCGCCAGCAGGGCTGGTTGAACCTGAGCACGCACTACCCGTGGATCGGCATGCGCACCGCTGCGCTCGACGGTGCG
The DNA here is from genome assembly GCF_056395005.1 of Stenotrophomonas sp. 10N36. NCBI lineage: Bacteria > Pseudomonadati > Pseudomonadota > Gammaproteobacteria > Lysobacterales > Lysobacteraceae > Stenotrophomonas > Stenotrophomonas sp. 10N36. The sequence continues at coordinate 180,875 of NZ_JBFTIS010000015.1, read as the reverse complement.
CACGTGGAATACCTGCGCGGCGTGCGCAACCCGATCGCGATCAAGGTGGGCCCGTCGGTGCAGCCGGACCAGCTGCTGCGCCTGATCGACGTGCTCAACCCCGATGACGAACCCGGCCGCCTGAGCTTCATCCACCGCATGGGCGCGGCGCATATCGCCGAGAAGCTGCCGCCGCTGCTGGATGCGGTCAAGCGCGACGGTCGCCGCGTGCTGTGGGTGTGCGATGCGATGCATGGCAACACCGAGAGCACCAGCAACGGCTACAAGACCCGTCGCTTCGACAACGTGCGCGGCGAAGTGGAGCTGTCCTTCGACCTGCATGCGGCCGCCGGTACCCGCCTGGGCGGCGTGCACCTGGAGCTGACCGGTGAAGACGTGACCGAATGCACCGGCGGCGCGCGCGAGCTGACCGAGCGCGACCTGGAGCGTGCCTACCGGTCGTCGGTGGATCCGCGCCTGAACTACGACCAGTCGCTGGAGATCGCCATGGCGATCGTGCGCAAGCAGCAGCATTACGCCGCCTGATGTAGCCGCCGCCGTCCACGCGCGGCTTACATCCGGCTGACACGCTGGTCATCGCCGCGCTGGCACCCTGCGATCTTCCGTTGAAGACCGCAGGAGCGTGCAGTGACAGTGGACGGGCAACAGGCGGCGTTGTATCTGTGGCCGATCGGCATCGCGCTGGTGGTGGGTTTCACCGGCTGGTGGCTGTTGATGGCGCTGACCCGACGGCTCAAGGGTCGTGACTACCGGCGTGCGCGCATTGCCCGGGTGATCAGCCGCCCGTTGGCGTTCGCGCTGCCGTTGCTGCTGCTGATTCCCGCACTGGAGGCCACGCCGCTGCAGGGGCGCTGGCTGGAGGGCTCGCTGCGCATGCTGCACATCGGGCTGACGGCCTGCTTCATCTGGCTGCTGGTGCGGGCGGTGGCCGCCGGCGAGCAGGCGATCCTGCGCGACCACCCGATGGAGGTGGCCGACAACCTCGAGGCGCGCCGCGTGCAGACCCAGACCCGGGTGCTCAGCCGCGTGCTGATGGGCGCGATCATCCTGGTGGGCATCTCGCTGATCCTGCTCACCTTCCCGATGGTGCGCCAGATCGGCACCGCATTGCTGGCCTCGGCCGGCATCATCGGCCTGGTCGCGGGTATCGCCGCCAAGCCGGTGTTCGGCAACCTGATCGCCGGTTTGCAGATCGCCTTGACCCAGCCGATCCGGCTGGACGACGTGGTGATCGTGGAGGGCGAGTGGGGCCGGGTCGAGGAGATCGGCAGCAGCTACGTGGTGGTGCGCATCTGGGACGAGCGGCGGATGGTGGTGCCGCTGACCTGGTTCATCGAGAACCCGTTCCAGAACTGGACCCGGCGCAGCGCCGACCTGCTGGGCACCGCGTTCCTGTGGCTGGATTACCGGGCGCCGATCGCGGCGATCCGCGCCGAGCTGGAGCGCATCTGCAAGGGCGAGGCGCTATGGGATGGCCGGGTGTGCGTGACCCAGGTGACTGAGACCACCGACCACACGCTGCAGGTGCGCCTGCTGGTCAGCGCGCGCAATTCCGGCGATGCCTTCGACCTGCGCTGCATCGTGCGCGAGCGGATGCTGGACTTCCTCGCCCGCGAGCACCCGCAGGCGCTGCCGCGCACCCGTGCCGAACTGCTGCAGCAGCCCGATCCCGGCCTGCGTGGCCCGCGTTCGCAGCCGGCCGACGATGTGCGCTCGCCGGGTGCCGAGGATGGCGCGCCGGCGATCCAGCCGGAACCGTAACGGACGTGGTTGGTCGGTGCGTCGTCGCCCGACCAACGGTCGGGCGCTACCGGGGTGTGGCCCGGCGCACGGGGATGGATCGGTGGCGCGACCGTACCAAGGCCCGGTAGGTACCGACCGTTGGTCGGTACCGCATTGCCCAGGCGACGGATCGAGCGGTGCGTTGCGGTCCGGCGAACGGGTGATGGATCGGTGGCGCGAACGTGCCGAGGTCCGGTAGGTACCGACCGTTGGTCGGTACGCCCCCTCAGGGCGGGCTGATATGCGGCAGCAGGCTGTTGGTCTGGAACCGCGGCGGGCGCCGGGCGCGGGTGCGCTGCTCGTAGGCGTAGGCCAGCTCGATCAGGCGCGGTTCGCTCCAGGCCGTGCCCATGAACAACAGGCCCAGCGGCAGGCCGTCCACGTGCGCCATCGGCACGCTCAGGCTCGGGTAGCCGGCCACGGCGGCGGCGCTGTAGCTCTCGCCCGGGAAATCATCGCCCGCACCAGCGCGGATCGGCCAGGCGACACCGGTGGTCGGTGCGATCAATGCGTCCAGTTGCTGCGCGCGCAGGGCGGCGTCGATGCCCTCCGGTCCGGCCAGGCGCCGTGCCTGGCTGCGCGCGGCGATGTAGGTCGCATCGCCCAGCCCACCCACCGCGACCGCCTCGTCCATCAGGTCCTGGCCGAACGGCAGCAGCTCCTTGTCGGCGTGCTCGCGGTTCCAGGCGATCACCTGGTCCAGGCTGTGCACCGGCGCGTTGTAGCGGGTGAGGTAGCGCTGCAGGCCGGCCTTGAACTCATGCAGCAGCACGATGCGCTCGGCATCCTGCCACTGGCCCTGGGTAGGCAGCTGCACCGGCACCACCACGGCGCCGGCCTCGCGCAGCACGCCGATCGCGTGCTGCAGCGCCGGCGCGATACCCGGCAAATCGTCGAGCGGGCCCTGCAGCACGCCGATGCGCGCGCCGCGCAGGCTGTCGGCGTTCAAGCGCGCGGTGTAGTCGTACACCGCGCGCCCGGGCATGGTCGCGGTCGCCGGGTCGGCGTCGTCGCGGCCGGCCATGGCGGTCAGCAGGGCGGCGGCATCGGCGACGCTGCGCGCCATCGGCCCGGCGGTGTCCTGGCTGAAGGAGATCGGGATGATGCCTTCGCGGCTGATCAGCCCGACGGTGGGCTTGAGGCCGACCACGCCGTTGATCGCCGCCGGGCAGACGATGCTGCCGTCGGTTTCGGTGCCCACCGCTGCGGCAGCCAGGTTGGCCGACACCGCCACCGCGCTGCCACTGCTGGAGCCGCAGGGGCTGTGGCTGAGCCGGTACGGGTTGCGGGTCTGGCCGCCACGTGCGCTCCAGCCGGAGATCGACTGGCTGGAGCGGAAATTGGCCCATTCGCTCAGGTTGGTCTTGCCCAGCACCACCGCGCCGGCCGCACGCAGGCGGGTGACCAGGAAGGCGTCGTCAGGGCGGAATTTGGCCAGTGCCAGCGAGCCGGCGCTGTTGCTCATCGGGCGTGCGCCGATGTTGTCTTTGAGCAGCACGGGGATGCCGTGCAGCGGGCCGCGCAGCTGCCCGTGCCGACGCTCGGCATCCAGCGCGGCGGCGTCCTTGAGGGCGTCGGGATTGAGCTCGATCACCGCGTTCAGGCGCGGGCCGGCGCGATCAATGCGCGCGATCCGTTCCAGGTAGGCGCGGGTCAGGGTGACGCTGTCCAGGGCACCGGCGGTCATCTGCGCCTGCAGGTCGACGATGTCGGTCTCGGCGTAGGCAAAGGGCGTATCGGGGGCCGGCACGGCAGGGGCGGCGTTGGCTTCGCTGGCGTGAACCGGCGCAGGCGCAGGCGCGCAGCCGCACAGCGACACGATCATCACTATCGATGTCAGCGGCAGACGCATCAGGGTGTCCCGGGAACCGGCGCTCAGGCTAACCAGCCGGTGCCACGCTTTGCAACTCAGTGCGGGGCGGTCGGCGTGGGATGACGCTTGCGGATATCGCGGGCGAGTACGCCGACCACGATCAGGTTGATCACCAGCACCGACCACGAGGCCCAGCCAGGGTGGCGGATGATGGCGTAGATATCGAACGGCAGGTAGATGCCGGCAGTGACGCAGCCCAGCCAGGAGGCCCAGGCCTTGGCGCGCCAGAGGCCCCAGGCCTCGAAGAGATGCAGCACCCCGTAGGCCAGCATGGCCACCGCGGCCAGGTGCACCGCATCGGGATTGATCATGTTGAGCAGCGAAGGCAGGGTGCCGTGATCCGGGTCCAGACTGAAACGCCGGATCAGGGCATTGACCGCCTCACGCAGTGGCTGCGGGCCGAGCAATTCCAGCCCGGTGGCCGCCAACAGCGCCAGGACCGCCTTGCTGGCTTCCAGCAAGGCGATCAGGTGTAACCCCGGATGCTTGTGAGGATCCGGGTTGTAGGGCTTGTCGATCACGACAATGGGTCCGATCAGCCGCCGCGCGAAGCCTTCTTGCGGTCGCTTTCGGTCAGGCCCTTCTTGCGCAGGCGGATTTCCTTCGGGGTGATCTCGACCAGCTCGTCGTCTTCGATGAAGTCCAGGGCCTGCTCCAGCGAGTACTTGATCGCCGGGGTCAGCTGGATCGCATCGTCCTTGCCCGAGGCGCGCATGTTGGTCAGCGGCTTGGTCTTGATGGCGTTGACGGTCAGGTCGTTGTCCTTGGAGTGGATGCCGACCAGCTGGCCTTCATACACGTTGTCGCCTTCAGCAGCGAACAGCTTGCCGCGTTCCTGCAGCGGCCCCAGGGAGTACGCCGGGGTGGCACCCGGAGCATTGGCGATCATCACGCCGTTCTGGCGCTTGGCGATCGAACCCTGTTCCTTCGGACCGTAATGGTCGAACACGTGGAACAGCAGGCCCGAACCCTGGGTCAGGGTCTTGAATTCGTTCTGGAAACCGATCAGGCCACGGGCCGGGATCTGGTATTCCAGGCGCACGCGGCCCTTGCCGTCCGGCTCCATGTTCTTCAGCTGGCCCTTGCGGGTGCCCAGCTTTTCCATGACGCCGCCCTGGTGCTGTTCTTCGATGTCCACCACCAGCTGCTCGATCGGCTCCATGGCCTGGCCGTCGATCTGCTTGATGATCACTTCCGGGCGCGACACGGCCAGCTCGTAGCCTTCACGACGCATGTTCTCGATCAGCACCGACAGGTGCAGTTCGCCACGGCCGGAGACCAGGAACTTGTCGGCGTCTTCCAGCTGTTCGACCTTCAGGGCCACGTTGTGGACCTGCTCGCGGTCCAGACGGTCCTTGATCTGGCGGCTGGTCAGGAACTTGCCACCGGACAGGTCCTTGTTGCCGGCGAACGGCGAGTTGTTGACCTGGAAGGTCATCGAGATGGTCGGCTCGTCGACGGTCAGTGCCGGCAGCGCTTCCGGCGTTTCCGGGTGGCACAGGGTGTCGGAGATGGTCAGTTCGGCAATACCGGAAATGGCGACGATGTCACCGGCTTCGGCGGAGTCCTGCTCGATGCGCTCCAGGCCCAGGAAGCCCAGCACCTGCGCGACCTTGCCGTTGCGCTTCTTGCCTTCACGGTCGATGACCGCAACCTGCATGTTCTTCTTCAGGGTGCCGCGCTGGATGCGGCCGATGCCGATCACGCCCACGAAGTTGTTGTAGTCCAGCTGGCTGATGCGCATCTGGAACGGACCATCCGGGTCCACTTCCGGCTTCGGCGCGTGCTGCATGATCGCTTCGTACAGCGGGGTCATGTCGCCGTCGCGCACGCTGTCTTCCAGGCCGGCGTAGCCGTTCAGGGCCGAGGCGTAGACGATCGGGAAGTCGAGCTGTTCATTGGTGGCGCCGAGCTTGTCGAACAGGTCGAAGACCTGGTCGATCACCCARTCCGGACGCGMGCCCGGGCGGTCGACCTTGTTGACCACGACGATCGGCTTGAAGCCCATCGCGAAGGCCTTCTGGGTGACGAAGCGGGTCTGCGGCATCGGGCCGTCCATCGCGTCGACGAGGATCAGCACGGTGTCGACCATCGACAGCACGCGCTCCACTTCGCCGCCGAAGTCGGCGTGTCCCGGGGTGTCGACGATGTTGATCCGGTTCTTGATACCGGTCTTCTTGTCTTCCCAGGTGATGGCCGTGTTCTTGGCCAGGATGGTGATGCCGCGTTCCTTTTCCTGGTCATTGCTGTCCATCACGCGCTCGGCGAGCACGGTGCGCTCGGAGAGGGTGCCGGACTGCTTGAGCAGCTGGTCGACGAGGGTGGTCTTACCGTGGTCGACGTGGGCGACGATGGCGATGTTGCGAAGATTTTCGATAGACATGCGAAAGGGGGCCAGTCGGCGCCGGATTTGGAAAAAGAAGTCCAACATTATACGGCCAACATGACCAATCGCGAAAAGTGCGTTTCAGGTTGTGCCGCATCCCCATTCAGGTAGTGTCGGCAACGCGCTCGCAAACCCATGATCTCCAGCAGGTTTTGCCTGGCTGCCGGCCAGCGGCCGGCACTACCGCCGTCCCTGAGGCATTCAGCAAAGCGTTTCCGTGCCGGCGCGGAGGTGCCTGGGCGCGTGGCGACGCGTTTGTCCAACAGGCGCCCGTTGGTCAGGGGGCGCGGTGTATCCTATGTAGCTAACGACAAACCCCCGTACCCCAAGGATTTGCATGTCCCTCATCGCCACTTTCGACACCACCCAGGGCCCGATCAAGGTCGAGCTGTTCGCCGACAAGGCCCCGCTGACGGTTGCTAACTTCGTCAACCTGGTCAAGCGCGGCTTCTATGACGGTCTGGTCTTCCACCGCGTGATCCCGGACTTCATGATCCAGGGCGGCTGCCCGAAGGGTCAGGGTACCGGCGGTCCGGGCTACAAGTTCGAAGACGAGAAGAACGGCGTGCGCCATCAGGTCGGCTCGCTGTCCATGGCCAATGCCGGTCCGAACACCAACGGCAGCCAGTTCTTCATCACCCACATCAAGACCGATTGGCTGGACGGCAAGCACACCGTGTTCGGTCAGGTCCTGGACGGTCAGGCCATCGTTGACTCGGTCAAGCAGGGCGACGTGATCCATTCGATCACCCTGGAAGGCGACACCGACGCCGTGCTGGCCGCCCAGGCCGAGCGCGTGGCCGAGTGGAACAAGCTGATCCCGGCCTGATCCACCCCTTGAACGGCCCCCTGCGAAGGGGGCCGTTTCTACGTTTCGGCCGCCCCGCCAGGCCTGCCCCCGCCCGCGCGGCCATCTCCCACACAGCTACTTAGCCGGCCAGCGGCCGGCACTACAGCTTCTTAGCAGAGGAAATCCCCATGAAAGCACCTGTTCGTGTTGCCGTGACCGGCGCCGCCGGCCAGATCGGCTACGCCCTGCTGTTCCGCATCGCCTCCGGCGAAATGCTGGGCAAGGACCAGCCGGTCATCCTGCAGCTGCTCGAGCTGCCGGTGGACAAGGCCCAGGCCGCGCTGCGCGGCGTGATGATGGAACTGGAAGACTGCGCCTTCCCGCTGCTGGCCGGCATGGTCGGCACCGATGACGCCGAAGTGGCCTTCAAGGACGCCGACATCGCCCTGCTGGTCGGCGCGCGTCCGCGCGGCCCGGGCATGGAGCGCAAGGACCTGCTGCTGGAAAACGCCAAGATCTTCACCGCGCAGGGCGCGGCGCTGAACAAGGTCGCCAGCCGCAACGTGAAGGTGCTGGTGGTCGGCAACCCGGCCAACACCAACGCCTACATCGCCATGAAGTCGGCGCCGGACCTCAACCCGCGCAACTTCACCGCCATGCTGCGCCTGGACCACAACCGCGCGCTGAGCCAGCTGTCGTCCAAGCTGGGCAAGTCGGTCGGTGGCATCGAGAAGCTGGTCGTGTGGGGCAACCACAGCCCGACCATGTACCCGGACTACCGTTTCGCCACCGCCGACGGTGCGTCGGTTGCCGATGCGATCAACGACCAGGAATGGAACGCCGGTACCTTCATCCCGACCGTGGGCAAGCGCGGCGCGGCGATCATCGAAGCCCGTGGTTCGTCCTCGGCCGCTTCGGCCGCCAATGCCGCCATCGACCACGTGCGCGACTGGGTGCTGGGCAGCAACGGCAAGTGGGTCACCATGGGCGTGCCGTCCGACGGTTCCTACGGCATTCCGGAAGGCGTGATCTTCGGCTTTGCGGTGACCACCGAAAACGGTGAGTACACCCTGGTCAAGGACCTGCCGGTGGACGACTTCAGCCAGAAGTACATCGACAAGACCCTGGCCGAGCTGGAAGAAGAGCGCAGCGGCGTGGCCCACCTGCTGGGTTGATCGACCGGCGGCGACCTGCCGGCCCTGTGCCGGTACGCTGTTGAAAAACGCCGGGCATTGCCCGGCGTTTTTTTGTGGGAAATGCCAACCGCCGCCCCCGGTAGTGCCGGCCGCTGGCCGGCTCTCGACAATCCCCGGTAGTGCGGGCCGCTGGCCGGCGCGGTGTACGACCAAGGTCGGGCGGTTCGTTCGCCGCCATCGGACTATGCTCGATCCCATGATTCTGTCTGGGAGGGCTGTCATGCGTTACGAAGAAATGTACCGGCGTTCGGTGGATGAACCCGAAGCGTTCTGGGCCGAAGAGGCCCACCGCATCTACTGGCATAAAGCGCCGGAGCAGATCCTCGATTACAGCAACCCGCCCTTCCGGCGCTGGTTTGTCGGCGGGGAAACCAACCTCTGCTACAACGCCGTGGACCGCCACCTGGTCGATCGCCCGGACCAGCTGGCACTGGTGGCCATTTCCACCGAAACCAACGTCACCCAGGAGATCACCTACCGGCAGCTGTACCGCGAAGTGAATGCCTTCGCAGCAGTGCTGCAGCGCCTGGACGTGCAGCGCGGCGACCGCGTGGTGATCTACATGCCCAACATGGCCGAGGCGGTGTTTGCGATGCTGGCCTGCGCGCGCATCGGGGCGATCCACTCGGTGGTGTTCGGCGGGTTTGCCGCGCACAACCTGGCGCTGCGCATCGACGATGCCGAACCCAAGCTGCTGATCGCCGCCGATGCCGGCAAGCGCGGTGGCAAGGTGATTCCCTACAAGGCGATGGTCGATGCGGCATGTGCCGAAGCCACCTCGCCGCCGCCGCACGTGCTGATCGTCTCGCGCGGGCTGGACCCGGCCGAACCGAAGGTGGCCGGTCGCGATGTCGACTACGCCACGCTGCGCGCTGAAGTGGGCGACCAGGACGTGCCGGTGGTGTGGCTGGAAGCCAGCGAGCCCAGCTACCTGCTGTATACCTCCGGCACCACCGGCAAGCCCAAAGGCGTCCAGCGCGACGTGGGCGGCTACGCCGTGGCGATGGCGCAGTCGATGCAGACCGTGTTCGACTGCAAGCCGGGCCAGGTGATGTTCTCCACCTCCGACGTGGGCTGGGCGGTGGGCCATTCCTACAACGTGTACGGCCCGCTGATCGGCGGCTGCACCTCGCTGCTGTACGAAGGCCTGCCGACCAATCCCGACCCGGGTATCTGGTGGGCGTTGTGCGAGCAGTACAACGTGCGCACGCTGTTCTCCTCGCCCACCGCCATCCGCGTGCTGAAGAAGCACGACACCGACTTCATCACGCGCCACGACCTGGACGCGCTCAAGTACGTGTTCCTGGCCGGCGAGCCGCTTGACGAGCCCACCGCGCACTGGATCAACGACGCGCTGGGCAAGCCGATTATCGACAACTACTGGCAGACCGAAACCGGCTGGCCGGCACTGACGTTGTTGCCCGGGGTGGACATGAAACCGGTGCGGTTCGGCTCGCCCGGGTTCCCCAACCTCGGCTACAAGATGAAGGTCATCGACGAGAACACCGGCGATGAAGTGGCGCCCGGGCAGAAGGGCGTGCTGGTGATGACGCCGCCGTTGCCGCCGGGGTGCATGAGCACGGTATGGAAGGACGACGACCGGTTCCTGCAGAGCTATTTCAGCCACTTCAAGGAGCTGCTGTACAGCTCGCTGGACTGGGCGATCCGCGACGCCGACGGCTACACCTTCATCCTCGGCCGCACCGACGATGTGATCAACGTGGCCGGGCACCGGCTGGGCACGCGCGAGATCGAAGAGTGCATCTCCGGCCACCCGCTGGTGGCCGAGGCGGCGGTGATCGGGGTCAAGGACGAGCTCAAGGGCCAGGTGCCACTGGTGTTCGTCACCCTGCGCCAGGCAGTGGAGGGCGATGGCAGCACGGTGATCACCGAGATGATGCAGCGGGTCACCAACTCACTCGGCGCACTGGCGCGGCCGGCGCACATCCATATCGTCAATGCGCTGCCCAAGACCCGCTCGGGCAAGCTGCTGCGGCGCTCGCTGCAGGCGCTGGCCGAAGAGCGCGATCCCGGTGATCTGTCCACGCTGGATGATCCGGGGGCACTGGACGAGATCCGGCGCGCGCTGGGGCACTGACCGGCGCGTGCTGCAACGCATTATCGGTGTCGGCCAGCGTCAGGTAAGCTCCGGACGTGACCGCTGCAGGCCTAGCGCCTGGCGTCGCGCGCTGGGGACACGGCGCGCGGGGGCGCCGGCGTGGAGATCCGCCTGGAACGGTCGCAAGGGGGCGCACGTGCACCGGCCAACGGCCGGAGGGCGGGCGTGGCACTGCAGCACGCAACAGGGGGAAGTACATGGCCTACATCCATGGCAAGACGGCCGCCGGCCGCCAGGAAATCGAAGACCGTGCACGTCGGCTGCCGCCGGCGTTGCGCTCCATTCTGCTGATGGTGGATGGTCAGCGCGATGACGATGCGTTGACCGCCTTGTTGCCGGGCCTGCGCGCGCCGGACGACGCACTGGCACAGCTGGCGCAGATGGGCCTGATCGACGTGGTCGGCGGTGCCGTCGCGCCGCTCGCCGCGCGTGCGCTCACCGCCGGGCGCGAACAGGATCCGGATCTGTACAAGCGCCTGTACGACTGGATGAGCGAATCGGTGCGCCGCCATCTGGGCCTCAAGGGCTACTTCATGCAGCTCAAGATCGAGCGCTGCACCGATGCGGCAGGGCTGGAAAAGCTGTGGCCGGACATGGCCGCCGCCGTCGCCAAGGCCAAGAGCCCGGCGTTGGCCAGCCGCTGGTTGAGCGACACGCATGCGCTGCTCGACGCATCGCCGCAGCTGCAGCCCGACGCCAGCGCCGAACCCGTGCCTGGCTGAATCGCCGGCGCCTGCAAGGGTGGTCGTTGCCGTGCGGGGGCGTTACCTTGCCCGGCTACACCTGCAGGAGCACCGCGATGGACCCCACGCACGATGACCACGGCACTCCCGGTTGGGATGCCATCAACGCGGCCTTGGTCGCGCTGTACCCGGGGCAGGAACCCCGGCACTTCGGTACGGCGTTGCCCCACACCCTGGGCGGCAACGACCCGCTGGACGGGATCAGCGTGTACTGGGCCGAATCGCCCCGTCCGCACTGGCATTACGTCACCTATGGCTTCTCCGAGCTGTACGACAAGCAGAGTGACGATGCGGCCGACAGTGGCTACGGTTTCGAGCTGACCTTCCGCCTGGCCGCCGCGCCGGGGCAGGGGCCTGACGACGCGCCGCCGGTGTGGCCGATGAACCTGCTGCAGAACCTGGCGCGCTATGTCTTCAGCAGCGGCAATGTGTTCGAGGCCGGGCACCACCTGGATGCCAACGGTCCGATCGCGTTGGATACCGACACCGTGCTGCGCCACCTGGCGCTGGTGGAGGATCCGCAGCTGCCGCCGCGCGACACCCCCAACGGCCGCGTGCGTTTCCTGCAGATCGTCGGGCTGGCCGATGACGAAATGGCGGCGGTGCGGCGCTGGTCCACCCAGGAGGTGCTGGATGCGCTGCTGCCGGCCATGCCGCTGTGGATCACCGACCTGCAGCGCGGTTCGCTGCTGGCCGACCCGGCCCTGGCCGCGCAGGTGGAGGCGGGCAGTGCCCGTGACGGCTCCACCACCGGGCTGTTGTTCCTGGAAACACTGGACTGGGTGGACGAAGGCGACAGCGTGGAACTGGTGCTGGGCGCCGGCCAGGTGCCGGGGGTGCTGGAGCTGCTGCCGCTGCGGCTGGACCACGGCCACGCGCTGACCCTGCTCAACGCACAGCGCAGCTGGCGCTTCGAGCCGGGTGAGACTGACCAGCTGGAGATCGCGCCGGACAGCGCGCGCTGTGTGCTCAGCCCGCCCACCCTGCGTGCGCTGCTGGACCACCTGCACGCCCAGCGCGGCGTTTACCCGCTGCCCGGTGGCCGCCTGCGCATCCGGGTAGAGCCCACCCAGCTGCGCGACGCACAGGGCAACGTGGTGCGCACCATCGGGTAGAGCCACCCCACGGGTGGCTGCGCGCGGTGCCCGATTCGGGGGCAGCCACCCATGGGGTGGCTCTACCGAGGGACAGGGCCCCAAAAAAAAGGTTCTTCTCCCATCTGAGAGAAGGCGCAGATTGGATCGGCTGGCGTCCCCGATCGGGGCGGTCGCGCGCGTGAGGGCCCCGTAGCAGCCGGTAGGCCCCTGGCGCAAATGTCCCCCGGCCGCGGGGCGGCCTCCTCCTTTATTTTGCTCAGGAGCCTACCGGCTGCTACGGGGCTCGGCTCGCGGTACAGGTTGGGGAAGCCACGCTTTTTCCTGGCTGTCGGTGGGTCGGGCGCTGGGCSCCSATRCCCWTGGAGGCGAAATAAAGGGGGAGGGGGCGGCCGCAGGCCGACGCCGGAGGACATTCGCCGRAAAGGGCATSGGGGCCCAGCGCCCGGCCCGCCRACGGCTGCSCCTGRAAAGYGYCAAGGCACRTTTCTGCYTKCCCCGCAGATGGGCGAAGAACCAAAAAAAAAGCGCCCGGCAGTGCCGGGCGCTTCGCTTATATATATGTCGCGTGGAACGACTCAGCTCAGGCCTTCGGCCTTCAGCGTGGCCTGCACGCCGGCATCGGCGTCCATGCGGGTCTTGAACGCGGCGATGTTGTCCAATCCGCTCAGGTCGATCTTCGCCCCAGCCGCCCAGCGCAGCGTGATGTAGAAGTACGGGTCGGCGAAGCTGCGGAACCCGGCCAGCCACGGGCGGTCGGCGAGCTGCTTGTCGGCACGCTCGAACAGGCCGCGCAGGCGCTTGCGCGCGGTGGCGCGGAGCGCGTCGTACTGGCTGTCGTCTTCAATGAAGTTGGCCGGGCCGAACAGCGGCTTGAACGCCGGGTGCAGGTCCGAGTTGACGAAGGACAGCCAGCGGGTGGCCTCGGCGCGCTGCTGGGCGCTGCCATCACCGGCCAGGCCGGCCTGCGGGTAGGTGTCGGCGATGTAGCCCATGATGGCCGCGTTCTGGGTCAGGATGAAATCACCATCGACCACCGCGGGCACCGAACCGGCCGGGTTGATCTTCAGGAACGCAGGTGCCTTCAGCGTGTCCTTGTCGAGCAGTTCCACCTCGAACGGCTGGCCGGTCCACTGCAGGGCGATGTGGTCGGCGGTGGAGCAGGCACCGGGCTTGCTGTACAGCTTCATGGGAACTCCGTTGACGGATGGGTGGAAAGTCAGCTGCCCACTATTCCAGAGCAGGCCCCGCATCCTCAACGGTATGGCCGTAACAGACCGTTACGACGTGCGCGGCTTGAGTTTCTGCACGCGATAGAACGTGTGGTCACCGATCGTGGCCACCTGGTAGGCATTGCGCCAGCTGGGGTTGGCGATCGCCAGGGCCGCGAAGTGGCTGGCACCGGGCACGATCTCCTTGCGCTCACCCACCGGCAGGGCCCAGTTGCGCTCGGCATCGAAGGCCACCGTCATCGCTTCCTGCCAGGCGTCGGCATTGCCCAGCTGGGTGCCGGGCGCCACGATGGTCGGGGCGAACTGCTTGCGCGCGGTCACCACCTTGCACATCGAGTCGCCCCACAGCCCACTGTCCAGGCGGCGCAGGGCCACTTCGGCAACGGCTTGCTGGCCGCGCAGGGTCTGGTCACGCGCTTCCAGGTAGACAGTCGTGCTCAGGCACAACGAATCGGCGGCCGGCTGCGGCAACAACTGCGACAGCCAGAGAATCCAGGCCAGTTTCATAAATCTCCTTGCTCCGTGTAGGCCGCACCTGGCTGGTCCATCCGATCATACGGACGGGGCGGGGATACGACTTGGCGTCATGGGGAGGCGACCATCGGGGTCGCCCGGGGGCGGACCCGAACAAGACGTGGGGTCCGCGCGCTCACTCGAACTGGGTGGTGAGCGGGAAAGTTGGCGCACGATAGGGGGCCATTTCCCAATGCATCCTGAACCTGAAAGCTTGACATTCAGGTTCGGAGCGCGGGCCGGAATGGGCTTCCGGACCCGTATTCAGGTCGCCAGCGACCCGTTTCAGAGCTGCGCGGCGAGGTGGCTGCCCTGGTGGATCGCACGCTTGGCATCCAGTTCGGCGGCCACGTCGGCACCGCCAATCAGGTGCGCGTTGACCCCGGCTGCCTGCAGCGCGGCGTGCAGATCGCGGCGCGGTTCCTGGCCGGCGCAGACCACCACGTGATCCACCGGCAGGGTCTGTTCCTGGCCCTCGATGCGCACGCGCAGGCCCGCATCGTCCACGCCCAGGTACTCCACGCCGCCCAGCATCGTCACGCCCTTGGCCTTGAGCGTGGCGCGGTGGATCCAGCCGGTGGTCTTGCCCAGGCGCGCGCCGGGCTTGCCCGGGCTGCGCTGCAGCAGCCAGACCTTGCGCGCCGGTGCTTCGGGCGCGGGCTTTGCGAGCGCACCGCGGGCTTCAAAACTGGGGTCCACACCCCATTCGGCCATCCAGCGGGCGGGATCGAGCGCGCTGGAGGGGCCGTCGTGGACCAGGAACTCGCCCACGTCGAAGCCGATGCCGCCGGCGCCGATGATGGCGACCTGCGCGCCGGCCTGGACCCGGCCCAGCAGCACGTCCAGGTAGTTGACCACCTTGGGGTGGTCGGCACCGGGGAAGTCGACCCGGCGCGGGGTGATACCGGTGGCCACCACCACCTCGTCGAAACCGGCCAGGCCGGCGACATCGGCCACGGTGTCCAGCTTCACCTCGACCCGGGTCTGCTCCAGCTTGTGGCGGAAGTAGCGCAGGGTCTCGTGGAATTCTTCCTTGCCCGGAATGCGCTTGGCCACGTTGAACTGGCCGCCGATCTCGCTGCCGGCGTCGAACAGGGTCACCTGGTGGCCGCGTTCGGCGGCGACCGTGGCGCAGGCCRGCCCGGCCGGGCCCGCGCCGACCACGGCAACGCGCTTGGCGGCGGTGACCGGGCGGTAGACCAGTTCGGTCTCGTGCACGGCGCGCGGGTTGACCAGGCAGCTGGCGGTCTTGTTCTCGAACACGTGGTCCAGGCAGGCCTGGTTGCAGGCGATGCAGGTGTTGATCGCTTCAGGGCGACCGGCGCGGGCCTTGTTGGCCCATTCCGGGTCGGCCAGCAGCGGCCGCGCCAGCGACACCATGTCCGCGCCGCCGCTGGCCAGGATGCGCTCGGCCACGTCGGGCATGTTGATGCGGTTGGTGGCGATCACCGGCAGCTGCACATGCGGTTTGAGCTTGGCGGTGACCCCGGCGAACGCCGCGCGCGGCACCGAGGTGGCGATGGTGGGGATGCGCGCTTCGTGCCAGCCGATGCCGGCGTTGATCAACGTCGCGCCGGCCGCCTCGATCGCCTTGGCCTGCTGCACGATTTCATCCCAGTTGCTGCCGCCTTCGACCAGGTCCACCAGCGACAGCCGGTAGATGATGATGAAGTCCGGGCCGCAGGCCTCGCGGATGCGGCGCACGATTTCAACCGCGAAGCGCATGCGCTGCGCGGCGTCGCCGCCCCAGCGGTCGGTGCGCGTGTTGGTGCGCGGGGCGATGAACTCGTTGATCAGATAGCCTTCCGAGCCCATCACTTCAACGCCGTCGTAGCCGGCCTCGCGCGCCAACCGCGCGCTGCGCGCGTAATCGGCAATGTGGCGGTCAACGCCACCGGCACTCAGCGCGCGCGGGGTGAACGGATTGATCGGCGCCTTCAGCTTGCTGGGGGCCACCGACAGGGGGTGGTAGGCATAGCGCCCGGCGTGCAGCAGCTGCAGGCAGATCTTGCCGCCGTTGTCGTGCACCGCGGCGGTCACCTGGCGGTGCGGACGCACTTCCCACGGCCAGGACAGCTTGCCGCCGAACGGCTTGAGCCAGCCGACCACGTTCGGTGCGAAGCCGGTGAAAGGGCCTTGCGCGCAAGGCCCTTTCACGGCRCCCTGCGCGCTTCGCTCCAAGGTTCGCTGCGCGAACCTTGGACCCTGATGCATGCCTCCTCTACCCCCGCCTGTCGGCGCGCCCCTTCAACAGAAGGGGCTTTTCTCCGGAGGGGCGCGCGCGCTGCATTGGGTAGGTGCCAACCGTTGGTCGGCACGGCGGTGGTCGTGGCTTACGGTGCCGCGACGGTGGCCGGGGCGGGCTTGTGGATCCCGAACAGCGGCAGCGTGACGCCGCAGAGCGGGCCGATCAGCAGGGCGAAGGCGAGGGTGCCCACGCCGACGTTGCCGCCGAGCCACCAGCCGATCAGCAGGACGGTGCCCTCGATCTGGCTGCGTACCACCCAGATCGGCCAGCCGGTACGGGCGTGCAGGCCGGTCATCAGGCCGTCGCGCGGGCCGGGGCCGAAACGTGCGCCGATGTACAGGCCGGTGGCCACGGCCACCATCAGCAGGCCGCAGACGAATACCGGCACCTGCCACGCCAGCCCGTGCACCTCCGGCAGCAGCCACAGGCCGAACTGCGCGCTCGGGCCGATCAGCATGACGTTGAGTACCGTGCCCAGCCCCGGCTTCTGCCGGATCGGCCACCACAGCAACAGCACCAGCGCGCCGATCACGTTGGTGGCCACGCCGAACGACAGCGGCGTCTGCAATGCGATGCCCTGCGACAGCACATCCCACGGCGCCACCCCGATCGCGGCGCGGATCATCACCGCCGCGCCCATGCCGTACAAGAACAGGCCAAGCAACAGTTGTAACAGGCGCAGGGGGAATGAGGTGGGCATGGCGGGTGTCACCGGAGGGGCCCTTGAATGTAGGGCGCGCCCGCCACGCCGGACAGATACAGATGCACGCCAATATGCGCCGACACCTGCGCCGCCGGCGCAGGCCTCTACCAGCCGGCCAGCACCAGCTTGCCGACCGTGCCACCGCTTTCCAGTTGCCGGTGAGCGTCGCGCAGGTTGGCGGCGTTGATCAGGCCAACGTGCGTACTGCGCGTGCTGCGCAGTTCACCCGCATCAACCAGGCTTGCAACGCGGTTCAGGATGCGATGCTGTTCGATCATGTCCGCGGTGCGGAACTTCGCGCGCGCAAACATGAATTCCCAGTGGATGCCGATGCACTTGGCTTTATAGGGATCGCCGATGCGCAAGGCGTCGCGCGGTTCGACAATCAGGCCGACATGGCCCTGTGGTGCGAGCAGTTCGCCCAGCACGTCCCAGTAGCGGTCGGTGTCGGCCAGGTTGAGTGCCACCTGCACCTGCGCGATGCCCAATGCCTGCAGCTGTGGCGCCAACGGTTGATGGTGATCCACCACATGGTGGGCGCCCATCTGTCGACACCACTGCACCGAGCTCGCGCGCGAGGCCGTAGCGACGACGGTGAAGCCGGCATGCCGGGCAAGCTGGATCGCGATGGAGCCAACACCGCCCGCACCGCCGATGACCAGCAGCACCTGGCCGGCATGGCGACGGTCATCAAACTGCAATGGCATGCGCTGGAACAGCAGTTCCCAGGCGGTCAACGTAGTCAGCGGGAGCGCGGCAGCGTCGGCGAAATCCAGCGTGGTCGGCTTGCGCCCGACGAGTCGCTCGTCAACCAGGTGCCATTGCGCGTTGCTGCCGGGGCGTGTCACATCGCCGGCGTAATACACCTCGTCGCCGGGAACGAAGGCCACGACATCCGGTCCAACAGCCTCGACGGTGCCGGCCGCGTCGTAGCCAAGAATGCGCGGAGGATCTTCCTGCGCCGGGCGCGGCGCGCGCTGTTTGGTATCCACCGGATTGACGGAAACGGCCTGTATCCGCACCAGCAGGTCCGAACCCGTGGGTGGGGCAGGGTCGGGCAGGGTCAGATCAAGCAGTGCGGCGGGGTCGTCAATCGGCAGGTACTGGCGCAAACCCACGGCTTTCATGGCAGCTCCTGTGCAGGACGTTCCCCATCATACGTCCGGTAACAAAGCTGTTCTTGCGCTGAATCAAGGCGGGGGCGGATTTTTGGCGGAATACTGCGACGGCGCAGTCCACAGGTAGCAAAATCGGGTCGGATCCCTTGCCATTACTGGGTCTTGCGCAATTTCATCAACCTGTATAGGGTGCCACCAGCTGGGCCGGTAGAGGTCTGGCGGTCGTCTTCACATGTTACGTGACTGTTAACATCACCTTCACCCTCCTGAGCATAATGTTCGCGGCGGTGGCGTGCTGAATCGGCAGTCTGAAAACGACGCAGGTGCTGGCCCATGCCTCTACCGGTTTCATACCCCCGAAATAGGAGCTGTACTCAATGAACAAGAAGATCCTCACTGCCGCGCTGCTGGGCGGTCTGGCTTTCGCCCAGGCTGCATCGGCGCAGGATTTTGACGACCGCTGGTACCTGACCGGTTCGGCCGRCTTCAACTTCCAGGATAACGACCGTCTGACCAACGACGCTCCGTTCGTGACCCTGGGCCTCGGTAAGTTCATCAGCCCCAACTGGTCGCTGGACGGCGAGCTGAACTACCAGAACCCGAACTTCGACGCCAACCAGGATCTGAACTGGAGCCAGTACGGCGTGTCGGTCGACATGCGTCGCCACTTCATCTCTGAAGGCCGTGGCTGGAACCCGTACCTGCTGATGGGTCTGGGCTACCAGAAGTCGGAAGAAGAGTACGCTGCCAACAGCCTGAATGGTCCGCGTGAGCGCAAGGACGGCAACTTCGCCGCCAAGCTCGGCGTCGGCCTGCAGACCACCTTCGAAAAGCGCGTTGCTGTCCGCGCCGAAGTGGCCTACCGCGCTGACTTCGACGACCAGAGCATCTCCGCTCCGTCGGAAGACTGGTTCGGCGACGTGCTGGCTTCGGTCGGCGTCGTGATCCCGCTGGGCCCGGCCCCGACCGCTGCTGTGGTTGCCCCGGCTCCGGTTGCTCCGAGCTGCGCCGACCTGGATGACGACGGTGACGGCGTCAACAACTGCGACGACAAGTGCCCGGATTCGCAGCCGGGTCAGACCATCGGTCCGGACGGTTGCCCGGTCCCGGTGTCGATCGATCTGAAGGGTGTGAACTTCGACTTCGACAAGGCGACCCTGCGTCCGGACGCCGTGGCGATCCTGAGCGAAGCCACCGAGATCCTGAAGCGTTACCCGGATCTGCGTGTTGAAGTTGCCGGTCACACCGACTCGAAGGGTACCGACGCTTACAACCAGAAGCTGTCGGAGCGTCGCGCCACCACCGTGTATGACTACCTGACCAAGAACGGCGTGTCCGCTTCGCGTCTGGTGGGCCCGATCGGCTACGGCGAGAGCCGTCCGATTGCGCCGAACACCAACCCGGATGGCTCGGACAACCCGGAAGGTCGTGCAAAGAACCGTCGTACCGAGCTGAACGTCCAGAACTAATCCTTCTGGTAGTACAGTCTCAGAAGAGGGCCCGGCATTGCCGGGCCCTTTTTTTTTGTCTTTTTTTTAGGTCAAAAGCCAAAAGCCAAAGCCAAAGCCAAAGCCAGAAAGCGGTCGTTGCCGTCTGCTTCCAGGCTGGGCGGGGGTGTGTGGGTTCGCGGGACACGCTGCAAGTACGTCCATGTAAGCTCCGTCGCCGCATCCATGCGGCTCAGGGTCCCGCGAACCCACACACCCCCTCCCTCGACAGTGGGCCGGTGGCCAATGAAAAGCGACGAGCGAAAGCAGGCAGGGCCGTCGCGCACCGTCTTTTCTGTGCGCACCAGCCATGTGTCGGAGGCTGGTAGGGGTGGGGTTGCGGGACCCTGAGCCGCATGGATGCGGCGACGGAGCCTCCAGGGATGGATTTACGGCGTGTCCCGCAACCCCACCCCTACCAGCCCAGCCCGGGACAAGCGGACATGATGGGCCCCGCACTTGATCTTGGCCTCACGCTCTTGATCAAGAAATCAACAATAAATCCAACAAGTTGCCGTATTCATTGAATGTGGGATCTTGAAAGCCGTTGTGGCGCTGTTAAACTCGCCGCGTCGCCCCTTTTCCCTGGATGCATCCCATGCTGCGTATCGCACTGGCCGCCGTGCTCGGCCTGGCCTTGGTTCCCACCGCCTACGCAGCTGTGGATTGCTCGGCGCATGCCATCAGCGCCTCGCCGCTGCCGCTGCCGGCCACCGCGATTGCCCCGGTCGCTGAAGAGCTTTACATCCGGAATGTGCAGCTCGGCATGCCTGCCGGCGTGCTCACCTCCAACTTCGACCAGCAGCAGTCGCTTGATCGCGTCCTGCAGCGCCTGCGCATCGACGGCTGCCAGAACATCGCCAAGGCCATGCCCGGCGCACCGGCGATCAAGGCCAACGACCCGGCCGCCTACAAGCCGGCTACCGAATTCGACAACACGCCGTGGCGCTTCGACATGAGCCAGAACGGCAAGCGCATGACCGCTGAAGAATTTGATGCCTGGATGAAGGCCCGTGGCGTGCGCGTGGTCAAGGCGCGTCCGGTTCCTGCTGCCGCCCCGGCCGCGGCCGAAGCACCGGCTGACACCAAGCCGGGCGAGAAGAAGTAAGCCGCCTGCGCGGAGCACGATGAGCACACGCCGGCCCCCTGCCGCGCCTGCATCTCGACCACGCCGCCCCGAGCGGCGTGCGTCACCGGTAAGCGCAGCGCGCACCGACAGCGCGCCGCGCCATGGCCTGGCCCGCGTCCTGTCCAAGGCCGGGCTGTGTTCGCGCACCGAAGCCGCGCGCTGGATCCAGGCCGGGCGCGTCACCGTCGATGGCCGCGTCATCAACAACCCCGAATTTCCCATCATCGACGGTCGCCACCATGTGCGCGTCGATGGCCAGCCGCTGGACGCGCCGCGCCGCATCCACCTGATGCTCAACAAGCCCCGCGGCCTGGTCACCACCGCGCAGGACGAGCAGGGCCGTGACACCGTCTACCGCTGCTTCGATGGTGCCGGCCTGCCGTGGATCGCCCCGGTCGGGCGCCTGGACAAGGCCAGCGAAGGCCTGCTGTTGTTCAGCAACGACCCGCAGTGGGCCGCGCGCCTCACAGACCCCACCACCGGTCCGGACAAGACCTACCACGTCCAGATCGACGCCATTCCCGATGCGGCGCAGCTGCAGGCGCTGTGCACCGGCGTGGAGGACGAGGGCGAGCTTCTGCGCGCGCGCCGCGCCACCCTGCTGCGCAGCGGTGACAAGACCGCCTGGGTCGAAGTGGTGCTGGAGGAGGGCCGCAACCGGCATATCCGCCGCCTGCTCGCCGCATTCGACATCAACGTGCTGCGCCTGGTGCGCGTGGCCATCGGGCAGTTGCCGATGGGTGCGCTGGGCAAGGGCACCTGGCGCGAACTGAGCGCGCACGACCTCGAACTGCTGTATGCCGCGGCCGACGGTGCCGTGGCCCCGCCGTGATTTCCTGGCCTGCCCGTGCGTGGCAGGCCAACCGAACCGGGCAATGGATGGCCTTGTACCCGACGTTCCATTCACTCCCGGGAGATTCCCCCATGCACGCCCAACGCCTCAACTTTTCCCTGTTCCGCGGCGCCTGCCTGCTGGCATCGGCCGCGCTGCTGACTGCCTGCGGCGGACACAAGCACACCGCCAAGGCGGACGCGCCGGCGGCTGACAAGGTGGTGGAAGTCACGACGCCTGAACTCGACGGCCGCGGCAGCTACCGCTTCATGATGAGCAACGGCGACAAGAAGATGTCCGCCGACGAGTTCGATGCATGGATGAAGGCCAACGGCATCCGCGTGGCCAAGGGCAACGGCCAGGACCGCCCGGTCGCTGCCCCGGTGGTGGTGGCCAGCAAGGAACAGGCCAAGGACAAGAAGAAAAAGAAGAAATAACCCGGCGCGCGGGGCGGATGTCCATGACCCGCAACGGCCGGGTCAACCCCGTTCATGCGCACGCAACGCCGGTAGAGCCGACCGTTCGTCGGCTGGGGCACGCCCGCGTGCCCCGTGTCAGACGTTCATGACCCACACCGCCGGTAGAGCCGACCGTTGGTCCGCTGGACACGCCCGCGTGCCCCCGTGTCAGACGTTCATGACCCACACCGCCGGTAGAGCCGACCGTTGGTCGGCTGGGGCACGCCCGCGTGCCCCCGTGTCAGACGTTCATGACCCACACCGCCGGTAGAGCCGACCGTTGGTCGGCTGGGGCACGCCCGCGTGCCCCTTTGGCCGGATGTTGATGACGCCCAACGAAGGGCAGCCGACCAACGGTCGGCTCTACCTGGCCAGGCGCGTGTTCAGATGTTCATGACCCACGACGAAGGGCAGCCGACCAACGGTCGGCTCTACCTGGCCAGGCGCGTGTTTAGATGTTCATGACCCATAACGAAAGGCAGCCGACCAACGGTCGGCTATACCCGGCCAGGCGCGTGTTCAGATGTTCATGACCCACAACGAAAGGCAGCCGACCAACGGTCGGCTCTACCTGGCCAGGCGCGTGTTCAGATGTTCATGACCCACGACGAAGGGCAGCCGACCAACGGTCGGCTCTACCCCGGTTACGCGCGCGTGTCGGATGTTCATGACCCGCAACGGTCGGGTCCACCCCGGTCATGCACCCGTGTCGGATGTCCATGATCCGCAATGGTCGTATCCACCCCGGTCATGCGCGTGTCCGATGTCCATGACCCGCAACGCCGGTAGAGCCGGCCGTTGGTCGGCTAAAGCGCTCAGCCCTTGATCACACCCAGCTCCACACCAATGCGGGTGAACGCATCGATCGCGCGGTCCAGGTGGGCACGGGTGTGCGCGGCGCTGATCTGGGTGCGGATGCGCGCCTGGCCCTTGGGCACCACCGGGAAGAAGAAGCCGATCGCGTAGATGCCTTCTTCCAGCAAACGCTCAGCAAACTTCTGCGCCAGCGGCGCGTCGTACAGCATCACCGGGCTGATCGGGTGCACGCCCGGCTTCACGTCGAAACCGGCGGCGGTCATCTTCTCGCGGAAGTAGGCAGTGTTTTCGGCCAGGGTGCTGCGCAGGTCGTCGGCGGCGGCCAGCATCTCGAACGCCTTGATGCCGGCGGCGACCACGTGCGGCGGCAGCGAGTTGGAGAACAGGTACGGGCGCGAGCGCTGGCGCAGCAGTTCGACCACTTCGGCGCTGGCGCAGGTGAAGCCGCCCAGCGCGCCGCCCATGGCTTTGCCAAGGGTGCCGGTGATGATGTCGATCTTCTCCAGCACGCCCTTGACCTCGGCCGAGCCACGGCCCGTAGCGCCGAGGAAGCCGGTGGCATGGCATTCGTCGATGTGGACCAGCGCGTTGTACTTCTTCGCCAGCGCGGTGATCTCGTCCAGCGGGGCGATGAAGCCGTCCATCGAGAACACGCCGTCGGTGGTGATCAGCTTGGTCTTGCAGCCGGCGGCATCGGCGGCCTGCAGCTGGGCTTCCAGGTCGGCCATGTCGCAGTTGGCGTAGCGGAAGCGCTTGGCCTTGCACAGGCGCACACCGTCGATGATCGAGGCGTGGTTCAGCGCATCGGAGATGATCGCGTCGTTCTCGCCCAGCAGTGGCTCGAACAGGCCGCCGTTGGCATCGAAGCAGGCCGCGTACAGGATGGTGTCCTGCTTGCCGAAGAAGGCGGCGATCTGCTGTTCCAGCTGCTTGTGCAGGTCCTGGGTGCCGCAGATGAAGCGCACCGAGGCCATGCCGAAGCCGTGGCTGTCCAGCGCGTCCTTGGCCGCCTGGATCAGGTCGGGGTGGTCGGCCAGGCCCAGGTAGTTGTTGGCGCAGAAGTTCAGCACCTTGCGGCCATCGTCCAGGGTGATCTCGGCCGACTGCGGGCTGGTGATGATGCGTTCGGACTTGAACAGGCCCTGGGCGCGGATCGCCTCCAGTTCTTCAACGTAGTGCTGGGTCAGCGGGGCGGAGGTGGCGTCGCTCATGGCAGGCAGTCTTCGGCACGGGAAAACCGGGATTTTACCTGTCGGCGCCGGGCCCGGGGGCGCGGGCGGGGTCTTGCCAGGCCGATGGTGGGCGAAACGGTTGCACACGTGATTGTTGCATCGCAATATCAATCAGGTTAAAAAACCGTAAACCCCGCTGCACTGCCCACCCCACGTCCCGGAGAGACCCCGCATGAACCACGCCACGCGCTGTACCGCCGCCGCTGTGCTCTGCGCCGCCCTGCTTGCCCCGTTTGCCGCCAGCGCCCAGGACGAGGCCGAATCGCCGTTCAGCTGGAACGTCACCGCCGTATCGGACTACGTGTTCCGTGGTGTGTCCCAGACCGATGAGGATCCGACCCTGCAGGCCGGCTTCACCTATACCTCGCCGGTGGGCCTGTACGCGGGCGTGTGGGGCTCGGGCGTGGACTTCGGGCCGGGCGACCCGAGCACCGAGATCGACTACCTGATCGGCTACGGGGTGGATGTCACCGACGGCGTCAATTTCGACGTGCTGCTCAACCGCTACACCTACCCGGGCGCCAGCGAGCTGAACTACAACGAGCTGATCACCACCACCACCTTCGCCGAGCAGTACAAGCTGACGGTGGCCTACACCGACGACCTGTCCGGGTCCGATACCAAGAGCTGGTATTACGCGGTGGGCGGCGAGTGGGGCCTGCCCAATGATTTCACCCTGAGCGCGAACGTGGGCCGTACCTCGCTCGAGACCGATTTCGGCAAGGACTACACCGACTTCAACGTCGGCGTGAGCCGCCAGTTCGGCCTGTTCAACCTGGGCCTGGGGTACCACGGTACCGATGGCGCTGGTCGCGACAACAACGGCAAGCTGGCGGACAACCGCGTGGTGTTCACCGTGGCCGTGGGCAAATGACCTGACGCTGCGATGGACATGAAAAAGGCGCCGAAAGGCGCCTTTTTCGTTTGCGGGGCGTGTACCGACCAACGGTCGGTATCTACCGGGGTCATGCCACGGCTGAGGCGCGTACCGACCAGCGGTTGGTACCTACCTGGTAGGTCACGACCGTTGGTCGTGACACCGACCGGCGCGCCAACGGCGCGCTGCCTCAATTCCAGCTCAGCACCACCTTGCCGGCCTTGCCCTGTTCCATCAGGTCGAAGCCCTTCTGGAAATCGTCGATCGGCAGCTGGTGGGTGAGCACCTTGCCGAGCGGGAAACCGGACAGCACCAGCTGGGTCATCTTGTACCAGGTCTCGTACATCTTGCGACCGTAGATGCCCTGTACGGTCAGGCCCTTGAAAATGATCTTGTCCCAGTCGCAGCCGGCGCCCTTGGGCATGATGCCGAGCATGGCGATCTTGCCGCCGTGGTACATGCAGTCGAGCATGTCGTTGAAGGCGCGCGGGTTGCCGCTCATTTCCAGGCCGACGTCGAAGCCCTCCATGTGCAGGTCCTTCATGACGTCCTTGAGCGAGGTGTTGGACACGTTGACCACGCGGGTGGCGCCCATGTCCGCGGCCAGCTTGAGGCGGAAGTCGTTGACGTCGGTGACCACCACGTTGCGCGCACCGATGTGCTTGCAGATGCCCGCGGCGATGATGCCGATGGGGCCGGCGCCGGTGATGAGCACGTCTTCGCCGATGACGTTGAACTCCAGCGCGCAATGCGCGGCGTTGCCGTACGGATCGAAGAAGGCGGCCAGTTCGGACGGGATCTGGTCGGGGATGGGCCACAGGTTGCTGGCCGGCATCACCATGTATTCGGCGAAGGCACCGTTGACGTTGACGCCGATGCCGACGGTGTTGGGGCACAGGTGCGGGCGGCCGCCACGGCAGTTGCGGCAGTGGCCGCAGACGATGTGGCCTTCGGCCGAGACGCGCTGGCCGACTTCATAGCCGGTGACGCCGGGGCCGATCTCGGCGATGCGGCCGACGAATTCGTGGCCGATGGTGAGGCCCGGCTTGATGGTGCGCTGGCTCCATTCGTCCCACAGGTAGATGTGCAGGTCGGTACCGCAGATGGCGGTCTTTTCCAGCTTGATCAGGACCTCGTTCGGGCCCGGGGTGGGGACCGGAACTTCTTCCAGCCAGATGCCCTTGGCGGCTTCACGCTTGACCAGGGCCTTCATTGTTTGCTGCGCCATCGGGGTGGAACTCGTCTGGGGGAAAACGCGGATTATAGGGCCGCGGGCGGGTTTCCCATGTTGCATTGCGGGTGGTTTAGCGGGGCGGCAGCGCCTGCTTCTGGCGAGCGAGGTGGCGGGCAGGCCGGTGCAGGACACGCCGTGAACCCGTCCATGGGGGCTCGTGGTCCGCATCCATGCGGCTCAACGGTCCTGCACCGGCCTACCCGCCACCTCCAGCCGGCTATCCGTGCCCGCGGAGGGCGTAGAGCCGGGCTCTGCCCGGCTGGCAGGGCGGCCCGCCACCTCCAGCCGGCTGTCCGTGCCCGCGGAGGGCGTAGAGCCGGGCTCTGCCCGGCTGCCCCATGACTTCCGGGCTTCGGGCCGGGGCAGGGGGCTGGGCTACACTCGGCGGTTCTTTCACCAGGGGCTGCTCAATGCGCTCGAACCTGCTCGCTTTCTCCGTCGTCGCCAGCCTTGGGCTGGTCCAGGTCGCCCATGCCGCTGAAGGCATGTGGGTGCCGCAGCAGCTGCCGGAGATTGCCGGGCCGCTCAAGCAGGCCGGGCTGAAGCTGTCCGCCGAGCAGATTTCCAACCTCACCGGCGACCCGATGGGCGCGGTGGTGGCACTGGGCGGCTGCACGGCCAGCTTCGTGTCTCCGCAGGGCCTGGTGGTGACCAACCACCATTGCGCGTACGGCGCGATCCAGCTGAACTCGACCGCCGAGAAGAATCTGATCAAGGACGGCTTCAATGCGCCGACCCTGAAGGATGAACTGAGCGCCGGCCCGAATGCGCGCGTGTTCGTGCTCGACCAGATCACCGATGTGACCGCGCAGGCCAAGGCCGCGATCGCCGCCGCCGGCAAGGACCCGCTGGCCCGCACGCGCGCGCTGGATGCCTTCGACAAGGCGCAGACCGCCGCGTGTGAAGCCGACGCCGGTTTCCGCTGCCGTCTCTTCAGCTTCTCCGGTGGCAACACCTACCGCCTGTTCCGCAACATGGAAATCAAGGACGTGCGCCTGGTCTATGCGCCCCCGGGCAGCGTGGGCAAGTTCGGCGGCGACGTCGACAACTGGATGTGGCCGCGCCACACCGGCGATTTCTCGTTCTACCGCGCCTATGTGGGCAAGGACGGCAAGCCGGCGGCCTTCGCGGCCGACAACGTGCCCTACCAACCCAAGCACTTCCTGAAATTCGCCGACCAGCCGCTGGGCGCCGACGACTTCGTGATGGTGGCCGGCTACCCGGGCCGCACCAACCGCTACGCGCTGGCCGGTGAGTTCAACGAAACCGCCGGCTGGACCTACCCGACCATCGCCCAGCACTACAACGCGGTGCTGAAGATGATCGACGAGGCCGGCAAGGCCGACGCCGACATCAAGGTGAAGTACGCCGCCACCGCGGCCAGCATGAACAACGTGGCCAAGAACTACGTCGGCCAGCTGGAAGGCTTCAAGCGGATCGACGCGGCCGGCCAGAAGAAGGCCGAGGAAGCGGCCGTGCTGGCCTGGCTGAAGCAGCAGGGCGCCGCAGGCAAGCCGGCGCTGGCCGCGCACGCGCAGCTGATCAAGCACCTGGATACCAGCAAGGCCACGCGCGAGCGCGACCTGTTCGTGAGCCAGTTCAACAGCACCTCGGCGGTGGGCGCGGCCCTTTCGCTGTATCGCCTGTCGATCGAGCGCGCCAAGCCGGATGCCGAGCGTGAAGCGGGCTTCCAGGAACGCGACCTGACCACCATCGAAGGCGGCCTGAAGCAGATGGATCGCCGTTACGTGGCGAAGATGGACCAGCAGCTGCAGAGCTACTGGCTGGACCAGTACGTCGCCCTGCCGGCCGACCAGCGCAGCAATGAGGTGCTCAACACGTGGCTGGCCGGCAGTGATGCCGCTGCGGTCAAGGCGCTGGTGGCCAAGCTGGGCGGCACCGAACTGGGCAGCCTGGACAAGCGCCTGACCTGGTTCAAGGCCGACCGCGCGGCCTTCGAGGCCAGCACCGATCCGGCCATCCAGTACGCCGTGGCGGCGATGCCGTCGCTGCTCAAGCAGGAAGAGCAGAAGAAGATCCGCGAAGGCGAATCGCTGACCGCCCGCCCCCTGTACCTGCAGGCCGTGGCCGACTACAAGAAGAGCAAGGGCGGCTTCGTTTACCCCGATGCCAACCTGTCGCTGCGCATCACCTTCGGCAACGTGATGGGCTATGGCAAGGACGGCGTGAAGTACACCCCGTTCACCACCCTGGAAGGCGTGGCTGCCAAGGAAACCGGCGTGGATCCGTTCGACTCGCCCAAGGCGCTGCTGGATGCGGTCAAGGCCAAGCGTTACGGCGGCCTGGAAGACAAGCGGATTGGCTCGGTGCCGGTGAACTTCCTGTCGAACCTGGACATCACCGGCGGCAACTCCGGCTCGCCGGTGCTGGATGCGCACGGCAAGCTGGTGGGCCTGGCCTTCGATGGCAACTGGGAGTCGGTGAGCTCCAACTGGGTGTTCGACCCGGTTATGACCCGCATGATCGCGGTGGACAGCCGCTACATGCAGTGGATCATGCAGGAAGTGGCGCCCGCGCCGCAGCTGCTGAAAGAGCTGAACCTGGCGAAGTGACCCCCAAAACCCCGCGGCGAAAGCCGCGGGGTTTTGCGTTGGGGGATCGGGCGTGCCGCGCGTACCGACCAACGGTCGGCACCTACCGGCGGCAGATGCCGACCCACACCGATCCGCGTAGATGCCGACCGTTGGTCGGCATGCAGGCGACCCACACCCATCCGGTAGATGCCGACCGTTGGTCGGCATGCAGCCGGTTCAGGGCCGAGGCGGCATGCCGACCAACGGTCGGCATCTACCGGGTATCATGCGGTGCTGCGTGCTCATTCACGTCATGTGAACGATTGCGACAGCCTTCCTCCCCCCAAGGACTCCCAGTACGCATGCGCATCCTGCTTGCCCGCCACGGTGAAACGCCGTGGAATGCCGAAGGCCGTTACCAGGGCCAGATCGATATCCCGTTGTCGCCGATCGGCGAAGCCCAGGCCCAGGCCCTCGGGGAGCGCCTGAAGTCGGTGGATATCACCCGCGCGGTGGCATCGCCGCTGTCGCGTGCGCAGCGCACCGCGCAACTGGCGCTGGGCGCCGAACGCGCGTCGATGCTGCTGACCGAACCGGAGCTGCAGGAGATCGCGCACGGTGAGTGGGAAGGGCTGCTGGCCAGCGAAATCCATGAAAAAGACCCGTCGCGCCTGCAGGCCTGGCGCGACGAGCCCGATACCGTGCTGATGCCCGGTGGCGAATCGCTGCGCCTGGTGCTGGAGCGCAGCTGGCGTGGCCTGGCGCGTGCCGCCGAAGGCCTGGGCGAGCATGACACCCTGCTGGTGGTCGCCCATGACGCCGTCAACCGCGTGATCCTGTGCCGCATCCTCGGCCTGCCGCTGTCGCGCCTGTGGACCTTCCGCCAGGCCCCGACCACGCTGAACCTGCTCGAAGGTGCCGACCTGGACCAGCTCGAACTGGTGCGCCTGAACGACTGCGCGCATCACACCCCGTTCTTCGGCGAAGCCAAGCACCGCGCGCTGTAACCGTCCCGCGTCCCATTCCGTCGTTCGCCCCACTGATCCAATGCCCATGACCACCGCCCGACCGCAGACCCTTTCCGCCTGGCTCAGCCACATCGAGCAGCAGCACCCGGCCACCATCGACATGGGTCTGGAGCGCGTGCGCAGCGTCGCGCAGGCATTGGGGCTGGCGCAGCCGGGCGCGCACACCGTGGTCGTGGGCGGCACCAACGGCAAGGGCTCCACGGTGGCCTTCATCGAGGCGATCGCGCGGGCCGCCGGCTGGAAGGTGGGCGCGTACACCTCGCCGCACCTGCTGCGTTACAACGAGCGCGTGCGCATCGATGGGCAGGACGTCACGGACGAGGCGCTGATGGCCGCGTTCAATGCGATCGAAGACGCACGCGGCAGCACCACGCTGACCTATTTCGAGTACGGCACGCTGGCCGCGCTGTACCTGTTCGCGCAGGCCGGGCTCGACCTGGCGGTGCTGGAAGTCGGCCTCGGCGGGCGCCTGGATGCGGTCAACATCGTCGACAGCGACGTCGCGGTGATCACCACCGTGGACATCGATCACAGCGAGTGGCTGGGCGAGGACCGCGAAACGATCGGCGTGGAGAAGGCCGGCATCATCCGCGGCTGGAAGCCGGTGATCCTGGGCGAAACGGATCCGCCGTCCAGCGTGCTCGCACGTGCCTACCTGCTTGGGGCCAACGCGATCCGCGGCGGCAGCGATTTCTTCGCCGACGTCATCGACGCGCAGCAGTGGCGCTGGCGCGATGTGGGGTTCAGCATCGACTTGCCGACGCCGGCACTGCGCGGGCCGATCCAGCTGCGCAATGCCGCCTCGGCGATCGCCGCGCTGCGCACCCTGGACAAGCCGCTGCCGCGCGCGGCCATCGCCGAAGGCGTGGCCAACGCGCGCATCCGCGGCCGGTTGGAGAGCGTGCAACGCACTGGCGTGGACGTACTGGTGGATGTGGGCCACAACCCGCAGGCCGCGCGTGAACTGGCGGCCGCACTGAAGGCCGCACCGGTGGCCGGACGCACCCGGGCGGTGTTTGCCGCCCTGCAGGACAAGGATGCGGCCGGCGTGGTCGAGGCGCTGGGCGGGCAGGTGGATGACTGGCACCTGGCCGGCCTGGACGGTGCCCGCGCGCAGAGCGCGCAGGCGCTGCAGGCACGCCTGCACGACACCGCTGCCGCCGCCGCCCAGCAGCACGCCACCGTGGCCGATGCGCTGGAGGCCGCGCTGGCTGCCGCCGCCGCCGGCGACCGGGTGCTGGTGTTCGGCTCGTTCCATACCGCCGCACAGGCGCTGCAGTGGCTGGACGCAGCCGACTGAGTCACGCTTTTCATCGCGCTGCGGCCGTTCAGCCGCCACCGTCGCCGCTCACGCCGACACCCGTATAATCGCCGTGGCATTCCGCCGCGCCGCCCTGCCTGCCTTCCGTGGATACTCCTCTGAAACAGCGACTGATTGGTGCCATCGTTCTGGTGGCTTTGGCTGTGATCTTCCTGCCCATGCTGGTCAAAGGCCCCGCGCCTGACAGTGGCGTGGCCAGCGTGCCCATCAGTGCGCCGGCAGCGCCGTCGGACGGCCAGTTCGAAACCCGCGAACTGCCGCTGGTCGCGCCCACCGGTGCGGCCACAGGCCTGCAGGGGGCATCGACCACCCAGCCGCTGCAGGATGGCGTGGACGCCGCCACCCCGGCGGCCGCCGCAGCCGATACCTCGCCCGCGGTGGCGGCCGGCAACTTCGCGGTCAGCTTTGGCGCCTATGGCAGCCAGGCCGATGCCGATGCGGTGATCGCCTACCTGAAGAAATCGCAGCTGCCCGGGTTTGCCGAACCGGCCACCATCAACGGCCGCCAGGCGTGGCGCGTGCGCGTCGGCCCGTATGCCGATCGCGCCCAGGCCGAAGCCGCCCGCCTGCAGGCGGTGAAGGTGCGCAACGACGTCAAGGCTGAAGTGGTGACGCTGGACGCACGCGCCGACACGGCCGTGGCCGCTGCCCCGACGCCGACGCCGGCCGCCACTGCCGCCCCTGCCACTGCGTCCAGCGCGGCCGCCGCGCCGTCCAGCGCCGCGGTCAAGACCGAAGCGCTGCCGCCGGAGCCGGTCGCCGCGACCAAGCCGGTGGCGCCCAAGCCTGAGCCCAAGCCGGCCCCGGCCAAGCCCGAGCCGGCCAAGCCCGAGCCGGCCAAGCCGGATCCGGCGGCAACCGCCGCCGCCAAGCCGGTGGCCACCCCGGCGGCGCCGGCCGCCAGCAGCATCGGGTTCGCCGTGCAGCTGGGCGCGTTCGGTCAGGCCGCCGAAGCCAATGCGCTGCGCGACAAGGTCCGCGCGGCCGGGTTCAGCGCGTTCGTGGAACAGGTACGCACCGACAAGGGCACGCTCAACCGCGTCCGTGTCGGTCCGGTCGCCAACCGCGCCGACGCCGAAAACCTCAAGGCCCAGGTGGCGTCCAAGGTGGGCGTGGCAGGCATGGTCCGGCCGCATCCCTGATGCCGCACGCGTCCGCGCGCCCTGAGCCCGCACGGCCCCGATGCCGGGGGCGCGCATGATCGATATCGCCCTGCTGGTGGTGATCGCCCTGTCGGCCCTGCTGGGCGTGCTGCGCGGCTTTGTCAGCATCGTCATCAGCCTGGCGTCGTGGGTGCTGGGCGGCTGGGCCGCGCTGGTCTTCGGGCAGGACGCGGCCATCTGGTGGGCGGCGTCGGCCGAACCCGGCACCGGCCATGTGATTGCCGGCTATGTGTCGGTGTTCCTGCTGGTCATGGTGGCGGTGTGGGCCCTCGGCCTGGTGATCCGCCAGCTGGTGCGGGCCACCAGTCTCAACGGTGCCGACCGCCTGCTCGGCGGGGTACTGGGCGTGGCCCGGGGCGCGGTGATCGGTTGCGTGCTGTTGTTGGCGGCGTCCTACACCCCGATGGCCAATGAACCCAGCTGGCGCGACTCGCAACTGCGGGGCGTGCTCGACCCCGGCGTGGCCTGCTTGCAGGCGCGCATGCCGGGCATGCCCGAGCTACCGCAGCTGCCCGGGGTGGACGCCCTGCAGGGCCTGGCCGGCCTGCCGGCGGCGTTGCCGGAGGTGAATGCGGCGCAACTGCCCGGCGCGGAGTTGGGCAAGCCGGGCCTGACAGGCGATAATGGCGTGCTTGGCGGATTGCTGGCAGGGCGCGGATGGCCGCGACCACTGGATGAAACCCCGCAGCAGGCGGGAGACCCCACCGACGTGGGGGCGCGCAGCGGCAGCCCAGGTTCCTCGCAGCACAACGATCCGGCGCGCGTGCGCCCGGATCAGCCTGTTCCGGCACGGAACGGGTCCCCCGGCCAGGCACGGCCACCTTCACTGTAGATGGGCACAGCCCAGCGGAGATTCGCACCATGTGTGGCATCGTCGGAATCGTCGGCAACCAGAACGTCGCCGGGCAGTTGTATGACGGCCTGACCGTCCTCCAGCATCGTGGCCAGGACGCGGCCGGCATCGCCACCGCCGACGGCACGCGGCTGCGCGTGCAGAAGGCCAACGGCCTGGTCCGCGACGTGTTCGACGCCAAGCGGATGTCGACCCTGGAAGGCCGCGTCGGCATCGCCCACGTGCGCTACCCGACCGCCGGTTCGGAAGGCATGGACGAGGCGCAGCCGTTCTACGTGAACTCGCCGTACGGCATCGCGCTGGCCCACAACGGCAACCTGATCAATACCGAAGCCCTGCGCCAGCAGGTGTTCGAACAGGACCGCCGCAACGTCAACACCGATTCGGACAGCGAAGTGCTGCTGAACGTGTTCGCCTTCGAACTGGACGCGCAGCGCCAGCTGACCCCGGAAGCGGCGATCCGCGCCGTGGCCGCCGTGCACCGCCGCGTCAAGGGCGGCTATGCGGTGATCAGCGTGGTGCTGGGCCTGGGCCTGGTCGCCTTCCGCGACCCGCACGGCATCCGCCCGCTGGTGCTGGGCAAGCGCGCCCACGCCGAAGGCGACGAATACATCGTGGCCTCCGAATCGGCCGCGCTGGACGTACTGGGCTTCCAGCGCGTGCGCGATGTGCGCCCGGGTGAAGCGCTGGTCATCACCGCGCGTGGCGAGCTGTTCTCCGAAGTCTGCGCCGAACCGGTCGAGCACAGCCCGTGCATCTTCGAGTACGTGTACTTCGCACGCCCGGATTCGATGATCGACAACGTGTCGGTGCACAAGGCGCGCATGCGCATGGGCATCAAGCTGGGCGAGAAGATCCTGCGCCTGCGCCCGGACCACGACATCGACACCATCATCCCGATCCCGGACACCTCGCGCGACGCCGCGCTGGAGATCTCCAACACGCTCGGGGTGAAGTACCGCGAAGGCTTCATCAAGAACCGTTACATCGGCCGCACCTTCATCATGCCGGGGCAGGGCGAGCGCGTGAAATCGGTGCGCCGCAAGCTCAATCCGATCCACCTGGAGTTCCGCAACCGCGTGGTGCTGCTGGTGGATGACTCGATCGTGCGCGGCACCACCAGCCAGCAGATCGTGCAGATGGCGCGCGACGCCGGTGCGCGCAAGGTGTACCTGGCCAGCGCCGCGCCGCCGGTGCGTTACCCCAACATCTACGGCATCGACATGCCGGCCGCCGAAGAACTGGTGGCGCACAACCGCAGCATTGAAGACATCGAAAAGCACCTGGGCTGCGACTGGTTGATCTACCAGGACATCGAAGACATGGAAGCGGCGGTGCGCGAAGGCAACCCGGAGCTGAAGGCCTTCGATTCGTCGTGCTTCAACGGCATCTACCCGACCGGTATCGAGCCGGGGTACTTCGAGCGCATCCAGCAGCTGCGCTCGGACGATGCCAAGCACAAGCGCCGCGCCTGAGGGTGCACCGATGGCCGAGCAGTTGCCGCTGGAGGCGGCCGGTGACCTGCTGCGTGCCGCGCAGCAGTGCCTGGCCGCAACGAACCCGCTGCACAAGGTCGCGCTGACCCAGGCCTACGCGGTGCAGTTCCGTGCGGGCCAGCTCAAGGCCCGCGCCGATGCCGCACCACCCGCACCGATCCGCATGCCGGGCCGGCCGTCCCGGCCGCACCTGGTGCACCCGCGCGACCTGCCCAAACGCGGGCTGGGCAGTGTGGAGGGGCGCGCGGCGTTCATCCATGCCATCGCCCATATCGAACTCAACGCCATCGACCTGGCCTGGGACGCGGTCTACCGCTTCCGTGGCCTGCCCGGTGCGTTCCATGCCGACTGGGTGAGCGTGGCCGACGACGAGTCGCGCCATTTCATGCTGTTGCACGGGCGGCTGCAGGCGCTGGGATTCGACTACGGCGATTTCGACGCGCACAACGGCCTGTGGGAAATGTGTGAGAAGACCGCGCACGATGGGCTGTCGCGGATGGCGCTGGTACCGCGCGTGCTGGAGGCCCGCGGGCTGGATGTCACCCCGGGCATGATCAATAAGCTGCGGTCGGCCAATGACCACGCCACCGCCGATGTACTGGAGATCATCCTGCGCGAGGAAGTGGCGCACGTGGCCGCCGGATCGCGCTGGTATCACTGGTACTGCAAGCGCGCCGGGGTCGAACCGCGCGAACGTTTCATCGCGCTGTTGAACGAGTACGCCGGCGGCTTCCTGTATGGGCCCTTCAACCTGGAGGCGCGCCTGCTGGCTGGGTTCGACGAAGAAGAACTGGCCAACCTGATCGAGCAGGCCGGCCGCACCAGCGGCCCGGTGCGGTAAACCCACACCGGGTGCGGCTGGCGCATCACGTTGGGTGGCTGCACGTAGATCACGCGTTTGGCAACACCACGCGTTTGCCGTCCTCGGTGGGCCGGTTGATGTAGAACAGCCCCGGCCCGGGGCGATACGGCAATTCACGCGTGCCTTCATCGGCGGCGTACAACAGCGCGGTATCGCCCAGCGCATCGAAATTCCAATGCGCCGACTGCATCAGGTAGTGCTGCCGCAGCAGCTGTTCCTGTGCCGCATCCAACGCCTGGCCCGACAACAGCCGCGCTGCGATCGGCACTAGCACGTCGGGCAGGGTGAGCGCGGCCACGTCATCGGCATCGGCCAACCAGCGCACGCCGGCCGCGGCCGCACGCTGTTGCATCAACCGCAAGGCCACCCACTGGTAGCGCCCGTCGATGTCGCGCTTCAACACCACCGCCGCATGCGCATACAGCACCCACTGCGGCAGCACGCTGGCACTGCCGGCCACCCGCTGCGCCTGCCAGCGGTGCCACACATCCACCCACACCGCGTCATCGCCCAATCCCAGCGCGGCTTGCCAACGCTGGCACGCCGCCAGCGCCTGCCGGTACACCTGGGTGCCCTGTAGCAGGTGCAGCGGCGGCACCTCGGTGTCGGCCAGGCCGTGCCCTGTAACGCGCTGGCCGAGCGGGCGGGTCAGCAGCTTGGGCCCTTCGACGCGCTGGTCGTAGCCGCCGCCGATGTTGGCGTGCACGCCGGGCAGGGCGATCTCTTCATGCTGCGGTGCGACCGAGGTCAGCGCGAAGTGGTAACGGTGTTCGTCGCGCGCGGCAATCTGCAGCACCTTGGCAGCGCACCCGGCCGGCAGCGCGACATCGGGCAGTTCGTCGCGCTGCTGCGGGTTGATCGCCACCACCGTATCGAACAGCCCGACAAACCGCGCCGGCCGTGCGGGCACGACCGCCTCATTGGCCACCTGCCAGCCGGTGCGGCGCACCTGTTCGCGCAACCACGCGCGGCCGTCGGCGCGGTTGAGCCGAGTGAGTGCATCGCGTGCGGACGCCGCGCCGCGCGAAAAACCGAACAGGTCGATCTGCAGCGTCTCCAGCACCGCCTGCGGATGGGTACGCGCCAGCGCCCGCAGTGCATCGGGCAGCAGCTCGTCCAGCGCCCGCCGCGCCTTGGCACGCACCCCCGTGCGCCCGATGCCGAAGGCCAGGCCCATCAGGTCGTCATCGCTGCCGGTGCGGGTGCCGGCGCCTTCGATGTAGATGGCCAGCGACACCACCGGGCCGCGCGCCGGCTGTGCGCGGTCGTCGGGATACAACGCATGCAGCCGCGCGATGTTGGTCAGCCCGTTGCTGTAGCTGCTGGTCAGCCGGCTCTGGTAGGGCGAGGCGTCATCGGCCACCAGCGGTGCCGGTGGTCGTGCGGTGGGGGTGGTGCTGCCGGGCGGGCGTGACGCGCGCAACAGGTTGTCGGCGTTGTTGCGGGTGCCGTCGAAGAACAGGCCGATCTGCAGCGATAGCGTCGCTGTCGTTGCCGGAGGGGGCTGTCCTGCCATGGCCGTCTGTTCCCAGTGGATGTGACGACGTTAGCGCGAAAACGACACGGACGCGACGTCGCTGAACCGCGCGGTCGGCGGTCACAGTTCGGAAAAGTGATCGACCTTGTCTATTGAATTCACGCGATCAAGTGGAGCCATATGGGCGGGCCCGCTCGCAGGGGCAGCACCGTAACCACGATGTCCACCCCGTTTTCCACTCAGAGAGAGACGACACGATGTCCAGATCGATGAGCAAGGCCGCAGGTGTGATCACGTTGTGCATGGCGGCGGCAGGCGCTGCCAGCGCCGCCCCGTTGTTCGAACCGGTCACGGTGCTGAGCCGCGCCGGCAGTGCCAACCAGCCCGCCGCGCAGGCGGTGCTGTCGGCTGCGTCCACCGCGGCGGTGCAGGAGGTGCGAATCGATGCCGCAGCGGTCAATGCCGGCCAGCGCCAGCTCGAGTTCGAGCTGCTGGGTACGCCGGTGCAGGCGCTGCAGCAACGGGTCGAGGCCCTGCCGGATGGCGGCAGCGTCTGGTACGGCCAGCTGCAGTCGCGCAGCGCCAAGCTGGGCGCGCGGGCGGTGGCCAACGACCCGGCCAACTCGGTGATCCTGGTGCGTAACGGCGACACGGTCACCGGCTCCATCCGCAAGGACGGCCAGCTGTACCGCCTGCGCCCGCTCAGCGATGGCCGCCATGTGCTGGTGGAAGTGGACGAGTCGCGCATGCCGGCCGACCACCCGGCCGACTACAACAGCCTGCCGCAGGTGGCCATGCCGGTCAGCGACCGCGCCGGCATTGCGGCGGCGTCATCGGGCACCCCGGCCACCATCCGGGTGCTGGTGGTCGCCACCAACGGCGCGGTGGCCGCGTACGGCGGCAACATGCAGTCGCTGGTGCAGCTGGCGGTGGCCGAATCCAACCAGGGCTACGTCAACAGCAACGTGGGCATCACCCTGCAGCTGGCCGGTTACGAGACCACCTCCTATGTGGAATCGAGCAGCTTCTCCACCGACCTGTCGCGCTTCCGCAACACCGCCGACGGGGTGATGGACAGCATCCATACCAGCCGCAACACCACCCGCGCCGACGTCGCCGTGCTGGTGATCAACAACGCCAGCTCGTGCGGCCTGGCCTCCGGTATCGGCTCCACCGCCGCCACCGCGTTCGCGGCGGTGCATTGGGACTGCGCCACCGGCTACTACTCCTTCGCCCATGAAATCGGCCACCTGCAGAGTGCGCGCCACGACATCGCCACCGACCCGAGCACCTCGCCGTACGCGTATGGCCACGGCTACCGCTACGAGCCGTCGAGCGGGTCGCGCTGGCGCACGATCATGGCCTACGCATGCACGGCGGGCTGCCCGCGCCTGAACTTCTGGTCCAACCCGAACATCAACTACAACGGCGTGCCGATGGGCATTGCCAGCAGCGCCGACAACCAGCGCGTGCTGGTCAACACCAAGGCGACGGTGGCCGCCTTCCGCTGATCCTGGCCAACGCCCTGCCTGCCACCGCACGCTGCGGTGGCGGGCAGGGCACCTTGGGTCAGCTAGGATCTGCCGCGTCGGGGCGGCAGCGCCGCAGCGCGGTCTGGCCGTCGTCGGCCTCGATCCGACCGGCGCTCCTGTCGCCCCCGGCGGCGGTGCTGTCGGCGTCGATGAAGAGCAACAGGTTCACGATCGCACTGGTGGCCACATACGCGGTGTCGCCGTCGGCCGTGGTCACGCCGCGATACAGGCGCGGGGTTTTGCCACAGACCACCAGCTCGTAGGCCATCGCACCGATGCCCTCGCCATCACCGGCCTGCAGCCGCATGCGTTCGCCATTGGGGCCGCTGCCGAAGCGCTCCAGCAGTACCCAGCCCTGCGCGGGAGGCGCCTGTTCGAACGCGAACACGGGCGTGCGTCCCTGCGCATCGGTGATGCCCTGGTAGACATCTTTCTCTGCGGCCACGAACGGCAGGTCGAACGCGGTGTGCGACAGCGCGAACGGCCGCAGCGCGGCCGGTGCGGCGCTGACCGTATCGCGCAGCACGAACTGGTACCGGTGCGGGCCGCTGCCGACCTGCGGGGCCTGCGGGTCCGGGCGGATCTGTTCCACCTGGGGTGAGGCAGTGGCTGGGGCGGCGCTGGCTGCCACAGGCGCGCCCAGCGAAAGCAGCGCGGCCAGCAGCAGGGCCGGTGTGCGGTCGATCATCCGTGATCCTTTATCGGCTCAGCGCGCCAGCGTGTCCAGGCTCCAGCCCTGCGCGGTCACGCGCAGCACCGACCCTTGTTCATACCAGTCGCCCAGGACAATCCGGGTACACGGGCGATCGCCGACCTGCAGCGCATGGATCGCCGGGCGGTGGGTGTGGCCGTGGATCATGGTGTCCACGCCGTGGCGCGCGAAGGTGGCCTCCACTTCAGCCGGTGCCACGTCGGTGACGGTCTCGAAGCTGGCGCGGTCGTCCTGCTTCATTTCCGACTGACGCGCCTGGCTGGCATCGCGCGCTTTCTGCGCGAAGGCGATGCGTGCGGCCAGCGGCTGCGACAGGAACTGCGCCTGGAACACCGGGTCGCGGGTCTGCGCGCGGAATTGCTGGTAGGCCACGTCGTCGGTGCATAGCAGGTCGCCGTGCTGCAGCAGCACCGGGCGGCCGTACAGGTCGATCACGCTCGGGTCGGGCAGGATGCGGAAGCCGGCGCGGCGCGCGTAGTCGTTGCCGACCAGGAAGTCGCGGTTGCCGCGGATGAAGTACACCGGCACACCGGCATCGGCCACGGCATGCAGGGCGTCGGCTACCGCGTCGGCCGCGGCCGAGGGCGTGTCATCGCCGATCCAGGCTTCGAACAGGTCGCCCAGGATGTACAGCGCGTCGGCCTGCATCGCTTCATCGCGCAGGAACGCCAGGAACAGCTCGGTGATGGCTGGACGACTCGGGTCCAGGTGCAGATCGGAAATGAACAGCGTGGTCATGCGCGCATTGTAAAACGGGTCGGGCGGCTCTGCTGCGGCCGGCACCAGCGGGTTAGATCGGCAGCGGCAGCCACCGCAGGCTGGCACCGGCCAGCGCCGTGGCGATCGCCGTGGCGGCCAGCACGTCGCTGGGATAGTGCAGGCCCAGCACCACACGCGACAGGCCCACCGCGGCGGTGAACGGCACCAGCAGCGGTGCCAGCCACGGGTAGTAGGCCAAGGCGACGATGGTGAACGACACCGCGTGCAGGGTATGCCCGGAAGGGAAACTGAACTCATCCAGCGGCGCCACCCAGGCGCGGATGCGCAGGTCGGCGGCATACGGGCGCGGGCGTCGGGTCCAGCGTTTGAGGCCCTTGTACAGCAGCAACGCCATCAGCCCGGTGGCGGCCATGTGCAGCGAGGCCTGCAGCCCTTCAAACCCGTCCACCAGCACCAGCACGCCCATCAGCGCGTACCAGAACACGCCATCGCCCAGCCGGCTGACCACGGCGAATGCGCGGCGTACGCGGCGGCGCCGGCAGTAGTGGTTGGCGCGGCGGCACCAGCGGGTTTCGTGCCCGCGCAGGGCCTCAAGCGGCGTGGTCGGCATGCGGCCTCCGGGCATGGGCCAGTTCGGACAACAAGGCATCGAATTCGGCCACGACCTGCTGCGGATGCAGCCGTTTCATCGCGGTGGCCGCATTGCGGCCGAGCCGGGCCCGCAGCACATCGTCGCCGGCCAGTTGCAGGGCGGCGGCGACGAACTCGCTGTCTGTGTTCACCGCCATGCCGTTTTCGTCGGTGCGCAGGTATTCGCGTGCCGCGCCGTAATCGAAGGCCACTGTCGCCACGCCGCTGGCCATCGCTTCCAGGGTGACGTTGCCGAAGGTCTCGCTGCGGCTGGGGAACAGGAACAGGTCGCCGCTGGCGAAGTGGCGCGCGAGCGCGTCGCCGCGCTGCACGCCGCAGAAGATGAAGTCAGGATTCTCATGCGCCAGTTTTTCGCGCGAGGGGCCATCGCCCACCCAGATGAAGCGTGCCTTGGGGCGGATCTGCTGCAGGCGGCGGAACGCCTTCACCGCCAGCCCGAGGTTCTTTTCCGGCGCGATGCGGCCCACGTAGATCGCCGCGAAGCCGGTGCCATCGATGCCCCATTCCTCGCGCAGTGCCGGGTCGCGTCGCGGCGGTTCAAACTGGCTGCTGTCCACCGCGCGGGCCAGCAGGCGCACGCGGTCGAAGCCCTGTTCGCCCAGGAACTGCTGCAGTTCCTGGGTGGGCACGAGGGTGGCATCGGCTTGGTTGTGGAAGCGCCGCATCCAGCGCAGCGCAGCGGCCTGCAGCCAGGCCACGCCGTAGTCGGGCAGGTACTCGTCGAAGCGGGTATGGAAACCGCTGGCAACCGGAATGCCGAGCCGGCGCGCGGTGCGCAGCGCCGACCAGCCCAGCGGGCCTTCGGTGGCGATGTAGATCGCGTCGGGGCGCTGCAGCTGCCATTGCCGGGCCAGACGCTTGGGCGCGGGCAGCCCGAAACGCAGGCCGGGGTAGCGCGGCAGCCCGGCCCCGGTCACCAGCAGGGTGCCTTCCTCGCTGTCGGCTTCGGTGGCCTGGCGCGGGCGAACCAGGTCCACCTGGTGGCCGGCCGCGCGCAGTCCCTGTTCCAGCCCCTGTACGGTCAGGGCGACGCCGTTGACTTCGGGGGGGTACGTTTCAGTGACGATGGCATAGCGCATGGCGGGCCTCCGGTATGCGGCCATGCTGGGCGCGCGCGATGTAGCCCCCATGACGCGCGCATGACCGGCCGATGACGCCCCCAGCTTCTGCACGCGCAGTTTGGATCGGCTGGCGTCTCCGATCGGGGCGGTCGCGCGCGTGAGGGCCCCGCAGCAGCCGGTAGGCCCCTGGCGCAAATGTCCCCCGGCCGCGGGGCGGCCTCCTCCTTTATTTTGCCCAGGAGCCTACCGGCTGCTACGGGGCTCGGCTCGCGGTAAGCAGGGGAAGCCATGCTTTTCTGGCGCTGTCGGTGGGTCGGGCGCTGGGGCCCATGCCCTTGGAGGCGAAATAAAGGGGGAGGGGGCCGCCGCAGGCCGACGCCGGAGGACATTCGCCGGAAAGGGCATGGGGGCCCAGCGCCCGGCCCGCCGACGGCTGCGCCTGAAAAACGTCAAGGCACGTTTCTGCCTACCTCGCAGGTGGGCGAAGAACCAAAAAAAAACCACGGCCCCGAAGGGCCGTGGTCAGCGTGTTGCGGTGTTACCCGGCAACGATCAGAAGCGCTGCTGGTACTTCATGTACATGAAACGACCGATGTCATACCCGCCGTAGTACGAGAAGGCCGAGTTCGGCTTGCTGTACATGACCGGGCCGAGCTTGTCGAACACGTTGTTGGCGCCGACCGAAACGGTGGCATCCCACGGCAGGTTGTAACGGAACTGCAGGTCGTGGAACGTGACCGAACCGCGCTCGTTGTAGTTACGCGCGCCCTTGTACCACGGAGCGTACACGCCCGGATCGGAGCACTCGCCCGGGTACTTGGTGATATCCACGCACTGTTCCTTCACGCCGGAATAGTAACGCGCGGTCCAGGTCACGCCGAAGTTCTCCAGATCCCAGCCCACCGACAGGTTGGAACGGATGCGGAAGCCGCTGCCGATACCGTTGGTCGGGGTCGGAACCACCTTGCTGTCGTTGGTCGAACGGTAGATGTTCTCGCTGACGTAGGTGCTGGCCCAGTTGGCGCTCAGCTTGCCGTAGCCCGTATCCACGCGGTAGCTCACATCCAGATCGTAACCTTCGGTCTGCAGGAAGCCGGCATTGCGGTTGCCGAACTGCAGGTCCGTCACGATCCCGTTGGACGGATCACGCGTGAAGCGGGTGCAACGCGCGTCGATGCCCTGCTCGTAGCAGTCGATCAGGATCTGCGTCGGCGAATCGGCAATGATCGTGTTGTCGATGCGGATCTTCCACCAGTCCAGCGCAATGTTGAAGTTGCTGATGAAGGTGGGGCTCCACACCACGCCCAGCGTCTTGCTGGTCGAGGTTTCCGGGGTCAGCAACGGGTTGGAGCCGTTGGTGAACGGCACCGGGGTCGCGTCGGTCGCGGTGGCGACCGGCTGGTTGCCCTGGCGCAGCTGGCGGAAGGTATCGGCGTTGGCGATGTCGCGGGCGCAACGTGCGCGCACTTCGGCGCTCGTCTTGGACGCACCGAACTGGGTGTCGCACGGATCACTGAACTGCGCGAAGGTCTGCGAACCGCCACCGTACAGATCGTTGATGGTCGGCGCGCGGAAGCCCTCGGCCCACGTACCACGGACCAGCAGCTGCTCGATCGGCTTCCACTTGAAACCGAACTTGCTGTTGAGGGTGTTGCCGAAGGTGTCGTAATCCGAGAAGCGGGTGGCCGCGTTCAAGGTCAGTTCCTTGGCGCCCGGCAGGTCGGCCAGCACCGGAACGTTGACTTCCAGATAGGCTTCGTTGACCTGGTAGTCACCACCGGTCGGGCCAGCGGCCAGGTTGGTGGTGGCACCGGTCTGGGCCAGCGGATCGGGCACGTACTTGCCCACTTCCTTGCGGCTTTCAACGCCGAACGCGAAGCCCAGGTCGCCGGCCGGCAGGGTGACGATCGAACCGGCGATGTTGGCGAAGAAGTTCTTCGTCGTCGTCTGGCCCTTGGTCAGCTCCGGCGGGAACAGCCATTCCTGCAGAGACGCATTGCCGTCCAGGCCGTTCGGATCGATCGTGCCGTACGGCACCAGCGGGTTCCACGGCTTGCAGGTAGCGGCATCGATCGGCGCGCCCGGGGTACCGCACTGCACCTGGCCGGTGGCAGCGTTGAGGAACGACGGACCCACGGCAGCGGCGACACGCCCCTTGTGCAGGTTGCCGGTCGCTACCGACTCCAGCTCGTTGCGGTTGTACTGGTAGCCCACTTCCCAATCGAAGTAGCGCTCGCCGATGTCGAACGAACCATCAAACGAGGCCACCGCACGGTAGGTCTTCAGCTCGCTGGTGGTGACGCGCGGCACTTCCCAGGTACGGCGGTTCCACGCAATGGCGGTCGGCGCGGCGTAGCCGTGCTGGTTGCCGAACGGGTTGAAGTAGCTGTTGATCGACATCGAACCGACGCCGGCAGTGCTGGACTGCAGCGGGTAGCCGGCGATCTGGCGAACCGAGTTGCGCTTGTTGTAGCCCAGCTCGGTGCGGAAGTTGATGTTGTCGGTGATCGCAAAGCGACCATCGAAGTACACCGAGTCGCGCTTGACCGGATAGCTGACGTGCATCTGGTCGTTGGAGTTGCTCACATCACCGGTGAACCCGGTCGGGTCGGTCAGGTGATAGTTGGCCGGGTTGAGCGGGTCGGCGCCGCGGTTGAGCGAGTAGTTGCACCCGGCGGTGGCGTTGGTGCAGCCCGGGCGACCCTTCAGGCCGGTGAACTGGCCGTACTGGCTGATGGTGGCCCAGTTGGTCACGTTGTCGGCGTGGCGGTCGGTCAGGCCGTAGGCACTGAAGCCGCGGTCGGCGGCCCACACGCCCTTTTCTTCGGAATGCTCGGCCGACAGGGTCAGCGAGATCCGGTCGTTGCTCCAGCCGGCGACCACGTCGAAGCGGTCACGCGCGCCGTCGCCTTCGCTGTACTGGCCGTGGTAGACGTTGGCGGTGACGCCGGTGACGTTGCTGCGGGTGATGATGTTGACCACGCCGGCCATCGCGTCGGAGCCGTAGATGGCCGATGCGCCGTCCTTCAGCACTTCGATGCGCTCCACTGCCGAGACCGGCAGGGTGGACACGTCCTGGTAGCCGGAGGTGCTGATGCCCAGGCGCTTGCCGTTGACCAGCACCAGCGTGCGCTGGGTGCCCAGGTTGCGCATGTCGATGTAGGTACCGCCGGCATTTTCACCAGCGGTCAGCGCGTTGGCGCGGCTGATCGTCGGGCTGCCCATGGCGGTAACGTTCTGCAGGATGTCGGCCACCGAGCTGAAGCCCTGGCGTTCGATATCGTTGCGGCTGATCGCAAACACCGGCTGTGCGGTTTCCACGTCAACCTGGCGGATGCGCGAACCGGTGATCTCGATGCGGTCAAGGTTGGTTGCTGCCGGCGCGTCCTGTGCCATCGCCGGGGCGGCCATCAGGCCTGCGGTGCCGGCGACCAGGGCATAGCGGATTGCCTGCCCCAGTACGTTGGTGCGTGAATTCATGTGGCTCTCTCTCTCGGTTGGAACTGGATCAAAAAG
This sequence comes from Stenotrophomonas sp. 10N36, assembly GCF_056395005.1. Classification (NCBI taxonomy): domain Bacteria; kingdom Pseudomonadati; phylum Pseudomonadota; class Gammaproteobacteria; order Lysobacterales; family Lysobacteraceae; genus Stenotrophomonas; species Stenotrophomonas sp. 10N36. Next base: position 136,087 of record NZ_JBFTIS010000015.1, on the reverse strand, counting down.
AGTCGGCGGGCCCAAGTTCCCGCGTTCCCAAAAATCCGACCGTGTGAAGGCCGGTTCCTTGATCATAGTCTCGGTCGTTAATACTTTGTAAATAGTCCGCAAAGAAATTCTCACGAACTTGTAACGAGCGAGACAAAACTGCAAGAGAAGCAATGACTTGTCGTGGCGGTTCAGTAGTCGTGGCGTATCGATTTGTGTCGAAATGTAGCAATTTGCTGCGCTGCGGCATGGCGCGCGCGCAAATCAGCCCCTCGCGCTGGTGCTGGACCTGCCCGCAGACGCACGCAGCGATGCCGCCGCCCGCCGGGGTTGGGCGGTCAGCGGGAGGGGGATAAGGTGGGTTCACGACCGCCCGGTGCCGGCACGCGGCACGCAAGGGGCAGGGGAGGGCGGCCCGCGTCGGTGCGCGGGCCGGCGGGTTCAGGCCACGAACGGCCGGAACTGCACACCCAGGCCGGCCATGCCCTCGGTTTCACCGATCAGGTCGGCGCGCAGCAGCGGCCGCGCATCGATGTAGGCCTGCGGCAGGATCAGCGCCAGCCGGCTGTCGTCGGCGGTCAGTTCCAGTGCCGGCATGGGGGTCTCTTCGTGCGCCCGGTTGAGCAGCACCGCCAGCCGCAGCAGCGCGGTCATGCGCCGTGCCGGTTGCAGCAGGCGCTCGGGCAGCGCCTCGAACGCCGACTTGGAGATGTTGCGGCGGTGGCTGCGGACCAGCGCGGCCAGCAGCTGCTGCTCCTGCCGCGAGAAGCCGGCGATATCCGAGTTCTCCAGCACGTAGCTGCCGTGTACGTGGTAACCGCTGTGGGCGATCATCAGGCCCAGCTCGTGCAGGCGCGCGGCCCAGCCGAGCATGCGCGCGTCGTCGGGGTCCAGCGCCCAGCTGTCTTCCACCTGGGCCAGTAGGTTCATCGCGGTGTGCTCGACGCGGTCGGCCTGCACGATGTCGATGCCATAGCGCAGGGTCAGCGCGGCCACCGATTCGTCGCGCAGGTCGTTTTCGCTGGCGCGGCCCAGGATGTCGTACAGGATGCCTTCGCGCATGGCCGCCTTGCTGACCAGCAGCTTCTGCAGGCCCAGCGCCTGGAAGGCCGCCTCCAGCACCAGGATGCCGCCGGCGATGATCGGCCGGCGGTCGGCCGACAGCCCGGGCAGGTTGATGTCTTCGATGCGCTTGGCCTTGAGCAGCTCATCGCGCAGCTGCGGCAGGGCTTCGGCGGTGATCGCGCCCTTGCTCAGCTTCATGGTGGCGCAGATCTCGCTGATCGCCTTGTGCGTGCCCGACGAGCCCAGCGCTTCGTGCCAGCCCAGCGCCCGGTACTTGTTGGCGAACTGCTGGAACTCCGCGCCGATCTCGGTCAACGCATCCTTCCAGCGCTTGCGGCTGAGCTTGCCGCCCGGGAAGAACCGGCGCGTGCTGGCGATGCAGCCGGCCTGCAGGCTTTCGCGCTCCAGGGTCTGCATGCCCTGGCCGATGATGAATTCGGTGGAGCCGCCGCCGATGTCGATCACCAGCCGGCGCTGGTCCGGCTTGGGCGGCTGCGCGTGGGCCACGCCCAGGTAGATCAGGCGGGCCTCTTCGCGGCCGCTGACCACTTCGATGGCATGCCCGAGCGCGGTCTCGGCCGGCATCAGGAAGGCCTGCGGCGACCGCAGCTGGCGCACGGTGTTGGTGGCCAGGGCGCGCACCCGGACCGAGGGAATGGCGCGGATGCGCTGGCCGAACCGCGCCAGGCATTCCAGCGCGCGCTGGCGCGCCTCGGCGGACAGGCCACCCTTGCCATCCAGGCCGTCGGCCATGCGCACGGTCTCGCGCAGGCGGTCGACCACCCGCAGCTGCCCGAGCGTGTAGCGCGCGATGACCATGTGGAAACTGTTGGAACCCAGGTCGATGGCGGCGAGCAGGTCGCCATCCTGCAGGGCGGGCGGAGTCGTGGAGGTATGCGGCATTTGCGAATGTTAGCCGAAGGGTGGGTCGCGAAGTCACCGCGCGCCCTTCACATGGGCAGGCTGCGACGACCGGTCGCATCGAAGGGGGCAGGCGGCTGCCCGGCCGGTAGGTGCCGACCGTTGGTCGGCACGCATCGTCGGACATCACCGGCAGGTGCCGACCGTTGGTCGGCACGCAAGAACGTACCGACCAGGGCAATCAACGCGTACCGACCAACGGTCGGTACCTACAGGCCCTGCATCAACGCCATCTGCGCCGCATGCGGCGGCTCGTCGTGGTCCGGGGTGCACTTCCGGTAGCTGCCGTCGGCCTGCAGCTGCCAGGCGTTGAGGTTGTCGTCCAGGTAGTTCTGCAGCACGTCGCGGTAGACCTTGCGCGCCAGTTCCGGGTCCAGGATCGGGAAGCAGGTTTCGACCCGGCGCAGCAGGTTGCGCTCCAGCCAGTCGGCGCTGGCGCAGTAGAGCTCGGCGGCGCCATCGTTGCCGAACCAGTACACCCGGCTGTGCTCCAGGAAGCGGCCGACGATCGAACGCACCCGGATGTTGTCCGACACCCCGGGCACGCCCGGGCGCAGCGTGCAGGCGCCGCGCACGATCAGGTCGATCTGCACGCCGGCCTGCGAGGCGGCATACAGCGCACGGATCACCTGCGGCTCGTTGAGGGCGTTCATCTTGGCGATGATCCGGCCCGGGCGACCACTGGTGGCCAGGCGGGTCTCGCGCTCGATCCGCTGCAACAGGCCCGGGTGCAGGGTGAATGGCGATTGCAGCAGGCGCTTGAGCTTGGTCCGTGGCGCCAGGCCGGACAGCTGCTGGAACAGCAGGTGCACGTCGTTGCCGATGTCCGGGTCGGCGGTGATCAGGCTCAGGTCGGTATACGCGCGCGCCGTACCGCTGTGGTAATTGCCGGTGCCCAGGTGCACATAGCGGCGCAGCTTGCGGCCCTCGCGGCGCACGATCAGCAGCATCTTGGCGTGGGTCTTGTAGCCCACCACGCCGTACACCACCTGCACGCCGGCTTCCTGCAGGCGGTCGGCCAGGCCGAGGTTGGCCTCTTCGTCGAAGCGTGCGCGCAGTTCCACCACCACGGTGACGTCCTTGCCGTTGCGCGCGGCCTGGATCAACGCATCGACAATCTGCGAATCCTTGCCGGTGCGGTACAGCGTCTGCTTGATCGCCAGCGCGTTGGGATCCACCGCGGCCTGCTTGATCAGGTCCAGCACCGGGGTGAACGCATCGAACGGATGGTGCAGCAGCACATCCTTGCGCGCGACCACGTCGAAGATGCCGTCGCCGTCGCGCAGCACGCGCGGGCTGAGCGTGGGGTACTTCAGTTCCGGGCGGGCCAGCAGGTCGTACAGCTGGATCACGCGGTTGAGGTTGACCGGCCCGTCGATGCGGTACACCGCGTTTTCGGTCAGGCCGAAGTTCTGCAGCAGCGTGCGCACAATGTCGCGTGGGCAGTCCTGCGCGATCTCCAGCCGCACCGCCGGCCGGTAGCCGCGGTCGACCAGTTCGTCACGCAGTGCCAGCGCGAGGTTTTCCACTTCTTCCTCGTCCACCACCAGTTCGGAATTGCGGGTCACGCGGAACTGGTAGGCACCCTGGACTTCCATGCCCGGGAACAGTTCGTCGACGAACGTGGACAGCACCGAGGACAGGAACACATAGGTCTGCGGGCCGCCGAGCTTTTCCGGCAGCTGGATGATGCGCGGCAGCGAGCGCGGCGCGCGCACGATGGCCAGGTGGCCGGCGCGGCCGAACGCATCGGTACCCTTGAGCACCACCACGATGTTCAGCGACTTGTTGAGGATCTTCGGGAACGGGTGCGACGGATCCAGCCCCAGCGGCGACAGCACCGGCATGATCTCGTTGCGGAAATAGGCGCGCAGCCAGCGCTTCTGGCGGTGGTTCCAGGAGTGCCGGCCGAGCACGTCGATGCCGGCCTCGTGCAGTGCCGGGCGCAGGGTTTCATTCCAGCAGCGGTACTGCTGGTCCACCAGCTGTGCGGCGCGGTCATGGATCGCGTTGAGAATCGCCTGCGGGGTCATGCCATCCGGGGCCGGCGGCAGCCCGAACTCCTGCGCATGGCGCACCGCGGCGGCGCGGATCTCGAAGAACTCGTCCAGGTTGGTGCAGGAAATGCACATGAAACGCAGCCGCTCCAGCAGCGGCACCTGCGTGTCCATCGCCTGGGCCAGCACGCGGAAGTTGAAATCCAGCTGCGACAGCTCGCGGTTGATGTACAGCGCCGGGTCACGCAGTGGATCGTTGTCCACAGGCACGGCGATGGGAACGAGAGTGCTCATGCGGAAAGGTCTTCGGAAGAGGAAAGGGAGGCCGCGTCGGCGCGCTCGCGGACGTGGTCGGCATCGAAGTGGCACGCAAACACGCTGCCCTTGCCGACCTCGCTCTGGATCTCCAGGCGCGCATGGTGCAGGCCCAGGATGTGCTTGACGATCGACAGGCCCAGGCCGGTGCCGCCGCTTTCGCGCGAGCGGCTGCTGGACACCCGATAGAAGCGTTCGGTCAGGCGCGGCAGGTGGGTGGCGGGGATGCCATAGCCGGTGTCTCGCACGCTCAGCACCACGCCCTGGCCCTCGCGCGCCAGCTCTACTTCGACCCGGCCACCGGCCGGGGTGTAGCGCACCGCGTTGGTGACCAGGTTGGAGAAGGCACTGTGCAGTTCCTTGTTGGAGCCCTGCAGGTCGACCCCGGCGCTGTCGATCACGCTGATCTGGTGGCGGCCCTGGCTGTGCGCCTCGGCCTCACGGCGCAGCGTGGCCAGCATCGGGGCCATCGCCACGGTCTCTTCTTCGGTGTGTTCCTGCGATTCCAGCCGCGACAGGGTGAGCAGGTCTTCGACCAGCTGGGCCATGCGCTGGGACTGCTTACGCATCTCTTCCAGCATCGGACCGGTGCCGGGGAAGTCCTCCGGCTCCATCATGTCCAGGTAGCCGTGCACCACGGTCAGCGGCGTGCGCAGTTCATGGGACACATTGGCCACGAAGTCGCGGCGTACCTGTTCCAGCCGCAGCAGCTTGCTCACATCGCGTGCGATCAGCAGCCAGTAGTCCGGCGAATAGGGAATCAGGCGCAGGTTGAGCCGGATCGCCGGGTCGACCGGGGAGGGCACGTCCAGGATCGGTTCGGCATTGCGCCCGCCGGCCAGCCAGTGGGCCAGCGGCATCGGTTGCAGGCGCTCGACCAGGGCCTCGCCCAGGTCACCGGGATGGTGCAGGCCCAGCAGCGAGGTGGCCGCTTCGTTGAACCACTGCACGCGCTGGCTGTTGCGGTCCACCACCACCACCGCGTCAGGCAGGGCAGCGGCGGCGGCGCGGTAGCTGCGCAGCATGTCCAGCAGGCGCCGCTTGCGCGTGCGCATTTCCAGCTGGTTGCGGTACAGCAGGCGGTCCAGCTCGTTCCACACGCCGTTGCCGCCGCCCATGTCCCAGCGCTGCCGGGCGGTCAGCCGGCGCAGCACCCGGCGCAGCCGCCAGTAATGCCAGGCCAGTGCGCCGATGGAAGCCAGCGCGATGCACATCCACACATGGCCGGTGAGCAGCCCCAGCACGCCGGCGGCGAGCAGCAGCAGGGCGAGGGTGGCCAGTGTCTTCAACCAGGCAGAACGGATGTGGCGCGGCATTGCGGTCTCGCGGAAAGTGCGGTCCCCGGTGTGATCCGGGGGAGAGCGGGGCGCTGCCCCGCTACCAAACGTGGAGCGGGACGCTACCCCGCCGCGTAGAGCGGGGCTCTGCCCTGCTGCTGCGGCTGCCTGAGCCTAGCAGAAGCAGCGCCGTGATCAGGTCGACGTAGAGAAGCGATACCCGGCACCGCGCACGGTCTGCACCATGTTTTCCGCCGCGAACGGTTCCAGCGTCTTGCGCAGCCGGCGGATGTGCACGTCGATGGTGCGCTCTTCCACGTACACACTGCCGCCCCACACATGGTCCAGCAACTGGGCGCGGGTATAGACGCGCTCGGGGTGGGTCATGAAGAAGTGCAGCAGGCGGTATTCGGTGGGGCCGATCGGCACCGGCTGGTCGCCGGCGAACACGCGGTGGGCGGCGCCGTCGATGCGGATCGAACCGACCGCCACGCTGCCGTCCTCGTCATCGTCGCGGGCGCGGCGCATCACCGCACGGATGCGGGCCAGCAGTTCGCGGGCCGAGAACGGCTTGACCACGTAGTCGTCGACGCCGGCTTCCAGGCCACCGACGCGGTCGTTCTCTTCCCCGCGCGCGGTCAGCATGATGATCGGCACCTCGCGGGTGAGGGCTTCTTTGCGCCAGCGCCGGGCCAGATCCAGGCCGCTGGTGCCCGGGAGCATCCAGTCCAGCAGGATCAGGTCGGGGACGCGATCGGCGATCGCCGTCTGCGCTTCGCGCGCATCACCGGCATGGATGGGGTCGTAGTCGCCCTTGCGGAGGGCGAAGGCGACCATTTCGCGGATCGCGGGTTCGTCATCGACGATCAGAATGCGTTTCTGCACGTGCGCACCGTATTGCTTATCAGACCGGGATTGAGCCCAGTAGACTACGGTTTCATGACATGTTTGTGACGACCGGGGCGGCGATCGATGCCGATTGCCATGTGCTGGTCATCTGCCGGCCGCGCGACCGCCGGCTCAGCGCCGTTCCAGCTCCGGGTCGCGAACACCCTGGCGGCGCATTTCGAGCACGGTCGGGGTGATGGTCTCGATGCGCGCATCCACCCGCGCGCGGCCCACGTAGTCCAGCCCGGGCTGCTTCTTCAGGGCCTGCAGCTGGATCAGCGCCTGCTCCGGCCGGCCGTTCAGGTAGGCCGCCTCGGCGTACGCCTCGCTGGCCCGTACGGTGTCGCCGGCCAGTTCGCTGGCCCGGGCATAACGCAGCTGGAACACCGGATCATTGCCGCTTTGCGACAGCAGCGGGCGCAGCATCGCCTGGGCGCGCTGGCCGGCCTCGCGGCCGCCCTGCTCGTTGAGGACTTCGGCGTAGGTCAGCGCCACCGGGCGGCTGCCCGGGTGCTGGCGCAGCAGCGTCTCGAAGCGGGCGTTGGCCTGGGCAGCCTGGCCGGCGCGGGATTCGGCCTGGCCCAGGGCCACGGCGACCCACAGGTTGTCGGGATGGTCGCCCAGCAGCGCGGCAAGGTCGGTACGGGCCTGGGCGGCGCCGCTGTTGCGCAGTCGCGCCAGGGCCAGGCCGTAGCGCTGCGCCGGGCCCAGGCCGTTCTTCTGCGCGCGCTGCAGGCTTTCGTACTCGCGCACCACGTCGCCCGGGGTGTCGGCGCTGAGCACGCGCAGGCGTTCGCGCGCCCACTCGAACTGGCCGCTGGCGCCCCGGCTGAGGGCGTTCACCGACAGCTGCATCGAAGCCGGCAGCAGCGGGTTGCCGCGGCGCACGATCGGGTCCGACAGCGCCGGGTCGGTGGGGTTCACCCGTTCCTGGCGGACCCCGCCGGGAACCTCGGTGGTCAGCAGGACGGTGTCCTTCTTCATCTGCTCGGCGCGGGCCTTGGCCTCGCTGATCCGGGTGGTGTTGACCGGGTGGGTCTGCAGGAAGTCGGGGACCGAGTAGCCGCCGGCGTTGCCGCGCATCGAGGCGGACATGCGTTCGAAGAAACCGGCCATCGCATCCACGTCGTAGCCGCTGCGGGCCAGGGTGCGGATGCCCAGGCGGTCGGCTTCGGATTCGTTGCTGCGGGTGTAGTTGATCTGGCGCTGCTGCATCAGGCCCATGCCCGAGGTGATCGCGGCCATGGTTGCATCGCCGGAGGAGCTGCCGCCGGCCTGCTGCGCGGCGACCACCGCGGCCAGCATGCCCAGCAGGATCGGGATCTGGTCGCGCTGGGCGCGCTCCACCCCGCGCAGCACGTGCTGCTGGGTGACGTGGGCGATCTCGTGGGACAGCACCGCGGCCACCTCGTCCTCGCGTTCGGCGGTCAGCACCAGGCCGGCGTTGACCCCCACATAGCCGCCGAGCGTGGCGAACGCATTGATCTGGCGGTCCTTGAGCATGAAGAACGTATAGGACTGGCGGGGCTGGGCGCTGTTGGAGCCCAGCCGGGTGCCGATGTTCTGCAGCCAGTCGTCCACCAGCGGGTCGTCCAGCAGGAAGCCGTAGTTGCGCAGCTCGCGCAGCATCATCCCGCCGTATTCGGCCTGGCGCGCCGGGGTCAGCAGTTCCCCGGCCGACGACCCGATGTCCGGCAGCTTGCTGTCCTGGGCCGAGGCCAACGGCGTGGCCAGGGCGAGGGTGAGCGCGGCGGAGAGCAGCAGAGGGCGCAATCGAAGCTCCAGGACGGGCAGGGCGGGTGGAGGGGGCAGGCCCGGTAGCGTGACAGGCCGGGTGCAAATCTACGGTTAATCCACAGTGTTGCGGTCATGACATGGAAAAACCAGCGGACAGCTACCATATACAGACACTCGTTTGTCCGTGGAGTTTCCCGTGAGCCAAGATGTTGCGTCCAACCCGGGTGGGGCCCCCGCCATCACCATCTATTCCACCGCTGTCTGCCCCTACTGCGTGGCCGCCAAGAACTTCCTGAAGAGCAAAGGGCGCGACTGGACCGAAGTGCGGATCGACCTGGACCCGGTCGAGCGCGACAAGATGATGGCCAAGACCCGCCGCACCAGCGTGCCGCAGATCTTCGTCGGCGAGGTCCACGTGGGCGGCTATGACGACATGATGGCGTTGCACCGGGCCGGCAAGCTGGAACCGCTGCTGGCCGGCGAGGGCCAGGCGTGAGCGCGACCGACGACGGCAGCAAGGACCGCATCGCCGAGTTCACCGAATTCCGCCAGCGCATGAACCAGCGCATCCTGGGCGAGCCCAACCAGGTGGTCCGCCGCTTCTTCGCGCTGGACACCCAGACCTACCAGGCCGGCGCGCTGGATGTGAAGACCAAGGAGCTGCTGGGCCTGGTCGCCTCGATGGTGCTGCGTTGCGATGACTGCATCAGCTACCACGTGGCCCAGTGCAAGGACGCCGGGGTGACCCGCGAGGAGTTCTTCGAGACGTTCTCGGTCGGCCTGGTGGTCGGTGGCTCCATCGTGATTCCGCACCTGCGCCGCGCGGTCGATTTCCTGGACCAGCTCGAGGGCGGCGCCGCCGCGCCGGCGGTTCACGAGCATTGAGGCCGGGGCGGCCGCCGCGCTGCCCTCCCTGATGACGCCGGCGACGCGCCGGCGGGTTTCTGTTCATGTTCGGCACTGCGTGCCCACCGACCAGCGGTCGGTGGCTACCGGTGTGTGTGGCTGTCTTGGTTGCCGGCCAGCGGCCGGCACTACCACCAATGGCGGATTTGGGTCCGTTGGGCGGGTCAGGCATAATTGCCGATGAAACTTCCCTTGCGCCCGTGCTCCGCCTAGCTGACGGACGGCGCTCCCCCTCGGTTCGGAATACACATCAATGACGCAGAAAATCACGGTCATCCGCGGTGACGGCATCGGCCCGGAGATCATGGACGCTACCCTGTTCGTGCTCGGCAAGCTGGACACCGGCTTTGAATACGAAGACGCCGATGCCGGCCTGGTCGCGCTGGAAAAGCACGGCGACCTGATGCCCGCTTCCACGCTGGAATCGATCGCACGCAACAAGATCGCCCTGAAGAGCCCGCTGACCACGCCGGTCGGTGGCGGCTTCACCTCGATCAACGTCAGCCTGCGCCGTCACTTCGACCTGTACGCCAACGTGCGTCCGGCCGTGTCGTTCCCGAACACCAAGTCGCGCTTCGGCGACGGCGTGGACCTGATCACCGTGCGTGAGAACACCGAAGGCGCCTACCTGGCCGAAGGCCAGGAAGTGTCGGCCGACGGCGAGACCGCGTTCTCCGGTACCCGCATCACCCGCAAGGGCTCCGAGCGCATCGTGCGCTATGCCTTCGAGCTGGCCCGCAGCACCGGCCGCAAGAAGGTCACCGCCGTGCACAAGGCCAACATCATCAAGTCGACCTCGGGCCTGTTCCTGGCCGTGGCCCGCGAAGTGGCGGCCAAGTACCCGGACATCGAGTTCCAGGAAATGATCGTCGACAACTGCTGCATGCAGCTGGTGATGCGTCCGGAACAGTTCGACATCATCGTCACCACCAACCTGTTCGGCGACATCATCTCCGACCTGTGCGCTGGTCTGGTGGGCGGCCTGGGCCTGGCCCCGGGTGCCAACATCGGTGAGAACGCGGCCATCTTCGAAGCCGTGCACGGCACCGCGCCGGACATCGCCGGCCAGGGCAAGGCCAATCCGTGCGCGCTGCTGCTGGCGGCCGCGCAGATGCTGGACCACGTCGGCCAGACCGACAACGCCGAGCGCCTGCGCAAGGCCATCGTCGCCACCCTGGAAGCCAAGGACTCGCTGACCGGCGACCTCGGCGGCACCGGCAACACGATGGGCTTCGCCCAGGCCATCGCCAGCCGCCTGTAAGCGGTCGGTCGACATCGGCAGAGTCCACAGCGGGGCGCCTTCGGGCGCCCCGTTGCGTTGGGGGTCTGGAGCGCTATCTGTGCAGTTGATGCACAGATGATGTGCTGGAAGAGGGCTGGTTGGTGCACAGGCCGGCGCGCATCCTGTGCCCACTTTCAACGCGCAGGAGTGCCCACATGAACCTCACCGCCTTCGGTCTTGCCGGCTTGATCGGCATGGCCGCCACCGCCCCGGTCGCCGCCGCCGAACCGTCCCACCCCACCATCCGCCACCTGGCCGGTGCCCCGAACGTAGCCTCGCTGGATGCAGCAAAGACCGCCGTGCTGGTGATCGATGTCCAGAACGAGTACTTCGATGCAGATGCCGCGCCAGGCTTTACCGGCGGCCGCATGGTCATTCCCGACGGCGTGGCCGCACTGCGCCAGACCCGCCGCGTGGTCGACTTCGCCGATGCCCACGGCATCCGCGTCATCCACGTCCAGCATGTGCTGCCGGCCGGCGCGCCGCTGTTCGCGCAGGGCAGCGTCAACGTCGCCTTCCATCGCGACATGCAGCCGCGCAATGGTGAAACCGTCATCCAGAAAGACAACGTCAGCGTGTTCGCCGGTGCCTCGGCCGCGGTGCTGGACAACGTGCTCAAGGACGCCGGCATCGACACGTTGATCATCACCGGCCTGCAGACACACGCCTGCGTCGTCGGTGCGGCCCGCGATGCGGCGGCCGCGCCGCGCGGCCATCGCGTGCTCGTGGCGTCCGACGCCAGCGCCAGCCGCGACCTGGACCTGGCCGACGGCAAGCGCATCGGCCACCGCGCGCTGCACGAGGCGTCGCTGGCGCAGATCCAGGATGCGTTCGGCGATGTCATGACCACCGACGCGATCCTGGCCCTGCCGGTGCGCGAGGCGGGCAACGGCGCTTGATAAGCTGGCGGGGCCCGCAGCCGCGGGTCCCGCCACCTGCCCGGAGCTGCCTGTCGATGGACCACTTCGCCGCCCTGCGCGCGCTGCGCGCCATCGTCGAGGCCGGCAGTTTCAGTGCGGCCGCCGAGCGGCAGGGGACCACGCATTCGTCCATGTCGCGGCAACTGCGGCAGCTGGAAGAGCACCTGCAGGTCCGGTTGCTGGATCGCACCACCCGGCGGCTGTCGCTGACCGAGGCCGGGCGCGACTATTACCGCGATGCCGTGGCCCTGCTGGAGCGGCTGGAACTGGCCGACGACCGCGCCCGCGCCGTGCAGGCAGCGCCGAGCGGCCGGGTGCGGATCAGCGTGCCGCAGGTTGTCGCAAGCCAGGAGCTGCCGCACTGGTTGCCCGGTTTCCTGGCCCGCTATCCGCAGGTCTCGCTCGACCTGTGCGCCGACGATCAGCTGGTCGACGTGGTCGGTGGCGGTTTCGACATGGCGCTGCGCATTGCCGCCACCTTGCCCGACAGCCAACTGGTGGCGCGCGAACTGGCCTGCTGCCCGCGCATCCTGGTGGCCGCACCGGCCTATCTGGCCCGGCATGGCCTGCCACGCCAGGTGACGGACCTGCAGGCCCATACGCTGCTGGCGTTCCAGCCCGGCGGCGCCAGCACCGCGTGGCACCTGCACGGGCCGCGGGCTGCCCACACCAGCGTGGAAGTTGGCCAGCGCCTGCGCGTGGATGCCACGCCCGCCCTGTACGCCGCCGTGCAGGCCGGCATGGGCATCAGCCTGTTCACCGCATTGACCGTGCAGGACGACCTGCGTGCCGGCCGCCTGATCCGCGTGCTGCCCGGCTGGCATGGGGGTGATCGCCGCTACTTCGCGCTGTATCCGCACGCCCGTTCGCTGGCGCCGAAGGTGCGCGCGCTGGTGGACTACCTGGCCGCACATTACGCTGGGCTGGTCAGCGCGGCCGCCTAGCGGTCGCCCAGCAACAGGAAGCGTGGATGGATTCGGTGTATCTGGTGGTCGCGCTGGGCGCGATCGTGGCGGGATTCGTGCAGGGCCTGTCCGGCTTCGCGTTCGGCATGGTGGCGATGTCGTTCTGGGCGTGGACCCTGGACCCGCGGCTGGCGGCCACGTTGTCGGTGTTCGGTGCGCTGGTGGGTCAGTTGCTGGCGGTGTTCACCGTGCGCCGCGGCTTCAACCTGCGGTTGCTGCTGCCGTTCGTACTGGGCGGATTGGCGGGCATTCCGCTGGGCTTGGCGGTGTTGCCGCACCTGGACATGGCGTGGTTCAAGGCGCTGCTGGGTGGGTTTCTTGCGCTGTGGTGCCCGGTCATGCTGATGGCGCGTTCCCTGCCGCCCATCACCGTCGGCGGGCGCCTGGGCGACACGGTGGCCGGCATGGCCGGCGGCGTGCTCAGCGGCATCGGTGGCTTCGCCGGGCCGGTGCCAACGCTCTGGGCGACGCTGCGTGGCTTCGGCAAGGACGAGCAGCGAGCAGTCATCCAGAACTTCAACCTGTCCATGCTGCTGGTCACCATGGGCGTGTACCTGGGCAGTGGCGTGGTCACCGTCCAGATGCTGCCGTACTTCGCCATCGTCGCGCCGGCCATGCTGGTACCGACGCTGCTCGGCGCGCGTCTCTACATCGGTATCAGCGAAGCGCGCTTCCGCCAGATCGTGCTGGGTCTGCTGACCGCCTCGGGCGTGGCGCTGCTGGCCTCGTCAGTGCCCACGCTGCTGGCCCGCCACGCCGGCGCATGAAAAAGGGCGCCCGAAGGCGCCCTTGGGTGTTTCCCTGCGGTGATTCAGCGCTGCTGGATCTTCGACAGCAGGCGCAGGAATTCCACGTACAGCCACACCAGCGTGACCATCAGGCCGAACGCGCCGTACCACTCCATGTACTTCGGTGCGCGGGCCTCGGCACCGGTTTCGATGAAGTCGAAATCCAGCACCAGGTTCAGCGCGGCCACCACCACCACGAACAGGCTGAAGGCGATGCCGAGCCAGCCGCCTTCATGGATCATCGGGATGTTGATGTTGAAGAAGCCCAGCACGAACGAGGCCAGGTACAGCAGCGCGATGCCGCCGGTTGCGGCGACCACGCCGAGCTTGAAGTTCTCGGTGACCTTGATCAGCCCGCTGCGGTAAGCGGCCAGCATCACGAACAGGGTGCCGAAGGTGAGCATCACCGCCTGCATCACGATGCCCGGGAACTTGGCGTTGAACAGGGCCGAGATGGATCCCAGGAACAGGCCTTCCACCAGCGCGTACATCGGCGCGGTCACCGGCGACCATTCCTTCTTGAACACTGTCACCAGCGCCAGCACCAGGCCGCCGATCGCACCGCCCATCGCGTACAGCATGGCGCTGGAGGTGGGCAGGCCGGAGGCGTCGATGGCCTGGCTCCACGCGTACGCCGCGGTCAGCACGGTCAGCAGCAACAGCACGCCGGTCTTGTTGACGGTGCCATTGATGGTCATTACCTGATCGGGCGAGGTCACCACCGAGCCACTGGCCAGGTCGAGGAACGTCGATTCGGAAAGTGCGGGGTTGCCGCTGCGCATTGCCAATCTCCTTGAAGGGTAGGGTGCCGACCATCCGGCCGCTGTGCCGAGAATAGCCGATACACCGTTGCGGGATCGGGGCATGCACGACAACGTGAAAAAAGCGTTGACAGATCCCGCGCACATTCCCACAATAGCCGACTCTTTCGGGGGGAACCTCGGAGGGATCAACCGCCGGGGTATAGCGCAGTCTGGTAGCGCGCCTGCTTTGGGAGCAGGATGTCGGGGGTTCGAATCCCTCTACCCCGACCAAGCCTGCTCAAAACAGGATTGAAATGCGATAATCCAGCCAGGGCGCCCGTAGCTCAACTGGATAGAGCACCGGCCTTCTAAGCCGGCGGTTACAGGTTCGATTCCTGTCGGGCGCACCATCGGGTGCATGCGTCAGGAAGCAAAGGTTTCAGTGGTGGCTGTAGCTCAGTTGGTTAGAGTTCCGGATTGTGATTCCGGAGGTCGGGGGTTCGAGTCCCCTCAGCCACCCCACTGATTTGAAACTGGTTCGCCGAAAGTGAATCAGGGTTGCAAAAGACGACACACGCGTTACAATGTGCGTCTGAGTTTTCAGGGCTGTTAGCTCAGTTGGTAGAGCAGTTGACTCTTAATCAATAGGTCCAAGGTTCGAATCCTTGACAGCCCACCAAGACAGAAGCCACCTGGTTATCCAGGTGGCTTTTTTCTTGCCTGCGGTTCTGTGGGCGTTGGTAGTGCCGAGCCACGCTCGGCAACCACGTAGAGCCGAGAGGGATCGAAGCTCTGCCAGCCGGGCAGAGCCCGGCTCTACCGCGGAGCGGTGTTTCTCACCCGTTTAGAAAAAGTGCTTGCATCCCCTGTGGGAAGTCCAGCATAATTCGCCTCCCGATTTTCGGGCTGTTAGCTCAGTTGGTAGAGCAGTTGACTCTTAATCAATAGGTCCAAGGTTCGAATCCTTGACAGCCCACCAAGACGAAAGCCACCTGGTCATCCAGGTGGCTTTTTTCTTGCCCGGCGTTCGCGTGCGACGCAACCCGGTAGTGCCGAGCCACGCTCGGCAACGGTCCAACGCGCCAGGATCTCCATCGCGCACGGAGTTGCCATGACTTCCCGCCGCCTGCCGCGCCGAACACGTCACGGCGTTTTCCCAACCTGCAACGCCGCGCACGGTCTGTGCCTGGCAACCGCGCTTCACTCGACGTACCGCGCCAACGGCGCCTGTTCGAGGGCAGCAACGATGACTCTTCCCACCTTTGCCGGACTCATGCTGGCCGCCTTTGCCGGTACCGCGCTGGCGGCCGACGCGCCGCCGCAGGCCGCACCGCCGGCGATGCAGGCGCAGTACGCCACCACGGTGGTTCGCCACGACATGGCGCCGGGTACGTTCGTGCCTGCCACCCCGCTCGCAGACGCGCCGGCCCATCCTTACGCGCAGACCGTGCTGCGTACCGACCTGGCCGAGGGTGACTTCCAGCCCGCCCAGGCCGTGCCAACCGACTGATTCGGCCGCCGCTGCCGCCAGTCACTGCACATCGCGTGGATCGGTCCGGTGGAACACTATCGGCATGGATACCCCGTCACCTTCGTCGCGCACGCGCTGGCTCGGCTCGCGGCAGCAATGGTTCGAGCGCCTCGCGCTGTGGGGCGGGGCAGTGGCCGTGGCGCTGGCCGCCATCCTGTTCGCCAAGGCCAGTGACGCGGCATTCGCGCTGTTCCGGCGCATCTACGATGCCTCGCCGTGGTGGCCGCTGCTGCTCACCCCGGCCGTGTTCGGCCTGTTGGCCTGGCTCACCCACGGTGCGCTCAAGCCCACCCGCGGCAGCGGCATTCCGCAGGTGATCGCCGCGTTGGACAAGCCCGATGCCGACTTCCGCCAGCGCAACCTGGCGCTGCCGGTGTCTGCCGGCAAGCTGGGGCTCACGGTGCTGGCCTTGCTGGGTGGGGCGTCGGTCGGGCGCGAAGGCCCCACCGTGCATGTCGGGGCCAGCCTGATGTACGTGATCGGGCGTGCGCTGGGCTTCCGCGACCCGCGCCACGCCGGCCACTTCCTGCTGGCCGGTGGTGCGGCGGGTATCGCGGCGGCGTTCAACACCCCGCTGGCCGGCGTGGTGTTCGCCATCGAGGAGCTGTCCGGGCGGCTGGAGCATCGCTTCTCGGGCGCGCTGCTGACCGCGGTGATCGTCGGCGGCGTGGTTTCGCTGGGGCTGCTGGGCAACTACACCTATTTCGGCCGGGTCGATGTGGCACTGCCGCTCGGCATGGGCTGGCTGGCGGTGCTGTTGTGCGGGGTGGTCGGTGGTCTGGCCGGGGGTCTCTTCAGCCGCGTGGTGCTGGCCGCGATGGACGGACGCCCGCGCTGGCTGGGGCGGGCCAGGGCGGCGCGACCGGTGCTGTTCGCTGCCGCCTGCGGGCTGCTGCTGGCCCTGCTGGGGCTGGTGTTCGGCGCGGGCGCGTTCGGCACCGGGTACGAGCAGGCCCGCGGCCTGGTGCAGGGGCAGGCGCTGGTCGGGCACGAATTCGGCCTGATGAAGCTTGCCGCCAACCTGGTGTCGTATATCGCCGGCATCCCGGGCGGGCTGTTTTCGCCTGCATTGGCAGTCGGGGCTGGCATCGGCCACAACCTGGCCGCGCTGCTGCCCGGGGTGGACCCGTCGGCGGTGGTGCTGCTGGGCATGTGTGCCTACCTCACCGGGGTCACCCAGGCGCCGCTGACCTCGGCGGTCATTTCCATGGAGCTGACCGATAACACGGACATGCTGCTGCCGATCCTGGCGGCGGTGCTGCTGGCCCGTGCGGTGTCCTCGCTGGTCTGCCGCCAGCCGATCTACCGCGCACTCGCGCAGCGGCTGCTGGACGCCATGCCCGCCGCGCCCGTGCACCCGCCGGCGGCGCCGCCGGCTCGGCCGGATGCCTGAATGCGTGGTGCGCCGCTTGCCGGTAGCGCCGACAGCGCTTTTTCTTTGCCTCCAGCCCTGCAACAATGGTGGGCTGAGCATCTGCTCGCGAAAGTGGCGGAATTGGTAGACGCCCTGGATTTAGGTTCCAGTGCCGCAAGGCGTGGGGGTTCGAGTCCCCCCTTTCGCACCATCCCATTCCCGGCGCTGGCCGGCACCATGACGATGGGCACGTCCCGGATCCCGGGAGACGGCGGCATGCTGCCTTGGTGCGCCTTCACGGCCGCGCCCGGCCCGCGCTGGCGGCGCTGGCCGTTATCGGCGAAACTACAGGGCTGCGGCGGGCATGCGCGTCAACGACCCCGCGTTCTAAACCCGTTCCATCCATCACATCGTGCCGGGGGCGTTGCCGCCGGTGGCAGGAGTCAACATGCAAGCTTCGATCGAATCCACTGGCAATCTGGAACGCCGCCTGACCTTCTCGCTGCCGGAAGACCGCCTGCAGACCCACATCAGTGGCCGTCTGGGCGAAATCGCCCGCACCGCGCGGATCAAGGGCTTCCGCCCGGGCAAGATCCCGGCCAAGGTGATCGAACAGCGTTTCGGCCAGCAGGTCCGCAGCGAAGCCGTCGACGGCCTGCTGCGCGAGACCTTCGATGCCGCCCTGCGTGAGCACGAGCTGCGCATTGCCGGCACCCCGCGCATCGACAAGGGCGAGGAAGGCGAATTCTCCTTCGTGGCCACCGTCGAGCTGATTCCGGATTTCGGCGACGTGGACGTCAGCAAGCTGACCGTGGTGCGCCACACCGCCGACATCAGCGATGCCGACATCGACCAGATGATCACCAACCTGCGCGAGCAGCGCCGCAGCTGGAGCCCGGTCACCCGTGGCGCGCAGGAAGGCGACCTGGTCGCGCTGGAAACCTTCTCCCAGGCCGGCGATGAGCGCCTGCCGGCCGAAGGCAGCGAAAAGGGCAGCGTCATCGTGGGCCAGGGCATGATGTTCGAGCAGATCGAGCAGGGCCTGGTCGGCATGACCAAGGGTGAAGAAAAGACCCTGGACGTCGAATTCCCGGCCGACTGGCGCGTGCCGGCCCTGGCCGGCAAGCAGGTCAAGGTCACGGTCAAGGCCGTGGACGTCTCCGCCCCGGTGCTGCCGGACGTGGACGAAGACTTCATCAAGAGCTTCGGCGTGAAGGGCGGTGACGAGGAGCAGTTCCGCAAGGACATCCGCGCCAACCTGGAGCGCGAGCTGAAGGGCGCCCTGATGAACCGCCTGCGCCGCGAAGTGGGCGAGCAGCTGATCGCCGCCTATGCGTCGGTGGAAATGCCGCCGCGCCTGGTCGAGAACGAAGCCCGCGCCATGCTGGGCCAGCAGATCGAGCAGATCCGCCGCAGCGGCCGCAACCCGGGCGAAATCCCGGCCGATGCCCACGAAGGCTTCAAGGACGCCGCCGCCAAGCGCGTGCTGGTCGGCCTGCTGGTGGGCGAAGTGGCCCGCAAGAACGACCTGCGCCTGGATCCCAAGCGCCTGAATGAAACCATGCGCCTGATCGCGTCGACCTACGAAGAGCCGGAGCAGGTCATTGAGATGTACCGCAATGACCCCCAGCTGATGAGTGGGCTGCAGAATCGTGTGATGGAAGAGCAGGTGATCGACTGGATCGCCGAGCGCGCCCAGCACACCGAAGAACAGCTGTCGTTCCAGGACGCGATCCGCCAGTAAGCGGCCCGCGTTTTACGCCCCGCGCCCCGGCGCGGGGTTGTTCCCCCCAAAATAGGTGCCTCACTAATGGACAACCGAACCACAGCCCTGAACATGGTTCCGATGGTGGTCGAACAGACCAGCCGCGGCGAGCGCGCCTATGACATCTATTCGCGCCTGTTGAAAGAGCGTTTGATCTTCCTGGTTGGCCCGATCGACGATCACATGGCCAACGTGGTGGTGGCGCAGCTGCTGTTCCTGGAAGCGGACAACCCGGAAAAGGACATCAGCATCTACATCAACTCGCCCGGTGGCGTAGTCACCGCCGGTATGGCGATCTACGACACCATGCAGTACATCAAGCCGGACGTGAGCACCATCTGCGTCGGCCAGGCCGCCTCGATGGGCGCGCTGCTGCTGGCATCCGGCGCGGCCGGCAAGCGGTATGCGCTGCCGAACTCGCGGGTGATGATCCACCAGCCGCTGGGCGGCTTCCAGGGCCAGGCCACGGATATCGACATCCATGCCCGTGAAATCCTGACCCTGCGCTCGCGCCTGAACGAGGTGCTGGCCAAGCACACCGGCCAGTCGCTGGAGACCATCGCGCGCGATACCGAGCGTGACAACTTCAAGAGCGCCGCCGATGCGGTGGCTTACGGTCTGGTCGATCAGGTGCTCGAACGTCGTCCGGAAGAGTCGATCACCCCGGCGTGATGATGCAGCCAGGCCGGCAAACCGGCTTGTTTCCGCAGGGTCGGGCGGACTGGTGTCCCCCCGACCCTGTGTTATTCTCGAATCGAACCCCCGTTCAGCGGGTGGGGTAACTGGGTAAGCGAAGCATGAGCGAAGACCGCCAAGGTCGTTCCACGGACACCGGCAAGATCCTCTACTGCTCTTTCTGCGGAAAGAGCCAGCATGAGGTGCGCAAGCTGATTGCGGGCCCGAGCGTGTTCATCTGCGATGAGTGCGTGGAGCTGTGCAACGACATCATCCGTGAAGAGCTTGAGGAAAAGGCGCAGTCGGCGCGCAGTTCGCTGCCCAAGCCGCGCGAGATCCTCGAGGTCCTCGACCAGTACGTGATTGGCCAGAACCGGGCCAAGCGCACGCTGGCCGTGGCTGTGTACAACCACTACAAGCGCATCGAGAGCCGGCAGAAGAACGACGAGGTCGAACTGGCCAAGTCGAACATCCTGCTGGTCGGCCCGACCGGTTCGGGCAAGACGCTGCTGGCCGAAACCCTGGCCCGCCTGCTCAACGTGCCGTTCACCATGGCCGACGCCACCACGCTGACCGAAGCCGGTTACGTGGGCGAGGACGTGGAAAACATCATCCAGAAGCTGCTGCAGAAGTGCGACTACGACGTCGAGAAGGCACAGCAGGGCATCGTCTACATCGATGAAATCGACAAGATCTCGCGCAAGAGCGAGAACCCGTCGATCACCCGTGACGTGTCCGGCGAAGGCGTTCAGCAGGCCCTGCTGAAGCTGATCGAAGGCACCGTGGCCAGCGTGCCGCCGCAGGGCGGGCGCAAGCATCCCCAGCAGGAATTCCTGCAGGTGGACACCAAGAACATCCTGTTCATCTGCGGCGGCGCGTTTGCCGGGCTGGACAAGGTGATCCAGGCGCGTTCCAACGATTCGGGCGGCATCGGCTTTGGTGCCAAGGTCAAGAGCGCCGAGCGCAAGCAGGAAATTGGCAAGGTGCTGGCCGAAGTCGAGCCGGAAGACCTGATCAAGTTCGGCCTGATCCCGGAGTTCGTCGGCCGCCTGCCGGTGGTTGCGACCCTGGAAGAGCTGGACGAGGCCGCCCTGGTGCGGATCCTCACCGAGCCGAAGAACGCCATCACCAAGCAGTTCAAGAAGCTGTTCGAGATGGAGCACGTCGAGCTGGAGTTCCGCCCCGACGCCCTGGCCGCGATCGCCCGCAAGGCGCTCAAGCGCAAGACCGGTGCCCGTGGCCTGCGTACCATCGTCGAATCGGTCCTGCTGGACACCATGTACGACCTGCCGTCGGCCGAGAACGTCAGCAAGGTCGTGGTGGATGAATCGGTGATCGAGCACAAGTCCGAGCCGTACCTGATCTACCAGACGCCACCGGCGCCTGAACAGAAGGCGGCTGGTGCTGAATAATCGGTTCAAGCAATTGAATTGATAGAAGTTTTTCAGAACAGCTTGCATCTAGAAGCCGATGGCCCCATAACGAGGCCATCGGCTTTTTTTGTATCCGGGCGAGGCGCCCGGAGGCCATCCCCACTGTTCCACTGGAGCCCACATGGCCCGTTCCCCAACTGAGACTCTCGACCTGCCGGTACTGCCGCTGCGTGACGTGGTGGTGTTCCCGCACATGGTCATTCCGCTGTTTGTCGGCCGCGACAAGTCCATGCACGCGCTGGAACAGGCGATGGCGGCGGACAAGCGCATCCTGTTGCTGGCGCAGAAGTCGGCCGAGACCGACGATCCCACCGCCGCCGACCTGTACCAGGTGGGCACGCTGGCCCAGGTGCTGCAGCTGCTGAAGCTGCCCGACGGCACCATCAAGGTGCTGGTCGAGGGCCTGTCGCGGGTCAACGTCACCCAGGTCACCGAGCGTGACGGCGCGCTGCAGGGCATCGCCACCGAAATCGAATCGGACGAGTCGCGCGAGCCGCGCGAGATCGAAGCGATCGCCCGCTCGCTGATGTCGCTGTTCGAGCAGTACGTCAAGACCAACCGCAAGCTGCCGCCGGAGCTGCTGCAGACCCTGGCCGGCATCGATGAGCCCGCGCGCCTGGCCGACACCATCGCCGCGCACATCAGCGTGCGCCTGGCCGACAAGCAGCGTTTGCTGGAAACCCTGCAGATCGGCGACCGGCTGGAAATGCTGGTGGGCCTGGTCGACGGCGAAATCGACGTCCAGCAGATGGAAAAGCGCATCCGCGGCCGCGTGAAGTCGCAGATGGAAAAGAGCCAGCGCGAGTACTACCTCAACGAGCAGATGAAGGCCATCCAGAAAGAACTGGGTGACCTGGACGACGCGCCCGGCGAGCTGGACGAACTGGCCCGCAAGATCGCCGAGGCGGGCATGCCCAAGCCGGTGGAAACCAAGGCCAAGGCCGAGCTCAACAAGCTCAAGCAGATGTCGCCGATGTCCGCGGAAGCGGCGGTCGTGCGCAACTACCTGGACTGGCTGCTGGGCGTGCCGTGGAAGAAGCGCACCAAGGTGCGCAAGGACCTCAAGGCCGCGCAGGACACGCTGGATGCCGATCACTTCGGCCTGGACAAGGTCAAGGACCGCATCCTGGAATACTTGGCGGTGCAGTCGCGCGTGAAGCAGATGAAGGGCCCGATCCTGTGCCTGGTCGGCCCGCCCGGCGTGGGCAAGACCTCGCTCGGCCAGTCCATCGCCAAGGCGACCAACCGCAAGTTCGTGCGCATGAGCCTGGGCGGCGTGCGCGACGAGGCCGAAATCCGCGGCCACCGTCGCACCTATGTCGGCTCCATGCCGGGCCGCATCGTGCAGAACCTCAACAAGGTGGGCAGCAAGAACGCGCTGTTCGTGCTCGACGAGATCGACAAGATGTCGATGGACTTCCGTGGCGATCCGTCGTCGGCGCTGCTGGAAGTGCTGGATCCGGAGCAGAACAACGCGTTCAACGACCACTACCTGGAAGTGGACCTGGACCTGTCCGAAGTGATGTTCGTGGCGACCTCCAACTCGCTCAACATTCCCGGCCCGCTGCTGGACCGCATGGAAGTGATCCGCATCCCCGGCTACACCGAGGATGAAAAGCTCAACATCGCCATGCGCTACCTGGTGCCCAAGCAGCTCAAGGCCAACGGCCTGAAGCCGGAGGAACTGGAGATCGAAGCCGACGCCATCCAGGACATCGTGCGCTACTACACGCGCGAATCGGGTGTGCGCAACCTCGAGCGCGAAGTGGCCAAGATCTGCCGCAAGGTGGTCAAGGAAATCGCGCTGGCCGGCCCGGCCGGTCTGCCCAAGCCGGCCAAGACCAGCAAGAAGGCCGGTGCGAAGAAGAAGGCACTGGTGGTGGTCACCGGCAAGAACCTGGACAAGTACCTGGGCGTGCGCCGGGTTGATTTCGGTCGCGCCGAGGAACAGAACGAGATCGGCCTGGTCACCGGCCTGGCCTGGACCGAAGTGGGCGGCGACCTGCTGCAGATCGAATCGACCCTGGTTCCGGGCAAGGGCCAGCTGATCCTGACCGGCCAGCTGGGCAACGTGATGAAGGAATCGGCCTCGGCCGCCCTGTCGGTGGTGCGTTCGCGCGCCGAGCGGCTGGGCATCGACAACGAGTTCCTGCAGAAGCACGACGTGCACGTGCACGTGCCCGACGGCAGCACCCCCAAGGACGGCCCCAGTGCCGGCATCGCGATGGTGACCTCGCTGGTGTCCACGCTGACCAAGGTGCCGATCCGCGCCGAAGTGGCGATGACCGGCGAGATCACCCTGCGTGGCCGCGTCACGGCGATCGGCGGGCTGAAGGAGAAGCTGCTGGCCGCGCTGCGTGGCGGCATCACCACGGTGATCATCCCCGAGGAGAACCGCAAGGACCTGGCGGACATCCCGGCCAATGTCACCCGTGATCTGAAGATCATCCCGGTGAAGTGGATCGAAGAAGTGCTGGACCTGGCCCTGGAGACCCCGCTCACCCCGAAGAAGGCCAAGAAGGATGGGGCGCGCGTCACAGTGCGCGGCAAGAGCAAGACAGCTTCCAACACGCGCGTCAAGCATTGACATGTGCTGTCGAAATGCCCGAAACCCGCGTCGTTATTGGCTTTTCAGCTTGCGCGGGTAGGGGTGCACTGGTATAAAAGCACCACTCGCGAGTCAGTACGCACTGACGTCGGCGAATCGAGAACTTCACTGGCATCCGGCCGCAGTCTGGGTCGGATGCTTCACTGTCGAACATGCGGAATCCCCGCCAAAGGAGCTGTACAGAATGAACAAGACCGAATTGATCGACGCCGTTGCCGAGGCCGCCGACCTGACCAAGGCCGAGTCCAACCGCGCCGTCGATGCCGTCATCGCTTCCATCACCAAGGCCCTGAAGGGCGGTGACGCTGTGACGCTGGTGGGCTTCGGTACGTTCCAGGTTCGCGCGCGTGCTGCCCGCACCGGCCGCAACCCGAAGACCGGCGACACCATCAAGATCGCTGCATCGAACAATCCGTCGTTCAAGGCTGGCAAAGCCCTGAAGGATGCCGTAAACTAAGCGGCTTGCTGGGGTGCTTAGCTCAGCGGTAGAGCGTCTCCTTTACACGGAGAGGGTCGGGGGTTCGAAACCCTCAGCACCCACCACAGCACCGCAGTAAACGTTTGAAATTTGGAGCGGTAGTTCAGCTGGTTAGAATGCTGGCCTGTCACGCCGGAGGTCGCGGGTTCAAGTCCCGTCCGCTCCGCCAGTTTCAAGAAGGCCCCTGAGCAATCGGGGGCCTTGTTTTCTCCGCCGATGGTAGAGCTGACCGTTGGTCAGCTGGTAAAGCAGACCGTTGGTCGGCTGAAAAGGTTAAAACGCGGAGCGGTAGTTCAGCTGGTTAGAATGCTGGCCTGTCACGCCGGAGGTCGCGGGTTCAAGTCCCGTCCGCTCCGCCAGTTTTAAAAAAATCCTCGAAAAAAGCAGTCTTCGGGGTAGGTTTTCTGAATATCTTCGGATAGAATGAGCGCCTGCAAAGTTTCAAGCGCGGAGCGGTAGTTCAGCTGGTTAGAATGCTGGCCTGTCACGCCGGAGGTCGCGGGTTCGAGTCCCGTCCGCTCCGCCAATCTTTGAAGAGCCCCTGGTGCAAACCAGGGGCTTTTTTTTTGGTTTTTCTTCCCGCGGACGTGGGCGGTCTTGTTGCAAGGTCCGGAGCAGATGACGTGCATGGGATCGCGGCTCCGTTCGGCACTACTGCGAGCGTGAGGGCCCCGCAGCGGCCGGTAGGCCCCTGGCGCAAATGTCCCCCGGCCTGGCGGCCTCCTCCTTTATTTTGCCCAGGAGCCTACCGGCCGCTACGGGGCTCGGCTTGCGGTAAGGAGGGGAAGCCAGGCTTTTCTGGCGCTGTCGGTGGGTCGGGCCCAGCGCCCGATCCACCGACCACCGCGCCCGGAAAACTCCAGTACCACGCCGCTGGCAGAAGAAAGAAGAACCGGTTCTTCTGCGCGGCCAGCTGCCCCTGCCGGGATCGGTGTGATGGCGACATCCGGCGGCCCGCAGCCGTTGCGATGGCGGCGCCGCGCCTGCCTGCGATGGTTTTGGAGCCACGCCGGAAGCGGGTTACACTGCCCGGCTCGCCACTCAGGCCATGATTTTTCCCATGCTGCAGAAACTTCGCGACAAGACCTCGGGCTGGATCGTTACCGTGATCCTGGGGCTGCTGATGATTCCGTTCCTGTTCGTGATCGACTCCAGCTACCTCGGTGGCGTGGGTGCGCAGAACGTGGCCAAGGTGGCGGCACCGCCGACCTGGTGGCGCTCGGCGCCGTCGTGGTGGCCGATGTCGTTCCTGTGGCAGCACCACGAGATCAGCTCGCAGGATTTCCGCGTGCGTTTCGAACAGGCCCGCCAGCAGGCGCGCCAGGAGCAGGGCGAGAACTTCGACCCGCGCGCCTTTGAAAGCACCGAAAACAAGCTCGCCGTCCTGGACCAGATGATCGACGAACAGGTCGTGCGCCTGGCCGGTGAACAGTCCGGCATCGTCATCGGCGACAACGCCGTGCGCGAATACATCGCCGCGATCCCGGCCTTCATCGGCGCGGACGGCAAGTTCAACGACAACCAGTATCGCCTCGCACTGGCCGGTGGCAATCCGCCGCGTACCCCGACCCAGTTCGAGGCCCTGGTGCGCGAGAGCATCCAGCAGTCGGTGATTCCGTCAGCGCTGCAGGTGTCCGGTTTTGCCACCGCCGCCGAAGCCGAGCGCCTGCTCAAGCTGCTGGGCGAAACCCGCGACGTCGAACTGGCCGCACTGCCGGAACTGCCCGCCGACACCGCCGAAGTGACCGACGCGCAGATCAAGCAGTGGTACGACAGCCACACCAAGGATTTCCGCCAGCCGGAAACCGTGTCGCTGGAATACGTGGAAATCAACGGCGCCAACCTGCCCGCGGCCGCCCCGGCCGACGAAGCGGCCCTGCGCAAGCGCTATGAAGACGAGAAGGCGCGGTTTGCCACCCCGGAACAGCGCCTGGCCTCGCACATCCTGATTGCCGCCGATGGCAGCGACCCGGCCAAGCTCAAGGCCGCCGAAGAAAAGGCCACCCGCATTGCCGCCGACGCGCGCAAGCCCGGTGCCGATTTCGCCGCACTGGCCAAGGCCAACTCCGAAGACCCCGGTTCCAAGGAACACGGTGGCGATCTGGGCTGGGTCGAGCGTGGCGCGATGGTGAAGCCGTTCGAGGACGCGCTGTTCAACATGCAGGCCGGCGAAGTGACCGGCCCGGTCAAGACCGACTTCGGCTACCACGTGCTGCTGCTGCGCGAGAAGAAGGGCGGCGAAGGCCGTCCGTTCGAAGCGGTGCGCGACCAGCTCGCCGCCGAGGCACTCAAGGCCGACAACGAGCGTGCGTTCACCGACCTGAGCGGCCGCCTGGTCGACCTGGTGTACAAGAACCCGACCTCGCTGGAAGGCCCGGCCAAGGACATGGGCCTGCCGGTCCAGACCCTGGGGCCGTTCACCCGCACCACCGCCAGTGGCATCGCCGCCAACCCCGCCGTGCTGCGCGCCGCGTTCTCCGACGTGCTCACCCAGGACGGCACGGTCAGCGACCCGATCGAGCTGGAGCCGAACCACACCGTGATGATCCGCGTCACCGATCACAGCCCCGAGCAGGCGATGCCGCTGACCAAGGCGCGCGAGCAGGTGATTGCCGCCATCCGTGGCGAGCGTGTCCGTGTGGCGTCTGAGAAGGCCGCCGATGCGGTGCTGGCCAAGCTCAAGGCCGGCCAGACCCTGCAGGCCCTCACCGTCAGCGACAAGCTGCAGGTGACCCCGCTGCCGGGCCTGCCGCGTACCCAGCCGGTGCCGACCCCGGAAATCAACCGCGCCGTGTTCACCGCGGCACTGCCGGCCGACGGCAAGCCGAGCTACGGCAAGGTCGCCATGCAGGGCCGTTACCTGGTCTTCGCGGTGAACAAGGTCAATCCGGGCAACCTGGCCGAGATCCAGCCGGAGCAGAAGAAGGCCTTCACCGATCAGCTCAACCAGATCGATGGCATGGCCGCCGCCAAGGCCTACATCGACGCGATGCGCAAGCATTACAAGGTGCAGACCGAAGAGGCCAACCTGTAACCGAACCGGTTGCAGTGGCAGCAGAAGGCCCGGCATTGCCGGGCCTTCTGCGTTGTGGGGCAGGGCCGATGGCCTATGCGTCTGCGGCTGCGGTCATGCGCCGGCGCCGCGCCTTGGGCCCGGGTGGGTGTTCGGCCGGGGCGCACGGCTGGCCGAGGCTGGATCCATGGCGGCGCAACCTGTCGGCCGCGCCTGATGGCTCGCACGCTCGCTATGCCGGTAGGGTCGCGCCCCAGCCGACTGCCGACCCAGCCGATCAGCGCGATGGCGGCATGACCCGAACCGGCGCTGCCGTCCGCGGCAGACCCGCAGCATGCCGGCCCCCGGAAACGGCGATGCCCGGCAAGGCCGGGCATCGCAGGTACCGCATCGAACCGATCAGGCCGGCCGGGGCCGGCGTGTCGTATCAATCTTCCACGCGCAACACCGCCCCCGGCTTCAGCACGCTGCTGCCGGTAAGCCCGTTCAGCGACAACAGCGCCTTGAGCGGCATGCCGTAGCGGCGCGCGATGGTCCACGGCGACTCGCCGTCGCGCACGGTGTGGCGGCGGTTGCGCGGCCGGTCGGCACTGCTGGCCACGGTCCGGGCCGCGCGCGCGGTCGGCGCAGTGGCCTTGGCGGCCGGCGCGGTCTCGGTGCGGTCCGGGGACTCCACGGCGGCCACGGCGGCCATCACGGCTGCGCTGGCGTCGACGGGGGCGTGCGTGGCTGGTGCCAGCACCGTCACCTGGCCGCTGGGGCGGCCCTTGCCGCTCGCCAGTGCCGGGTTGAGCCGGGCAATCCGCGCCGGGTCCAGCGAGCGCTGTGCGGCCCACTGCTGGACGCTGGTGCCCGCGGGCAGGGTGTGGCCCTTCAGCACCGGCACGGTGCGGTCCAGCGAGGCCATCACGCCCGGCTTGGTTTCCGCGTTTTCCAGTACACAGGCCAGTGCGTGCAGCTTCTCGACGTAGGCATAGGTGATCGGCGACAGCCCCGGCAATTCGGCCGGGCGTGCGTTCTGCGCGTTCATGCCGGCCTTGCGCAGCGATTGCAGCACCCGGTACTCGCCGGCGTTGTAGGCCATGGTGGCCAGGCGCCAGTCGCCGCCGAACATGCCGTGCAGGGTCTTCAGGTAGCGCACCGCAGCCTGGGTGGAATCCACCGCAGACAGGCGGCCGTCGTAGCCCGGGGTCATCTGAACGCGGTGGTTCTTGGCGGTGGTGGCGATGAACTGCCACAGCCCGGCCGGGCCACTGCCATTGCGGGCATTGGGCCGGTAGCCGCTTTCCACGAACGGAATCAGCGCGAACTCGGTGGGCAGGTTGGAGCGGCGCAGTTCTTCGACCACGTAGCCAAACAGCACCAGGGCATCGTCATCGGTATTGGCCAGCCGTGACGGGGCGTGCGCGAACTGCTTCTGCCACCGCGGGCTGGTGGCCTCGGCGTTGCAGGTGGGTTCGGCCAGGCCATCGCGGAAGCTGGCGAAGATTTCCTGCCCGTTGCGCACCGATACCGGCGGCAGGGCGGCGGGGTCCAGGGGCAGCTGGGAGAGCCCGGCCACGTTCTGCGACATTCCCGCACTCAACGACTGGGCGCTCGCGCCACCGGCCAGGGACAGCGCCAGGCCGAGCGCGAGCGGCAACAATCGCCGGCTCATGTACCGAATCCGTCTTTCCAGCCGCGCAAGCCTGCGACGACATCGACTTCATCGGTGACGGGGCGACCCAGGTGGGCACTGACGGCCTGCTGGATCGACGGCGTTCCGGTACGCAGGAACGGATTGCAGTGGAGCTCGCTGGCCAGTGACACGGGCAGCGTAGGACGGTCATCGCGGCGCATGGCCAGGGCCTCCTCATGGCGCTGCAGCAACGCAGCGTTGGTGGGGTCGACATGCCGCGCGAAGACGGCATTTGACACGGTGTATTCGTGCCCACAGCACAGCAGCAGGTGCGGGGGCAGGGACGCCAGCTTGTGCAGGGATGCCAGCAGCTGGGACGGCGTACCTTCGAACATGCGGCCACAGCCCAGGCTGAACAACGCATCGCCACTGAAAAGATGTTCAGCGGTGTGAAACGCGATGTGGAACCGGGTGTGGCCGGGCACGGATACTACGTGGAACGTCTGGCCCGCTGCCTGAATGCATTCACCTTCCGCCACCCGGTGGGTGGCCATCGGGATGCGCGGATCGTCTGGCGCATACACCTCCAGCCCCGGATACCGGGCCTGCAGCGCCGCCACGCCGCCGATGTGGTCGTGGTGGTGGTGGGTGAGCAGAATCGCCGTGGGGGTCCATCCCTGCTGCGTTGCGGCAGCCAGGACGGGGGCGGCGTCGCCGGGGTCGACCACGACCGCCTGGCCGTCGTCGGCGACCAGCGCCCAGATGTAGTTGTCCGCAAATGCGGGTAGGGCAGTGAGTCGCATAGAATTGGACCATGCCCGCCACGCCGAGCCCCCGTCAAGCGTCAGTCGCATCCTGGTTTGATACTGAACCGGCACATGTGCTGTGCCAGTTGGAGTTCCAGCGGCTGACGCCGTTGCTGGCCGAGCGCCCGGTCACCCCATGGCTGTGGGTGGCCCCCACGGCCGCCTGGGCCGCCCTGCCGGACCTTCCCGGGCGCGGCCTGCGCCTGCATCGCGACGGCGCAGGCTTTGCCGGCGACACCCGCTGTGGCCTGCCGCTGCCGCTGCCCAACGAGAGCGTCAACGCCATCGTGCTGCAGCACGTGACCGCACGCGATGCCGAGCAGCTGATCGGCGAGTGCGAGCGGGTGCTGATGCCGGGCGGGCGGTTGTGGCTGTCCACGCTCAATCCGTTCAGCCCGTACCGCCGTCAGTGGCGCCAGCACGGCCTGGTGGTGCGCAGCCCGCAACGGTTGCGGCACACCCTGGAGCAGGCGGGCCTGACCTGTGACGGGCTGAGCTACCTGGGGCCGATGTGGCGTGACCGCGCCCCGGGCCAACGCAGCTTCGCGCCCCTGCGGGCGGCCTGCCTGTTCACCGCCGAGAAACGCACCCCGGCCCTGCCGGGACCTACGCCACTGCCGGTCCGTCGATGGCACGGCACCGTGGCGACCTGATCTGGACTGCAATGAAAACAATTGAAATACACACCGACGGTTCCTGCCTCGGCAATCCCGGCCCCGGCGGCTGGGCGGCCTTGCTGCGCTACAAGGCGCAGGAGCGCGAACTCAGCGGCGGTGAAGCACATACCACCAACAACCGGATGGAGCTGATGGCGGCCATCTCCGGGCTGGAAGCGCTGACCGAGCCGTGCAATATCGTGCTCTACACCGACTCGCAGTACGTCCGCCAAGGCCTGACCCAGTGGATGCCGGGCTGGATCCGCAAGAACTGGAAGACCGCCGGCGGCGACCCGGTCAAGAACCGCGAACTGTGGGAACGCCTGCACGCGGCCACGCTGATGCATACCATCGACTGGCGCTGGGTGAAGGGCCATTCCGGCGACCCCGACAATGAACGCGTGGACCAGCTGGCGCGCGACGCCGCGGTCCGGATCCGCGCCGCCGGCCCGGTACACTGAGCCCATGCGTCAGATCATCCTTGATACCGAAACCACCGGCCTGGAATGGCGGAAGGGCAACCGCATCGTCGAAATCGGCTGTGTGGAACTGCTTGAACGCCGCCCCAGCGGCAACAACTACCACCAGTACATCAAGCCGGACTGCGAATTCGAACAGGGCGCGCAGGAAGTCACCGGGCTGACCCTGGAGTTCCTGGCCGACAAGCCGGTGTTCGCCCAGATCGCCGAGGAGTTCCTCGCCTTCATCGACGGCGCCGAGCTGATCATCCACAACGCGGCCTTCGACATCGGCTTCCTCGACAACGAGCTGTCGTTGCTGGGTGACCAGTACGGCAAGATCACCGACCGCTGCACGGTGGTCGATACGCTGAAGATGGCGCGCGAGCGCTTCCCCGGCCAGCGCAACTCGCTGGACGCGCTGTGCAAGCGGCTCGGCGTGGACAACGCGCACCGCCAGCTCCACGGCGGCCTGCTCGATGCGCAGATCCTGGGCGATGTCTACATCGCGCTGACCTCGGGCCAGGAGGAGATCGGCTTTGGTTCGGCCGATGACGGGCAGCGCGGCACCGCGCATGCGCAGGCCTTCGACACCTCGCGCCTGCTGCCGCGCCCGCGCGTGGTGGCCACGGCGTCCGAGCTGGAGGCGCACGAAGCGCGGCTGGCCAAGCTGCGCAAGAAGGCCGGCCATGCCATCTGGGATGGGCCGAAGGTGGAAGAGGCGGTGGCGTAAATGCATCGCGACCAACGGTCGCGATCCACACACCGGTCGTGATCCACACACCGGTCGTGATCCACACACCGGTCGTGATCCACCCGGTCGTGATCCACGCAACGGCCACTGTCCGCCCGGCCGCGATCCACATTACGGCCGTGATGCACCGGCCGTCGTGATCCACGCAATAAACCGGTAGGTCACGACCGTTGGTCGTGACCGGGGTCAATCAATGGCACCGCACCAGAATCACGGTGATGTTGTCCGACCCACCGCCATCCAGCGCGGCCGCCACCAACGTGTCCACACATTCCTGCGCGCTGGCGTCATCGAAGGCCAGGGTGCGGGCGATGCCGGTGTCCTCCACTTCCTCGGTCAGCCCGTCGCTGCACAGCAGCAGCTGCATGCCCGGGCGCAGTTCGCCGGTGGTGGTGGCCACGTTCAGGTGCGCCGGGTCGGTGACCCCCAACGCCTGGGTGACCACGTTGCGGTGCGGGTGCGCGCGTGCCTGCTCGGCGGTCAGGTTGCCCTGGGCCACCATTTCCTGCACCACGCTGTGGTCCTGGCTGAGCTGGGCCAGCTGGCCGTCGCGCCACAGGTAGGCGCGGCTGTCGCCGACCCAGGCCACCTCGTACCGGTTGCCCTGGACCCGCGCGGCCACCACGGTGGTGCCCATCGGCAGGCTGTCGTTGCGGCGGCGCGAGGTGCGGATGATCTCTTCATCGGCCACCCGGATGGCGTGCGCCAGCGTGGCGCCGTGGCGGATCTCGCGCACGATGGTCTCGCGCGCCAGCGCGCTGGCCACTTCGCCGCAGGCGTGCCCGCCCATGCCATCGGCCACCAGCCACAACGCCAGTTCGCCATCGCCGTAGTAGGTGTCCTCGTTGAGGTCACGGCGCAGGCCGGGGTGGGTGAGATGTCCGAATTCGATCATGGGTGGGCTGCAGCCAAAGGGACGTTGCGGGGGATAACGGCATGATCGCGGCCCGCCGGACATCCGGCAAGGCATCCATACAGAAGAAATTCACTTCGCCGGTGCGGAATGACTTGTCGTCAGCGCGTCCTGCCCGTATCATTCGCGTCCCGGTTCGCCGGGACCATCTGGAGAGGTGGCAGAGCGGTTGAATGTACCTGACTCGAAATCAGGCAGGCGTTTATAGCGCCTCGGGGGTTCGAATCCCCCCCTCTCCGCCAGATACAAAGAAAAAGGGCTGCCCGGTGGGCAGCCCTTTTTCTTTGTATCTGGCGCGGGATGCGACGGCGCTGTGCGCCGTCGCCCCAAACGCTGCTGTGCAGCGTTTGGGCCCGTCCCTTTGCCTGCCTCTCCCCGCCCCTGTCGGGGCAGCCCCTCAACAGAGGGGCTTGTTCCTCCAGAAAGGATGTGTGGGGTGAAGCGGACGGAAGAGCAGGGGAAGGGCGGGGAAGGGAGGCCGCGGCGGGTGGGGTTCTGGTGGGCGACGCAGGCGGTCCGTTCGGCGTGGATTGAATGCCGGGTCCGTTAAACTGGCGGCCTCACGTAACGGATGGCCCCCATGACCGCTGAAATCCTTGTTCCCGTGTCCTTTGGCGAGCTGCTGGACAAGATCTCGATCCTGCAGATCAAATCCGAGCGCATCGACGATGCGGCCAAGCTGGCCAACATCCACGCCGAGCTGAGCGCGCTGGACAAGACCTGGATGGCGCACCCGGCCGCGGTGAAGGACATCGCGCGCCTGCGTGCCGACCTGAAGGCGGTCAACGAGCGCCTGTGGGACATCGAGGACAACATCCGCCTGCAGGACAAGGCGCAGGCCTTCAACGAGGACTTCGTTGCGCTGGCCCGCAGCGTGTACCTGCAGAACGACGAGCGCGCCCGCATCAAGAAGGCCATCAACCTGGCGCTGGGCTCGAGCTACGTGGAAGAGAAGTCATACAAGGATTACGCGGCCCGGTAATGCCGGCCGCTGGCCGTCAACCACGACGCCGCAAGGTAGTGCCGGCCGCTGGCCGGCAACCCCGCATCGCCTGACGTCGGAGGACGTCGCCGGCCAACCGATTACCCGGGCCGGTGATCGGTCACGTAGCGCTCGAACGCCGCAATCCCGTCCTCCACCGTGATCAGCTGCATCACGTCGTCGAACTCGACCTTCGCGCCCCACTTCAGTTCGCTGGCCGGCTTGCCCAGGAATTTGCGCGCGGCGTCGTCGTAGCGGTCCACGCAGTAGCGCCGGTCGGAGTAGGGGCCGCTGCGGTGCGGGTTGCTGGCCGCGTGCAGGCCCAGCACCTTGGTGCCCATGGCGTTGGCGATGTGCATCGGGCCCGAGTCCGGGGTCATCACCAGTGCGGCGCGTGCCAGCAGCGCCGGCAGCTGCTTCAGTGTGTCCTTGCCCACCAGGTCCAGCGCCGGGGTATCCAGCTGGGCCAGGATGGCATCGCTCATGTCGCGCTCCAGTTCACTGCGGCCCCCGCACAGCACCACCCGCCAGCCGCGCGCGGTGGCATGATTGGCCACGGCGGCGTAGCGGTCGGCGTACCAGTTGCGGCGCACATGGCTGGAGCAGGGCGAAATCATCAGCACCGGGCGGCCATCGTCCTGCCACTGCGCCTGCGCCCATTCCACCGCGGCAGGCGGCACCGCCAGATCCCAGCTGACCTGCTGCTGGACGATGCCCAGCGGCTCGCTGAAGCTGCCGATCGCGTCCAGCACGTGGATGCCGGGGCGGTCGGGAATGCGTTCGTTGATGAAAAGCCCGTGAAGGTCCTTCGAGCGTGCCTTGTCGTAGCCGATGCGGCGCACGGCCGGCACGAACGCCGACAGCACATTGGCGCGGAAGGCCACCTGCATCTGCAGCAGCGCTTCGAAACGGCCGGGCGGGAAGGTCGCCTTCAGCGCGCGCATGCCGGCCAGGCCGGTCTTCTTGTCGTAGGGGTGGAAGACCACGCCGGGCAGGCCGTCGAGCAGTTTGTGCCCGGCGTTGTCGATGATCCAGTGCAGCGGCGTGCCCGGCCTGGCCTGCTGCAGGGTCCGCACCAGCGGCACCACGTGGGTGACATCGCCCAGGGCGGACAAACGCAAAAGACACAAGGAAGAGGACGTTGGTGCCATGGTGTTGTTAGACTCGAAGGAATGGTCGCATTCGACGCCAATGAAGCGCTGACGCCCTGCCGTGATGGACGCGGACTGGGTGCCATTCTGTTCGACCGCGAACGGCTGCGGCAAGCCGAGATCGAGTTGTTCTCGCCGGCCCACTGGGCCGAGCGGGCGCGGCCGGTCGGCGATGGCGGCCGCGGCGGCGCCTGGTTCGTCGATGCGCCGTTCGGCCAATGCGTGCTGCGCCAGTACCTGCGCGGCGGCATGGCGGCCAAGCTGAGCCGCGACGCCTACCTGTGGCGCGGCGCCGACCGCACCCGCAGTTTTGCCGAATTCCGCCTGATGCGCGCCCTGCGCGCGCTGAAGCTGCCGGTACCGCGCCCGATCGCCGCGTTCTACATGCGCGAGGGCATGCGCTACCGCGCCGCCATCCTGATGGAGCGGCTGGAGGGCGTGCGCTCGCTGGCCGACCGCGCGCTGGTCGCCGGGCGCGGCGCCCCGTGGGAAGAAACCGGCCGGCTGGTCGCGCGCTTCCACCGCGCCGGGCTGGACCACGCCGACCTCAACGCACACAACATCCTGTTCGATGCCAACGGCCACGGCTGGTTGATCGACTTCGACCGCGGCGTGCAGCGCATTCCGGCCACGCGCTGGCGCGAGCGCAACCTCAAGCGCCTGCTGCGGTCGCTGCTCAAGCTGCGCGGCGAGCGCAGCGTGGAAGACGTGGAAAAAGACTATGCACGGCTGCGCCGCGCCTACGACCTGGCCTGGAACCGGGGCTACTGATGGACTGGACACTGCGCTTCATGGGGGTCGGCAATGCGTCGGCCGTGCAGCTGGGCTCGCCGATGGCGGTGATCGAGCGTGACGGCCGGCCCTGGCTCACCATCGACTGTGGTGGGGAAGGCCTGACCGCCTTCCTGGCGCAGTACGGGCAGGTGCCGCAGGCGCTGTTCGTCACCCATGTGCACCTGGACCACGTGGCCGGTTTCGAGCGATTGTTCGTGGATGCATATTTTTCGCCGCACCGGCGCGGGCGCATCCGCGTCTACGTGCCTGCCACGGTGGTGCCGCTGCTGCACAAGCGCGTGGCCGACTATCCCAACGTGCTGGCCGAGGGCGGCGCCAACTTCTGGGACGCCTTCCAGCTGATCGTGGTCGGCGATGCGTTCTGGCACGACGGGGTGCGCCTGGAAGTGTTCCCGGTGCGCCACCACTGGCCGGAAACCGCCTATGGCCTGCGCCTCAAGGGCGCGGTGACCTGGAGCGGCGATACCCGCCCGATACCGGAAATGCTGGCCCGCTACGCCGACGACAACGAACTGATTGCCCACGACTGCGGCCTGCACGGCAACCCCTCGCATACCGGCGTGGACGACCTGGAGCGTGAGTACAGCAGCGCGCTGCAGGCGCGGATGATGCTGTACCACTACGCCAGCGAGGCTGATGGGGCCGCGCTTCGCCAGCGCGGGCATCGCGTGGCGGTGCCGGGGCAATGCGTGGCGCTGGCCGCGCCGACCGCCCTGCACGTGCTGACGCAGGATCCGCCCTGAGCATGGCGCAGGCGACGGACAGCACCGCGCTTGCCGCCCATCTGGAAGCGCTCGAACGCGCTCTGCATGATCCGGTGGTGCGTGCCGATGCCGCGCGCCTGGACGCACTGCTCGATCCGGAGTTCAGTGAGATCGGCAGCTCGGGGACCTGTTACGGGCGCGCCGCCGCGCTGGCCGAGATCCCCGCCGAGCGCGCCGTGGTGGAGATCATCTCCGACGACTACCGCGTTTCCCTGCTGGCCCCGACCGTGGCGCAGGTCCGCTATTGCAGCTGGTATGTGGTTGACGGTGTACGCCAGCGCGCGGTGCTGCGCAGTTCGCTGTGGCGGCTGCACGACGCGGCGTGGCGCGTGCTGTTCCATCAGGGCACGCCGGCGTAGAGCCGACCGTTG
This sequence comes from Stenotrophomonas sp. 10N36, assembly GCF_056395005.1. NCBI lineage: Bacteria > Pseudomonadati > Pseudomonadota > Gammaproteobacteria > Lysobacterales > Lysobacteraceae > Stenotrophomonas > Stenotrophomonas sp. 10N36. The sequence goes on along the minus strand of NZ_JBFTIS010000015.1, from coordinate 100,179 downwards.
GTCGGCTGACGTCGAATTCCGCGGAGCGTTGAGGGCAGCCGACCAACGGTCGGCGCTACGCCCGCGATGGCAGGGGCGCACAATGGCAGGGGCCCAAAAAGGTGGCGGCCCCGCCGGCTGACCTCGGCGCCCGCGTCGATCGATACCGTTGCTGCCTTCCGGCCCTGGCGGGATTTTCGACCTAGCGTCGCGAGGGGCCGACGGGGCCACCATAGAGACGTTCCAGGCACCGGGTGATCGAAATCAGCGGGTGCCGGAGGTGCAGTGCAGGGACAGCCCCGCAGTGCAGTCGCGCATTCTAGCGCATGCGCCGCGTGCAGTGCCAGCGGCGCGCCACTCAGCCGTCACGCTGCCACAGCAGCTGCAGGTCGCCATCGACGAAGCCCAGTCCGATGCCCTGTACCTGCGCGGTCAGGCGCGGGCCGAAGCGGGGCGTGGCCAGGGCCTGGAGCAACGCGGTGTGCAGCGCGGCCAGGCAGTCTTCCCAGTGGTGTCCGGTCAGCGAATAGGGCAATTCGATTTCGCGGACCTCCGGTGCCCAGACTTCATCACAGGCCCAGTCAGGATCCTGTGCATCGAAACGGTCGGTACCGACCAGTTCGATGCAGAAGCCGGCATCGTCGCCCGCCGCACCTTCGCTGAGATTGAATGACAGGCCCACCACCGCGTCGGGGAGTGGCGACTGCAGCGCCTGTTCCAGCCAAGGGGCGAGCGTCGAATCAAGCGTCATGCGGGCCTTCCTGCGTCAGGGCGGGTCAGGATGCCATGCCTGCCGCGCGTCCACGTAGCTGAATCGGCTGTAGCCACGGGCTGAACCCCGCGAAAAGCGGCGGGCATGCAGGCGCCGGCCATGGTCCGGCGTTGCTAGAATCGCCCCAGGAGGAACGGCCTCCCCCGCAGCGGGACACACTGACCAGGACGGCCTGGCCCCTATCAAAGGAGGGCCACATGGCCTGGATCTATCTGTTGGCAGCCGGCGTACTGGAAATCGTCTGGGCGTTCGCGATGAAGCAGTCCGACGGCTTCAGCAAGCTCACCCCCACCATCATCACGTTGGTCACCATGATCGCCAGTTTCTGGCTGTTGTCGCTGGCCATGCGCACCTTGCCCCTGGGCACCGCGTACACGATCTGGACCGGTATTGGCGCGGTGGGTGCGTTCGTCATCGGCATCACGTTCCTGGGCGAGCAGGTGAGTGCGATGCGCATCGCCGCGGCGGTGTTGATCGTGAGCGGGCTGGTGCTGATGAAGCTGTCGAGCACCTGAGTCCACGCGGTAGCGGCGAGGGCGCCACGCCGTGCGTGGTGGCCCTGCGCGCATACTTTTCGTCGCTCAACCCAGCGACAGCACGCGTTGCATGTCCACCGCGTCCAGGCCCGGGCCGTGGCCATCGGTCACGACCCGGGTGATGCCGAATCCCAGTCCGGCATAGAAGTCGCAGGTGTGCTGGCTGGTGCTCAACACCACGCGTCGCGCGCCACATGCGCGCGCCTGCTGCAGGCGCGCCTGCCCCAGTGCACGGCCCAGCCCCTGCTGGTGCACGGTGTGGTCGACCATGCCCCAGCAGAACGCGGCGGTCAGCGCGTCGTCCATCGCCAGTCCGCCGCAGGCCACCGCCCGGCCGCCGCGTTCGATCACCAGGTAGTCCGCAGCGCGCGCAGGCTGCTGCAGGTAGGTGGCAAAGTCCGCACGTTCATGCGCGCCGAAGAAGCGCGGCACGTTGCCATCGAAGATGGCCAGGCAGGCGGGTGCATCGGCGGCGGTGAAGGCGCGGATCGTGGACATGGGACGGCAGGCAGTGGCGAGGTAGCGCGACTGTGCCACGGAACCCGCTGTTGGTCCGCCGCGCTACCATCGGGGCGGACAGGTGAGGCAGGAGGCCGGAGTGTTCAGAGCGAAGATCGCTGCATGCGTGGTGCTGGCGACGTCGGTGTCGGGGTGCACGTACGTGGTCAAGGACACGGCCGTGGTCTGCGACGTGGTCGGTCACGCGCCGGTACAGGCGACGCTGCCGCCGACGGCGGGGCAGCCGGCACGCCGCATCGCGCTGGTGCTGGACTACTGGCTGGTGGAGACGGCGCCGGGCCAGGCAGACAACGTGGTGTGGCTGGCAGTGAGCGCAAGCAATGAAGGGCGGCGGCGCTACGACACGCGCCGGCACGGCCCGTACGCGCCAACCGTGTGGGGCCCGGGCGAAGCGCCGGTACCGCTGTGGTATTCCTCGGCAGGGGCGTACCTGGTTCGGGAAGACGGCCAACGCATCGCCGCCGATCCAGCGTTGTATCGCGGTTTCAGCACGGCATTGAGCGCCCGCCAGCGCGGCCCGGAGCGGTACGACGCGCGTCGGCTCGACCTCAACAGCGATGTCATCTGGGGGCCGCGCCAGGGCGGAGACCTCAACCAGGCCATCATGATCCGCTTCGATATTCCGCCACCGGCGCCGGACGCGCGCTGGACGCTGCATCCGGGCGAGGTGACCGTGGGTGACACCGACACCGTCGTGGCATTTCCCGCGCGCGGGTTGTGCCTGCGCAAGGGCCAGCGTGGCAAGGTGCACTGGAGCATGCTGCCGTGACGGGAGGAGGATCTGCGTCGCCCGTTGGCAGGCTGGAGGGGTAGAGCCACCCCATGGGTGGCTGCACGCCGGGAAGCGACGCCATCCATGGGTGGCTCTACCAGGGATCCTTTTGCGTCGCGCAGACAAAAAGGCCGCCCCGTAGGGCGGCCTTTTCATGTGTGTGGCGGAGAGAGGGGGATTCGAACCCCCGAAGCGCGGTTTAGACGCTTACACACTTTCCAGGCGTGCTCCTTCAACCGCTCGGACACCTCTCCGGACCTGCTGCGATAACCCGCTGCAGGGGCGCAGATTCTAGCGGGGGAATTGCATTCGCACAAGCGGTACGCCGCCGGGGCGGGAGGACTGGACAGGCGTGGCACAATGGACGTCCCGATGAAGACGGTGGCCTGATGTCCTATCTCGTCCTTGCCCGCAAGTGGCGTCCGAAGCGTTTTGCCGAGCTGGTGGGCCAGGAACACGTGGTCCGTGCGCTCAGCAATGCGCTGGACAGCGGCCGGGTGCACCATGCGTTCCTGTTTACCGGTACCCGCGGGGTGGGCAAGACCACCATCGCGCGTATCTTCGCCAAATCGCTGAACTGCGAACAGGGCACCAGCGCCGACCCGTGCGGCCAGTGCCCGGCCTGCCTGGATATCGATGCCGGGCGCTACATCGACCTGCTCGAGATCGATGCCGCGTCCAACACCGGCGTGGATGATGTCCGCGAGGTGATCGAGAACGCCCAGTACATGCCCTCGCGTGGCAAGTACAAGGTCTACCTGATCGACGAAGTGCACATGCTCTCCAAGGCGGCGTTCAATGCGCTGCTGAAGACGCTGGAGGAGCCGCCGGAGCACGTGAAGTTCCTGCTGGCCACCACCGACCCGCAGAAGCTGCCGGTGACGGTGCTGTCGCGCTGCCTGCAGTTCAACCTGAAGCGGTTGGACGAGGACCAGATCCAGGGCCAGATGACCAGGATCCTGGCGGCTGAGGAGATCGAATCGGATCCGACCGCGATCGTGCAGCTGGCCAAGGCCGCCGACGGCAGCCTGCGTGATGGCCTGTCGCTGCTTGACCAGGCCATTGCCTACGCGGGCGGGGCGCTGCGTGAAGACGTGGTGCGCACCATGCTGGGCACGGTCGACCGCACCCAGGTGGCCGCCATGCTGGACGCGCTGGCCGATGGCGACGGCGTGCGCCTGCTGCAGGTGGTCGCCGCGCTGGCCGAGTTCTCGCCGGACTGGAGTGGCGTGCTCGAGGCGCTGGCCGAGGCCCTGCACCGCATCCAGGTGCAGCAGCTGGTGCCGGGCGCGCAGTCCGACGGCGAGGGTATCGATGCGGCGGCCTTCGCCCAGCGGTTGCGCCCGGAAGTGGTGCAGCTCTGGTACCAGATGGCGCTGGGTGGCCGGCGCGACCTGTACCTGGCCCCGAGCCCGCGTGCGGGCTTCGAGATGGCCGTGCTGCGCATGCTGGCGTTCCGCCCGGCGGCCGCGGTACCGCCGGTGCCGCGCGATCCGGGCACCGGTACCGAGGTGAACAACGGCGCCGGCAGCCCCGCCCAGGGCAGCGGCATGGCCGCGGCGCCTGCCGCCGTGGCCGCAGCCCCGGTCGCCCGGGTGGTGCCGGCCGCCGCCAGCGTCGCCCCGGTCGCCCCGGTAGTGGCGGTGGCCGCGCCTGTGGCTGCCCCGGCCGTGGCGCCGGAACCCGTCCGGCAGACCCCGCCCCCGGCGGCCGAGCCGGGCCCTGAAGACGACCTGCCGCCGTGGCACCAGGCCGGTGCCGAAGAGCGCGACGAGGCGCTGGCCGCCGAACTGGCCAGCCCCGACGCGGCCATGGTGGCACCGTGGGAGGCGCCGCCGGCGCGTCCTGCCGCGCCAGCCCCGGCCCCCGTGGTGGCCCCGGCTGCCGTGGCGCGTCCGCAGGGCATCGCCATTGCGCCCTCGGCGCCGGCCGCCGAGGCGGGCGCTGCTGCCCCGATCACCCTGGCCTCGCCCGAAGCCTGGCTGGAACTGGTCGCCCAGAGCCAGCTCAACGGCCCCTCGCGGCAGCTGGCGGCCCACGCGGCGTTCATCAGTTTTCAGCACGGCATCTTGAAACTGGCGGTATCGCCCGGATTTGAGTACTTGTGTTCGGACCGTTCGCTGGCGGCGCTGACCGATGCGCTGTCCGGCCCGCTGGGGCAGACCCCGCGGATCGTGATCGAACATGGCGACGCCGAGGCCGAAACGCTGCACCAGCGTTCCGACCGCCAGCGTGGCGAGCGGCAACAGGCGGCCGAAGCCGCCTTCATGGCCGATCCGCAGGTGCAGGTGCTTATCCAGCAGCACGGCGCGCGGGTCGTGACCGATTCCATCCGTCCTTTTGATGAGTAACACGACATGCGCGGCAACATCGCCCAATTGATGCAGCAGGCCCAGAAGATGCAGGAAAACCTGCAGAAGGCCCAGGAAGACCTCGCCAAGCTGGAAGTCACCGGCAGCGCCGGCGGTGGCATGGTCAGCGTGACCCTGACCGGCACCAAGGAGTGCCGCAAGGTGCGTATCGATCCGTCGATCCTGGGCGATGCGGAAATGACCGAAGACCTGGTCGCGGCCGCCTTCAACGACGCGTCCAACAAGATCGACGCCGAATCGAAGAACCGCATGGGCTCGGCCACGGCCGGCATGCAGCTGCCGCCGGGCATGAAGCTGCCGTTCTGACCCACCGCAGGTGCCGGACCCGTGCCTGGTACCGGTGCGGTGACCACGACGCGAAGCCTTCGGGCTTCGCGCGTTCGTTTCTGAGATGAGCCCATCGCCATGAGCCTGCCCCTGCTCGAACAATTGATCGAGGCGTTCCGTGTGTTGCCGGGCGTCGGCCAGAAAACCGCCCAGCGCATGGCCTACCACGTGCTCGAGCGCGAGCGCGTGGGCGGGCAGAAGCTGGCCGAGGTGCTGGCCAAGGCCATCGAACGCATCGGCCATTGCGTGCAGTGCCGCGATTTCAGCGAGACCGAGACCTGCGCGGTGTGCGCCAACGGCAGCCGTGAGCGGCAGCAACTGTGCGCGGTGGAATCGCCCGCCGACCGGTTGGCGATCGAACATGCGACCGGTTTCCGCGGCGTGTACTTCGTGCTGCAGGGGCGGTTGTCGCCGCTGGACGGCGTGGGCCCGCGCGAACTCGGCCTGGATCAGTTGGAGGCCCGCCTGAAACAGGGTGAGGTGCAGGAACTGATCATCGCCACCAGCGCTACGGTGGAAGGCGAAGCCACCGCGCATTACCTGGCGCAGCTGGCACGCGCGCACAAGGTGCGCCCCAGCCGGTTGGCGCAGGGCCTGCCGCTGGGCGGCGAGCTGGAATACGTGGACCGCGGCACGCTGTCGCACGCCTTCGGCACGCGCACCGAAATCCAGGAATGACAATCGCGCCGCGCTGATCGCTCACCGCGCGGCCACCATCGAAACGGGCAGCACATCCGCGCTACTCTCCAAGCCCCTGTTCCAGAGAGGTGCCCCATGAGCCAAGACACCCTGTTCGGCAAGATCATCCGCCGTGAAATCCCGGCCACCATCGTCTATGAGGACGACGACGTGCTCGGCTTCAAGGACATCGCCCCGCAGGCACCGGTGCACGTGCTTTTCATTCCCAAGAACGAGGCGATCCCGACGCTGGACGACGTGCAGCCCGCGCAGGCGCACCTGATCGGCAAGCTGGCGCTGGCGGCGGCCGAGTACGCCCGCCGCGAAGGCTTCGCCCAGAACGGCTACCGCATCGTCATGAACTGCCGCGAGGACGCCGGGCAGACCGTGTTCCACATCCACCTGCACCTGCTGGCCGGCGCGCCGCTGGGCCACTTCGGCACGCCGAACGGCTGAGGCACCCCACGCCAACAGCATCCCGGGGGTAGAGCCACCCCATGGGTGGCTGCACGCGATGGTCGATGCCACCCCGCGTTGCATCGGCCCGCGGTGGAACAAAAAAAAGCCGCCCTTGGGCGGCTTTTTTTGCAAGGCGTACCGACCAACGGTCGGCAGCTACCTTTGCGGTCGGCAGCTACCGGCTTACCACCAGCCCCAGCCGCGGTAACCCCAGCCCGGGCCCCAGCCCGGACCCCACGGCCCGTACGGGTAGGCCGGCACCACGTCCACCTGGCGCTGTTCCGGCCACAGGTAGATCACATCGGCATCCAGCTTGGGCAGGCGGTAGTCGTACTCGCCGATGCGGGTGTTCTCGTAACCGGCGATCTTGCCGATGAAGGTCACATCGCGGCCCGGCTCGAACACGGCCGGGTCGTAGAAGCCGGCGCGGCAGGCAACGAAGCGGCCGTCGCTGGCATCAGCCGAGGTGGTGCTCGGGCGGCCACTGCCATTGAGCGGGCGCGAGATCATCTGGAAACAGGTCTGGCCCTGGGCCGGATTGGTTTCGATGATGCGGCCACCCCAGCGCACCGGGGTACCTACCTGCTGGGTGGGCACCGCATCGCGCGGGCTGACCATGCTGAACTGGCCTTGCAGCGGTTTGGGCGCGGTCGCGCAGGCGGCCAGTGCCAGCGAAGCAGCGAGGGGAAGCAGAATCTGGATCTTCATGGGGATGCTCCGGAGGACGGGCGATGCCTGCGCAGGTCGCGCAATAATGAAGTGAGGTCGACGTCCGCGCCAGCGTAGCGCGCGAGAACGAAACGGCTGCTGAGCGACAACAGCGCCGGATCCGGCCGCTGCTGGTGGACGCGCTGGGCCCAACGCCCCGCTGGCTCGGCACTGTCACGTGCCAGGCCAAGCTTGGCGTAGCGCCGCCCCAGCCGGTGCCAGGCGCGCAGCACGGGGTCGCGCTCGCGTTCGCCACGGCTCAGCAGCCACGCCATCCACCCTAGCGTGGCCAGCGCGAAGACCGTGAAAACGGCAATCAGCTGTGACGGTTCCAGCTTGTCGATGCCCAGCGGGCGCAGCATCTGCTGCTGGCGGTTGGCGTCGAAGGACAGCACCAGGTCGTTCCAGCCGCGGCGCAGCCAGTCGCTGGCCTGCCCCAGTTGCAGCCAACGGCTTTGGAAGGTGGCGGGGCCGCCTTGCTGCAGGCGATCTTCCAGCGTGTCGTAGATGCGCTCGGGGGCCACCGCGGCGGTTGGATCCACCCGCACCCAACCGCGCTGCGGCAGCCACACCTCGGCCCAGGCGTGGGCGTCCATGCGACGCACCACCCAGTAATTGCCGTACGGATTGCGCACGCCGCCGGCGAAACCGGTCACCACCCGCGCCGGAATGCCCGCATTGCGCATCAGCACCACGAACGCCGAACTGAAGTGTTCACAGAAGCCGGCCTGCTGGTCGAACAGGAACTCGTCCACGCCATCGCGGCCGGGCAGGGGTGTTTCCAGGGTGTAAGCGAAGCGGGCGCGGATCCAGTCCAGGCTGCGCGCGACGATGGCCGCGTCGTCGCTGCCCGCCTCGCTGCGCCATTGCCGGGCCAGCGCAGCAGTGCGTGGGTTGAAGCCGGCGGGCAGCTGCAGCGCCAACTGGCGCTGGTAGGGGCTGAGCGCGTCCTGGTAGCGGGCCACCGGCGAGGACTGCAGGCGCCAGCGGGTCAGCGTGGTCAGGCGGGCCGTGCTGCGCAGGCTGTGGGCGCCGTCCAGGCTGCTGCCGGCGGGCGCCTGCAACGGCAGGTCCAGCGCCACCAGCTGGCGGCGGTCGGTGGGCTCGTAGTCGATCTGGTAGTCCCAGCGCACTGCCGAATGCGTCACCGCGGCCGGCGACCGGTGCCGGGCGGCGTCATCCTGTTCCCAGCGGCGACCATCGAAGCGGGTCATCACCGGGCCGCGCCAGTAGCGCTGCTCGGCGGCCGGCACTGCACCGAAGAACTGCACGCGCAGGGCCGGGGCATCGTCGGCCATCAGGTCCAGCCACTGCCCCGGCTCCATGTGGTCGGACAAACCGGGCGTGCCCACGGCGCGGTCGGGAATGCCCCACAACGGTTCGCTCAAGCGCGGGAACAGCCAGAAGCCGGCCAGCGCCAGCGGCAGCCCCAGTGCTACCAGCTTGCCCACCCCGCGCAGCGCGCTGCCCAGGCGTGGGCTGGGTGCCTGGCCTTCGGCATGGGCAAGCCGCTGCAGGGTCAGCAGGGCGGTCAGCGCGGCCAGCACGGCCAGGGCCATCGTGGTGGGGCCTTGGTCCAGCAGAAACGCGGCGAACGGCGCGAACAGCGCGAAGCCGAGCATGCTGCGGGCATCGCGCAGGCTGCGCAGTTCGCTGGATTTGAGCGCCAGCATGGCCGCCAGCAATGCGCAGCCGGTATCGCGGCCGGGGCGCGCGCCCATCTGCCAGTAGATGGCGGCCAGCATGCACAGCACCAGTGCCACGCGCAGCACGGCAGGCAGCACGCGTTGGCGGGCTGCCGCAGCGGTCACCAGCGCGACCAGCGCGATGATGGCCGCCAGCAGCCCCGGCAGCTGCAGCAGCAGGGGCGCCAGGCCGAGTGCGGCGCTGGCCAGGGTCCAGTGGCGTGCGCTGGGGCTCAGGGTGGGGGACGTGGGCTCAGCCATGCGGCATCAGCGCCAGGGCGCGTTGGCAGAGGTGGTGGTGGGCGCTGCCATTGCCCGGACCCAGAACCGGCTGCCCGGGCAGCTGCAGGGTGTAGCGGCGGCCATCGCGCTCGGCAAGGTCCACCCAGTGTGCCAGGCGCGCGATGCGTGCTTCAACCGGCAGTGCGCTCAGCTGTCGCCAGTCCAGCAGTACGTCCACGCCGACCGGTTTTTCATACTCGCGCACCAGCAGGGTGTCACGCCGGGCCGAGTGCTTCCAGGCGATGCTGCGCGGCGGGTCGCCTGCGCGGTAGGGGCGCAGTTGATGCAGTTCGTCGCCGCTGGCATGCACGCGGGTATGCAGTGGATCACCGCCACTTTCCGGCAGCGCGGGCGCCTGGATTTCGGGGGCGGCGTAGACCAGCAGTGGCGCGTCGGGCCATACCCACGACCAGGCGCGCACCAGGCCCAGCGGCTGGGTGGTGGAAATGCGGATGCGCGTCAGGTCGAACCAGCCGCGTCGCACGGTGGGCAGCATGAGGTCCACTTCGACCTGGTCGGTATCCAGCAGATGGCCGAAGGCCACCGCCTGATCCAGGGCGAGTTCGAGGCCGCGTCGTGCGCGTGCGTCGGGCCGCGACAGGCTGATCCGCAACCGCATCGGCTGGCCGGCATGCACCGGTTCGGCCGACACCGCATCGATCTGCAGCCCGGACAGCTGCAGATGGGCGCTGATGGTGCTGGCGATCGCCACGGTGGCCAACAGCAGTGCCAGCAGCAATGCCGGATTGTTGTTGTAGTTCAGCGCGCCCAGCAGCATCGCCACCAGCAGGGTGGTCACGAACATGCCGAAGCGGGTGGGCAGCACGTAGATGCGGCGCCGGTCCAGTCGGCGCGGCAATGCTTCGGGCTGCCGTGGCCGTGCCATCAACTGCAGCTTCTGCCAGCGGTCTCCCCAGCCGCGGCGCATCTCAATCCACCGCGACGGTCTGGAGGATCGCGCGGGCCAGGGCCGGGCCGGTACTGGCTTCGGCCTCCGGCACCAGGCGGTGGCCGGCAACGGCCACGAACAGGGTCTGCACATCCTCGGGCACCACATGCGTGCGACCGAGCAGCAGCGCATGCGCCTTGGCTGCATGCAGCAGGGCCAGCCCGGCGCGGGGCGACAACCCCACGCGCACGCCGGCGTGCTGGCGGCTGCGGGTGAGCAGGGCCTGCACGTAGTGGATCAGGGCGTCGCTGGCATGCACCTGGCGGGCCGCTTCGCGCAGCGTGCGCACCTGCGTGTCGTCCAGGCGCGGCTGCGCCTGTGCGATCAGGTGGCGGCGGTCGGTGCCGCGCAGCAGCTCGCGTTCGGATTCCGCGTTGGGATAGCCCAGGGCCAGCCGCAGCAGGAAGCGGTCCAGCTGCGAGTCGGGCAGCGGGAACGTGCCCGACAGGTCCACCGGGTTCTGCGTTGCGATCACGAAGAAGGGATCAGGCAGTGGGTGGGTGACACCGTCCAGGGTGACCTGCTGTTCGGCCATCGCTTCGAGCAGCGCGCTCTGCGTGCGCGGTGGGGCGCGATTGATTTCATCGGCCAGCAGCACGTGGGTGAACACCGGGCCGGGATGGAACTGGAACTGCCGGCTGGCGGCATCGTAAACCGAGACGCCGAGCACATCTGCGGGCAGCAGGTCCGAGGTGAACTGCACGCGTTGGAAGCCCAGCCCGAGGCTGGAGGCCATCGCATGGGCCAGAGTGGTCTTGCCCAGGCCCGGCAGGTCTTCGATCAGCAGGTGACCGCCGGACAGCAGCGCGACGAACGCCAGCCGCACTTCATGCGCCTTGCCCAGCACCAGCCCGTTGACCTGGTCCTGGGCGCTGCGGAGGGCCTGTCGCACTACATCGGTTAGCATGGCTGGCACCGGGGGCGAATTTTCCATGTCCGTCTCGTGTCGATGATTCCTTCGATTCTATAGAGCAATGCAGGGCGAACAACGCGCACGCACAATTTTTCTGCTGTTGTGGACGCTGGTCACCGCAGTAAAGCTGGTGATCGCCGCGCGTCTGCCGTTGTTCGTGGACGAAGCGTTCTACTGGCAGGAAGGCCAGCACCTGGCTGCTGCCTATTCCGACCTGCCGGGGCTCACTGCCTGGCTGTCGCGGCTCGGGGTGGAACTGGGCGGCGCGCACGTGCTCGCCCAGCGCCTGCCGTTCCTGGCCATCGGCGCTGCGCTGCCGTGGTTGGTCTCGCGCATTGCCACGCGCTGGTTCGGTGCCGTGGCCGGCTGGCAGGCCGGCAGCCTGACGTTGCTGATGCCGTTGTCGGGCACGCTCGGCATCCTGGCGGTGCCGGACGTGCCGATGGCGCTGGCGGCGGTGCTGTGCCTGGACGCCGGCGCGCGCCTGCTGCGCACCGTGGACGCAGCCTCTGCGGTGAAGCTGGCGCTGGGCCTGATGATCGGCGCGCTCAGCCATTACCGTTTCATCGGCGTGATCGTAGTCGGCTTCATCGCCCTGCTGTTGTTGCCGCAGGGCCGCCGCATGCTGCGCGATCCGCGCGTGTGGGTGGCGCTGGCGGTCGGGGTGCTGGCGTGGTTGCCGCTGCTGTCGTGGAATGCCGACAATCAGGATGCCGGCCTGAAATTCCAGGTGGTCGAACGCCACCCGTGGGCGTTCGAATGGAGCGGCCTGTGGTTCCTGGTGATCCAGCCGATGCTGGTCACCCCGATCCTGTGCATGGCGATGTGGAAGGTGGCGCTGGCCGGCACCCGTCGTGGTGGCGGTGCGCGTGCACAGTGGCGCTACTTCGGCCTGGTAGGCGCGGTCTCCACCGTGGCGATCTTTGGCCTGGGCTTCTTCACCGATGTGGAGCGCATCAGCTTCCACTGGCCGCTGCCGGGCTACCTGGCGCTGCTGGTGGCGGTGCCGGTGGTGCTCAACGGCTGGCCGCGCTGGCTGCGGCGCACCGGCTGGTGGCTGGCCGGCACCGGCCTGGCACTGGCCTTCGGCTACTACCTGATGGCGTCCACGCCGAGCCTGCGCGAGCAGCTGGCCGGCGACAAATACTACCCGCGCAATTTCGCCGGCTGGGAACCGCTGGCCGCCGCGGTGCGCGACGAACTGTCCGGCATGCCCGAAGGTACCCGGGTGCTGGCCGGCAACTTCAAGGTAGGTGCCGAGCTCGGCTTCCAGCTGCGTGATCCGTCCATCGAAGTGCTGCGCCACCCGCTCAACGACAAGCACGGTCGCAGTGCGCAGTTGGGGCTGTGGGGGCTGTTGCACGATGGCCAGCGCAAGGCGCCGATGCTGCTGGTGCTGTCGCCCAGCGACCAGCGTTACCGCGACCTGCTGCAGCGCTACCACGCGGTGTGCGAGCAGGTCGGCCCGCTGCCGCCGCCGCGGGTGGTCAGCAACGATCACGGCTACCAGCGCTTCCTGCTGTTCAAGCTGCCGGCCGAGCGCGCGTCCGGCCCCTGCGTGACCCCGGCGATGGCCTGGATCGACACGCCGCAGGCGGACGCAACCGTGACCGGCGTGGTGGAAGTGCGCGGCTGGGCCTTCAAGGACGGGGTGGGGCTGTCGCGGGTGGAGGTGCTGCTGGATGGCAAGGCGGTGGCCGAGGCCGAGTACGGCCGCACCTACGACATCACCAGCTTCTGGACCAACTCCAACGACCCGCAGCACCCCAACGTCGGCTTCACCGCCCGTATCGATACGCGCGCGCTGGCGCCGGGCAGGCATTGGCTGGGCCTGCGCCTGCACGGGCGCGACGGCAGCGTGGAGCCGTGGCAGGAGCAGGCACTGCAGGTGCCCGCGCGCTGAGCGTGCGCGGCGGCAGGGATCAGGGCAGGGTGTAGCCGGCCTGGCGCAGCAGCTGGCTGGTGGCGATCAGGGGCAGCCCGATCAGCGCGGTGGGGTCGCGGTTCTCGATGGCCTCGAACAGGGCGATGCCCAGTCCCTCGCATTTGAAACTGCCGGCGCAGTCCAGCGGCTGCTCGGCAGCCACGTAGCGGGCGATCGTGTCCGCATCCAGGGCGCGGAAGTGCACCCGGGTCAGGTCGCAGGCTGCCAGCTCCCGGTCGTCGCAGCGCAGGCTGACCGCCGTATGGAACGCCACCACCTGGCCGGACATCGCCGCCAGCTGTGCCTGCGCCGCGGCTACCGTGCCCGGCTTGCCCAGCGGGGAACCGTTCAGCTCGGCGACCTGGTCCGACCCGATCACCCAGCGCCCGGGGTAGCGGGCGGCCACCTCGGCGGCCTTGGCCCGGGCCAGGCGCACCGCCACCGCACGCGGGGCTTCACCCGCCTGCGGGGTCTCATCCACGTCCGGGCGTGCGCAGTCGGGGGCCAGACCCAGCCGTTGCAGCAGTTCCAGACGGTAGCGGGAGGTGGAGGCAAGCACGGGCGGAAGCATGCGAAAATACCGGTTGGTGGGGTCGGCAGTCTGGCCGCGGTGGCCGGGCGGGGCAAGCCGGTACACGAGGGATTTGACAGCCGGGCAGACGGTCCTTAACATTCAGCGGCTTATGTCCGCGAACGTGCCCGAATTGCTGGATGCTTGGCGGATGGTTGCAGCACGCAGGTGCTTCGACGGCCAGGTGAATCTAGCTGAATTGACCCGCCTGCAAGGGCTTGTTGCCGATACCGAAGGTCAGTGCACCTATGCACTGGAATTCGCGCACGACGACATCCTGCGGGTATCCTATGTTGAACTGACCATTGAAACCGCGCTGCCGCTGATCTGTCAGCGCAGCCTGCAGCGCTTCCTGCTGCCGGTCTCGATGGTGCAGCGGCTCGGCCTGATCCGCAGCGAAGAGGAAGAATCCTCGTTGCCGGAAGGGTACGAACCGTGGCTGGTGCCCGAAGACGGCATGCTGCGACCGCTGGAACTGGTCGAGGACGAACTGGTCCTGGCCGTGCCCGTTGTGCCGTTGTCGCCCGATGGGCAGGCAGTGGATCGCGACTGGGCACCGACCGAAGAAGAAATCAGCAAGGCCAATCCGTTCGCGGCGTTGGCGGCACTGAAAAAACAATAGCAGCCGGATTGTCGTCGGCGGCTGCGGCGAAAGCGAAGACTGTGCTGGGCGCTGGCGTCCTGCGCGACGAAACGACGAAGCAAAACGAACCGAGTTTGGAGCAATCCCATGGCTGTGCAGAAATCCCGTGTCACCCCGTCCCGCCGCGGTATGCGCCGTGCGCATGACGCCCTGAGCGCCAAGCAGCTGTCCACCGATCCGACCACCGGTGAAGTGCATCTGCGTCACCACATCACCGCTGACGGTTTCTACCGTGGCAAGAAGGTGATTGCGACCAAGTCGAATTCGGCCGTCGAAGAAGATTGATCCGTGAAGGCCGCTGCCCGGTCGGGCAGCGGCCTTTACTCCATTCTTCCCGGCTGTCGGTGTTGACGGCCGTGCTACAGGACATGCAATGAGCAAGCGGATCTACTCGAGGATCGCGGGCACTGGTAGCTATTTGCCCGAAAAAGTGTTGACCAACCAGGATCTGGAGAAAATGGTCGACACCACCGATGAGTGGATCCAGTCGCGAACGGGTATCCGTGAGCGGCACATTGCAGCGGAAAACGAAACCACCAGCGACCTCGGCTACCACGCCGCGGTGCGTGCGCTGGAAGCGGCCGGTATCGACGCTTCGCAGCTGGACATGATCGTGGTGGGTACAACCACGCCCGATCTGATCTTCCCCTCCACCGCGTGCCTGATCCAGGCCAAGCTCGGTGCGAGCGGGTGCCCTGCCTTCGACGTCAACGCCGCCTGTTCGGGCTTCGTGTTCGCGTTGAGCGTGGCGGACAAATTCATTCGTTCCGGTGATGCACGTCATGTGCTGGTCATCGGTGCGGAAACCCTGACCCGGATCGTCGACTGGACCGAGCGCACCACCTGCGTGCTGTTTGGCGACGGCGCCGGCGCGGTCGTGCTGAAGGCCGACGAAGACACCGGCATCCTGAGCACCCACCTGCATTCGGATGGCAGCAAGAAAGAGCTGCTGTGGAACCCGGTGGGCGTGTCGGCCGGTTTCGGCGAGGGCGAGAACGCCCGCGGCGCGATCCTGATGAAGGGCAACGACGTGTTCAAGTACGCCGTGAAGGCGCTGGACTCGGTCGTTGACGAAACCCTGGAAGCGAACGCGCTGACCAAGGCGGACCTGGACTGGCTGATCCCGCACCAGGCCAACCTGCGCATCATCGAAGCCACGGCCAAGCGCCTGGACATGTCGATGGAGCAGGTGGTGGTGACGGTGGACAGGCACGGCAACACGTCGTCTGCGTCGGTGCCGATGGCGCTGGACGTGGCAATCCGTTCGGGCCGCGTCGAGCGTGGCCAGCTGTTGCTGCTGGAAGCCTTCGGCGGCGGCTTCACCTGGGGTTCGGCTCTGCTGCGCTATTGATAGCGCTCGTTACGACAACGTGACGCTTTCATTACGGCCCCATTTGGGGCCGTATGCATTTCAGGAGACCTGTCATGGTTGAGCCCATCGTCATTGAAGGGCAACGTGCCTGGCTGAAGCAGTACGGCGAAGGAAGCCGCGCGGTAGCCTTGGGCCTGCTCAATTTTGTTGCACACCGTTTCCAGCTGGATGCGCTGCGCCCGCCGCCGCATCGCGGTGGCGATGCCGCGAAGGAAACCGAGGCACGCCGTCTGGGCGAGCTGGCCGCGCAGGGGGTGAACGTGCCGCACGTGATCGGCAGTGGTCACGCGGCGTTGGTGCTGGAAGACAACGGCAGTTCGTTCAACACCTGCCTGCGCCAGGCCGATGCGGCCGGGCGCGACGTGCTGGTGGCGGCGGCGATGCAGGCGATTGCGGCGGCGCATGCGAAGGGGGCCTACTTTGGGCAGCCGTTGCCGCGCAACCTGACCTGGGACGGGGCGAAGGTGGGCTTCATCGATTTCGAGGAAGACCCGCTGGAGGTGATGGACCTGGCGCAGGCGCAGGCACGCGATTGGCTGATGTTCGGCTACGGTGTGGCCAAGTATTACGAGGACCGTCCGCAGCAGTTGCAGGCGCTGATGGCGCAGGCGATGGACGGGGTGGAAGCGCCGGTGATCGCGCATGCGCACGCGGTGTCGGGGCGGCTGCAGGGGCTGGCCCGGGCGAGTCTGAAGATGGGCCGTTCGGCGCGCGCGCTGGCCCACGCGATTCTGATCGTGCACGGGGCCACGACGCTGGGGGTGCTGATGCTGGCAGTGATCTGCTACGACTTCTTCTCCGACGGCGACCTCGACATCCTGCAGTTGTTGGTTTGATCGGGGTGGGCTTTTTTTGAAGCCAGAGCTTTGAGAGCCAGAGCGCTTAAGAGCCAGAGCGTTGTTGCTCGCTTGGGGCGTGCCGGGTCGGCGTGGGTGGGTTGGCGGGACACGCCGTGAATCCCGCTCCGCGGTCCGGCCCAGCCGCTGGCGGCTGGGCGTTCGAGCGCATGCGAGGCAGTGCCTCGCAAGCAATGCGCTCTCACCCCTGGAGGCTCGTGGGCGCCATCCATGGCGCCCAACGGTCCCGCCAACCCACCCACGCCGACCCCCGACAGATTCCGGGCGGGCATGGGCAATCAACGGCACTTCGTCTACGTTGCGCACCAGCCATGTCTGGAAGGGCTGGGGTGGGTGAGGTTGCGGGGCCCTCCACCGCATGGATGCGGTGGCGGAGCTTACACGGACGTACTTGCAGCGTGCCCCGCGGCCTCACCCACCCCAGCCCTCTCCAAGAAAGTGACTGACTGCCTTGGCTCCATGCTTGCGCTCAAAAGCGGCCAAAACGCCCCCCCACATACGCGTCAGTACAGACGGAGGGCGGTATTCCCCCTTATCATTCGCCGTTC
The DNA here is from genome assembly GCF_056395005.1 of Stenotrophomonas sp. 10N36. Lineage (NCBI taxonomy): Bacteria > Pseudomonadati > Pseudomonadota > Gammaproteobacteria > Lysobacterales > Lysobacteraceae > Stenotrophomonas > Stenotrophomonas sp. 10N36. The sequence continues at coordinate 83,313 of NZ_JBFTIS010000015.1, read as the reverse complement.
GATTTTTGCAGGCGGATGACCGCGTGACCGATTCCAATCTCGCATTCGTGTTCCCCGGCCAGGGCTCGCAGTCGCTGGGCATGCTCGCCGAACTGGCTGAGCTGCACCCGCAGGTCCGCGAGGCCTTCACCGAGGCCTCCGATGGCGCCGGCGTCGACCTGTGGGCGCTGTCGCAGGGCGGCCCCGAGGAAATGCTCAACCGCACCGAATTTACCCAGCCCGCCCTGCTGGCCGCCAGCATCGGCGTCTGGCGCGTCTGGAATGCCGTCGGTGGCGCCAAGCCCGCCGTGCTGGCCGGCCACAGCCTGGGCGAGTACACCGCCCTCGTTGCCGCTGGCGCCCTGACCCTGCGTGATGGTGCCCACCTCGTGCGCCTGCGTGGCCAGCTCATGCAGGAAGCCGCCCCCGCCGGCGTGGGGGCCATGGCCGCCGTCCTCGGCGCCGAAGACGCCCTGGTCCTCGAAGTCTGCGAACAGGCTGCCGGCAGCCAGATCGTCGTGCCCGCCAACTACAACTCGCCCGGCCAGATCGTCATCGGTGGCGACGCCGCCGCCGTCGACCGCGCCCTGGCCCTGCTTGCCGAAAAGGGCGTCCGCAAGGCCGTCAAGCTCGCCGTCAGCGTCCCCTCGCACACCCCGCTCATGCGCGAAGCCGCCAACCGCCTGGCCGAAACCATGGCCGGCCTGGATTGGCGCGCCCCCGCGCTGCCGGTCGTGCAGAACGTCGACGCCCGCATCCACGACGGCGTCGAGGCCATCGCCCAGGCCCTGGTCCAGCAGCTTTACCTGCCCGTCCAGTGGACCGGGTGCGTACAGGCCCTGGCCGCCCGTGGCGTCACCCGCGTCGCCGAGTGCGGCCCGGGCAAGGTCCTGACCGGATTGATCAAGCGCATCGACAAATCGCTGGACGCGCGCACACTGTCCACGCCCGCCGATTTCGAGGCAGCCCGCGAAACCTGGGCCGCCTGATCCTTTGACTGGCTTTGCGTCGCCCGGCCCCGGCCTGGCGCGTGGACCGGTCCCGTTCGAGGAACTACAGATGAGCAAGCCCCTTCAGGGTGAAATCGCACTGGTGACCGGCGCCAGCCGTGGCATCGGCGCCGCCATTGCCGACGCACTGGCCGCGCAGGGCGCGACCGTCATCGGCACCGCCACCACCGACGCCGGTGCCGCCGCCATCGGCGAACGCCTGGCCGCCGTGGGTGGCCATGGCCGCGCGCTGAACGTCACCGACGCCGCCGCGCTGGACGCCGTGCTGGATGGTATCGCCAAGGAATTCGGCGCCATCAGCATCCTGGTCAACAACGCCGGCATCACCCGCGACAACCTGCTGCTGCGCATGAAGGACGAGGACTGGCAGGCCATTCTCGACACCAACCTGACCAGCGTGTTCCGCACCTCCAAGGCGGTCATCCGCGGCATGATGAAGGCCCGCAAGGGACGCATCATCAACATCGCTTCGGTGATCGGCGTGACCGGCAATGCCGGCCAGGCCAACTATGCCGCCGCCAAGGCCGGCATCATTGCCTTCTCCAAGTCGCTGGCCAAGGAAATCGGCTCGCGCGGCATCACCGTCAATGTGGTCGCCCCCGGCTTCATCGACACTGACATGACCAAGGCCCTGCCGGAAGAACAGCGCACCGGCCTGGTCAAGACGATCGCCCTGGAACGCCTGGGTGAACCGTCCGACATCGCCAACGCGGTGGCGTTCCTGGCCGGTCCCTCGGCCAGCTACATCACCGGCGAAACCCTCCATGTGAACGGCGGCATGTACATGCCGTAAGCATGTGGCGCACGGATCGCGCCGCAAGTGGTTGATCTGAAAGATGTTTTGCAGCAATGCAAGGCATCGCCGGTTTCCACTACACTATCCCACGGTCATCCGACATCGGATGGCGTCATTTTTGAACCACTACTCCATCTGGAGCGATATCCAATGAGCACCATCGAAGAACGCGTCAAGAAAATCGTCGTCGAACAGCTTGGCGTCAAGGAAGAAGAAGTCACCAACAGCGCATCGTTCGTCGATGACCTGGGCGCTGACTCGCTGGACACCGTTGAACTGGTGATGGCGCTGGAAGAAGAGTTCGAGTGCGAAATCCCGGACGAAGAAGCCGAGAAGATCAGCACCGTCCAGGCTGCAATCGACTACATCAACGCCCACGTCAAGGCTTGATGTCAGGCGGCTTGCGCGCGGCGGTGGCACCCGCCCCGGCCGCGCGCGGCAATCCCATGGGGCCGCACTTGCGGCCCTGTGCATTTGAGCGTTACACCGCGTCATACCCGTGAACCACGGGCCAGGAGAATCAGCAATGAAGCGTCGCGTCGTCGTCACCGGCATGGGCATGGTCTCGCCCCTTGGCAATGATCTGGACACCAGTTGGAAGGGCATCAGCGAAGGCCGTTCGGGCATCGCTGCGCTGACCAACGTTGCCGACAGCTACCTGGAACGGTTCACCACCAAAATTGCAGGTGAGGTCAAGGGATTTGACATCACCGCCGACAACGCACTGTTCGGCACGTACCGGGTCAGCGGCAAGGATGCCAAGAAGATGGACCCGTTCATCCATTACGGCTTGGGCGCAGCGTTCATGGCCCTGCACGATTCCGGCCTGGAGATCACCGACGCCAATGCCGAGCGCATCGGCGCGATCGTCGGCGCCGGCATCGGCGGCCTGCTCGGCATCGAAGAGCAGACCATCGATTTCCATGAGGGCAAGAAGATCTCGCCCTTCTACGTGCCCAAGACCATCATCAACATGTTGCCCGGCCAGCTGAGCATCATCAGCGGCCTGAAGGGCCCGTCGTTCTCGGCGGTGTCGGCCTGCGCCACCTCGAACCATTCCATCGGCACCGCCATGCGCATGATCCAGTACGGCGATGCGGACGTGATGGTGGCCGGTGGTGCCGAACGTGGCTCCTCGCCGACCGCCCTGGGCGGCTTCTGCGCGATGAAGGCCATGAGTACCCGCAACGATGATCCCGAAGCGGCCTCGCGGCCGTGGGACAAGGACCGCGACGGCTTCGTGCTCGGCGATGGTGCCGGCATCCTGATCCTGGAAGAGTACGAACACGCCAAGGCCCGTGGCGCGAAGATCTACTGCGAACTGGCCGGTTTCGGCGCCAGCTCCGACGCTTACCACATGACCGCGCCGAGCGAGAACGGCGAAGGCGCTGCGCGCTGCATGGTCATGGCCATGAAGGACGCCGGTGTGACCCCGGAGCAGATCGGCTACCTCAACGCGCATGGCACCTCGACCCCGCTGGGCGACCTCGGCGAGACCATGGCCATGAAGGCTGCCTTCGGTGACCACGCCTACAAGATGATGGTCAGCTCGACCAAGTCGATGACCGGCCACCTGCTCGGTGCCGCTGGCGGCGTCGAAGCGATCTTCTCGGTGCTGGCACTGCGCGACAACGTGATTCCGCCGACCATCAACCTGCACCAGCCGGGCGAAGGCTGCGACCTGGATTACGTGCCCAATGAAGCACGCCAGGCCAAGGTGGACGTGGTGATGTCCAACGGCTTCGGCTTCGGCGGCACCAACGGCACGCTGGTGTTCAAGCGCGTCTGATCGCCGCGCTGCCGTACCCGCACCCGGGCCGCCATCTTGGCGGCCTTGGTGTATCTGGCCCTCCCGCACCTTCCGGTTCCCCGCCATGCTGCTGACCCATCCGCTGCCCGCCACCACCGACCTGCTCGCGCTGCAGCGCGTGGCGCCGTCGCGCTATCCGCTGCTGATGGAGTCCACCGCGTCGGGCACCGCGCAGGGCCGCTGGGACCTGCTGCTGATGGGCAACGGGCAGGCGCTCGCGCTGCACGCGGACGGCGTCGTGCGCGATGCCGAAGGCGTTGCCCATCCGGGCAGCTTCCTGGACGTGCTGGACGCGCAGTGGGCGGCGCTGCGCCAGCCACGCGAGGAGATCCAGCTGCCGTTCCGTGGTGGCTGGGCGCTGATGCTGGATTACGAACTGGCCGGGCAGATCGAAACGGTGCTGCAGCTGCCCGCGCGCGCCGACGGGCTGCCCGCCGCCCTGGCCCTGCGCTGCCCCGCAGCGGTGCTGCACGACCGCGTACTGGGCCAGTACCACGCCGTGTGCGAAACCGACCACGCCGCGCTGCTGCAGACCCTGCTGGCCGACCTGGACGCCGCCGATGCGTTGCCGCCGCTGCCGGCCTGGCAGCCGCCGGCCGAGGTGGGCGAGGACGCGCCGGCGCGCTTCACCGACGGCGTGGGCAAGGTCATCGAGTACCTGCGTGCCGGCGATGTGTTCCAGGTGAACCTGTCGCGGCGCTGGAACGCCGAGTTCGCCAGCACGCTGTCGCCGCAGGCGCTGTACGCGCAGCTGCGGGTGGCCAACCCGGCCCCGTTCGCCGGGCTGTTCATGGCGCAGGGCAGGGCGGTGGTCAGTTCCTCGCCGGAGCGGCTGGTGTCGGTGCATGGCGATGACGTGCAGACCCGGCCGATCGCCGGTACCCGCCCGCGCTTTGCCGGCGACGATGATGCCGCGCGCATCCAGGAGCTGGTGGGCCACCCCAAGGAACGCGCCGAGCACGTGATGCTGATCGACCTGGAGCGCAATGACCTGGGTCGCATCTGCACGCCTGGCAGCGTCGAGGTCGACGAGCTGATGACGGTGGAAAGCTACGCCCACGTGCACCACATCGTGAGCAACGTGCGCGGCCGCCTGCGCGCGGGCGTGAGCCCCGGCCAGGTGATCGCCGCCACCTTCCCGGGCGGCACCATCACCGGTTGCCCGAAGGTGCGCTGCATGCAGATCATCGCCGAGCTGGAGCAGACCGCGCGTGGCGCCTACACCGGCGCGTTCGGCTGGCTCAACCGCGACGGCGACCTGGACCTGAACATCCTGATCCGCACCGCCGAAGTGGCCGCGTCCAGCGCCACCTTCCGCACCGGTGCCGGCATCGTGGTCGATTCGGACCCGGACAAGGAACTCGACGAAACCCGCGCCAAGGCGCGTGGCCTGATGCGTGCGCTGGGCAGGCATGATTGAGCTGTTTGGGCGTGTGCAGCGGTCGCGCGGTATGCTGCGCGGCGGCGAAAACCATTCGAGGTGACCATGGCGGGTGCGAAACGGGGATGTCTGGCCGTGCTGGCGGTGCTGCTGTTGGGGGCATTGCTGCTGGCTGGTGCAGGGGCGTGGTTCTGGCATAGCCAGCGCGGCTTCGCCGATGCGCCGTTGACCCCGGACCAGCCCAGCATGGTGATCGCCTCCGGCGACGGCCTGAACACGGTGCTGGGCAAGCTGCGTGCGGCCGGCGTGGACGAAGGCAGCGACACCCAGTGGCAGCTGCTGGCGCGCCAGCTGGATGCGGCCGGCAAGCTCAAGGTGGGTGAATACGCGCTGGACCCCAGCCTGACCCCGCGCGAGCTGCTGCTGCGCATGCGCCAGGGCCGCGTGCTGCAGCACCGGGTGACCATCGTGGAAGGCTGGAACATCCGCCAGGTCCGGGCCGCGCTCAAGCGCGCCGACCCGCTGGTGCACACCACCGACAGCCTCGACGACGCTGCCCTGATGAAGGCCATCGGCTTCCCCGGCGAACACCCCGAAGGCCGCTTCCTGCCCGAAACCTACGTATACCAGCGCGGCGACAGCGACGTGGACGTGCTCAAGCGCGCGCACGCGGCGATGGAAAAGGAACTGACCGCCGCGTGGGACAGCCGCGCCGACGATCTGCCGCTGAACTCGCCCTACGAACTGCTGACCCTGGCCTCGATCATCGAGAAGGAAACCGCGCTGCCCAGCGAGCGGCCGCAGATCGCCGGCGTATTCATGCGCCGGCTGAAGATCGGCATGCGCCTGCAGACCGACCCGACCGTGATCTACGGCATCGGCAGCAGCTACGACGGCAACATCCGCAAGCGCGACCTCACCACCGATACGCCGTACAACACCTACACCCGGGCCGGCCTGACCCCGACGCCGATCGCCATGCCGGGCCGCGACGCCCTGCAGGCCGCCGCGCAACCGGCCGCCGGCGATGCGCTGTACTTCGTGGCGGTGGGCGATGGCAGCGGCGCGCACGTGTTCTCGGCCAATTACACCGACCACAACGCGGCCGTGGCGCGCTACCTGCAGCAGCTGCGCCAGCAGCGCAGCCAGGCCGCACCGCAATGACCGCCTCGCTGCTGCGCCACCCGCGCTTTGTCAGCCTGGAAGGCGGCGAAGGCGCGGGCAAGACCACCGCCATCAATGCCATCCGCGAGGCCCTGCACGCACGCGGCCACGAGGTGTTGTTGACCCGCGAGCCCGGCGGCACGCCGTTGGCCGAGCGCATCCGCGCGCTGGTGCTCACCCCTGATGCGGAGATCGCCGCCGAGCCGTTGTCGGCCGAGGCCGAGCTGCTGCTGGTGTTCGCCGCGCGGGCCCAGCACGTACGCCAGGTGATCGAGCCGGCGCTGCGCCGCGGCTGCTACGTCGTCAGCGACCGCTTCACCGATTCCAGCTACGCCTACCAGGGCGGCGGCCGCGGCCTGGACGCGGCGTGGATCGCCGACCTCGAGCGCCGCGCGGTGGGCCTGCTGCCCGGGCTGACCCTGCTGCTGGATGTGGATGTGGCCGTCGGCCGCGCCCGCGCCAATGGCCGCGACCTGTGGCCGGACCGCATCGAGAGCGAGCAGGACGACTTCTTCCAGCGCGTGCGCGCGGTATTCCGCCAGCGCGTCAGCGCCGACCCCGCCCGTTTCCGCCTGATCGACGCCAGCCAGGACCAGGTCGGCGTTGCCGCATCGGTGGTGGCGGCGGTGGATGCCTGGCTGGCACCGGAGCCTGCCCATGAGTGAGACCTTTTCCCCGTGGCAGCAGCGCGCCTATGACCAGACCGTGGCCGCGCTGGACGCCGGGCGCCTGGGCCATGGCCTGCTCATCTGCGGCCCGGCCGGGCTGGGCAAGCGCGCCGTGGCGCTGCGCATGGCCCAGCACATCCTGTGCAGCGGTGAACCGGCCGCTGCCCAGCGCAGCGCCCAGCTGATCGCCGCCGGCACCCACCCGGACCTGCAGCTGATCTCGTTCGTGCCGAACAAATCCGGCGACAAGCTGCGCACCGAGATCGTGATCGAGCAGATCCGCGAGATCTCGCAGAAGCTGGCGCTGACCCCGCAGTACGGCATCGCCCAGGTGGTGATCGTCGACCCGGCCGATGCGATCAACCGCGCGGCCTGCAACGCGCTGCTCAAGACCCTGGAAGAGCCGCAGCCGGGCCGCTACCTGTGGCTCATCAGCAGCGACCCGGCGCGCCTGCCGGCGACCGTGCGCAGCCGTTGCCAGCGGCTGGAGTTCAAGCTGCCCCCGCGTGAGGAAGCACTGGCCTGGCTGCACGCCCAGGGCCACACCCCGCGCAGCGCGGAAGAGGCCCTGGACGCCGCGCGCGGCCACCCCGGGCAGGCCGACGACTGGCTGCGCGAGGATGGCCTGGCGCTGCGCCGGCAGGTGGCCACCGACCTGGAGGCGCTGGTGGCCGGGCGCGCCGGTGCGGTGGAGCTGGCCCAGCGCTGGACCGCCGACGACAACGCGGCGCTGCGCCTGCGTCACGCCGCCGACCTGGCGCTGGCCCAGGCCAGCACGGGCGGCTTGACCGATCCGGACCGATTGCACAAGCTGGCGGCGTGGTTCGACGCCGCCAACCGTACCCGCGATCTGCTGCGCACCACCGTGCGCGCCGACCTTGCGGTGGTGGAATTGTTGTTGGCCTGGAACAAGGTCAACGAGCGGCAAGCAAAGGGGAATAGAGCATGAGTGCCACCAACGCCCGCCAGGGCATCCTGTCGCTGGCGGTCAAGGACAAGGCCGCGCTGTACAGCGCGTACATGCCGTTCGTGAAGAACGGCGGCGTCTTCGTCCCCACCCCCAAGCGCTACTTCCTGGGCGACGAGGTGTTCCTGCTGCTGACCCTGCCAGACTCCAGCGAGCGCCTGCCGGTGGCCGGCAAGGTGATCTGGGTGACCCCCGCCGGCGCCCAGGGCAACCGCGCGGCCGGCATCGGCGTGCAGCTGGCAGAAGGGGCCGAGGGCGAGACTGTGCGCAACAAGATCGAGACGCTGCTGGCCGGCATCCTGACCTCGGACAAGCCCACGCACACGATGTGAAGAAATTTCGGCGAAACCGTTGACGCCGAAAATTGCCGCCCTATAATGAGCGGCTCAGCAGCATCGGGCGGTTAGCTCAGCGGTAGAGCATTGCCTTCACACGGCAAGGGTCGCAGGTTCGAACCCTGCACCGCCCACCACGATTCAGTCGAAAAAGCCTCCGGAAACGGGGGTTTTTTTGTTGGGCGTTTCATGCGCCTCAGATTCTGCCGGTCGGCCTCCGCCGATTCGACGCCCGCGCTATCGTGCGGGTGCAGCGACGCCCGCTGCCCCCCCGCTATCGAGGAGAAGGGCATGGACCCCAGTGGTACCGATCCCGCCGTTGGCACACCGGCTGACTACGGCGACACGCTGTACCGGGTGTACTTTGAAGTGGGCGAGTGGCAGGGCATCGCCCGCGACGCGATCACTGCCTTCCTGCTCGATCGCCACCACGCCCATGCAAGCTTCAGCGTCGCGCCTGCGGAACTACGGCCCCGACCGCATGGCTACGAGGTGGACCTGCCGATGCAGTTGATCCCTGAAGTGGTCCGCGTTCTGGCTGAGCGCAACATCGCCGTCTATCAAGTGGTCCGAACCGAGCGGCGTTGAGGACTGCAGTGCAGGACGGGGCGCAACCCTGCGCGCACGCGACGCGTTCGGGGAGCGCCGATGGCATCGAACGAGGTCATCGACAGTGCTGCATGCGACAGCGCTCGCCGGCCACCCGTGATGCGCTGCGTGGGTTTCAACGGGCGGGACGCGGATCACCCCATGCGCGCGCGATGCTCCTTTATGATGCGGCCTACGCAAGGAAAGCCCGGGAACGGATATGGATGCGCGTCTCACGCGCGAGCAGGTGCTCGCGCTGGCGCCGGATGCGTCTTCAAGCAAGGCGGCCGGCGGGTTGGCAACGGATGGCAAATGGGGCCTGCTGGGCGCCGACGATGAAGCGGTATGGGGCGAGTGCCAGGGCAGCGGCGCGAAGCCTTACCAAGCCCAGGTCGATCTGTCTGCGCTGGTCAGCCGTTGCTCGTGCCCCAGCCGCAAATTTCCCTGCAAACACGGCCTTGCCCTGCTGCTGTTGTACGCGCAGGGCAACCCACGCTTTGCACCGCTGCCGCAAGCCCGGCCCGGTTGGGTGGACGAATGGCTGCGCGGTCGTCGCGAGCGCGCCGCGCGCCACGTACCGACAGGTGAGGGCGCTGCCGCGGCGCCGGTGGTTGCACCCGAAGCGGCCGCCGCAGCGGCGGCCAAGCGCGAGGCAACCCGCTGGAAACGCATCGCCCAAGGCAGCGCCGAACTGGAGCGCTGGATCGCCGACACCTTCCGTCATGGGCTGGCCAACCTGGGGGCCAGTCAGCGCGAGGATGCGATGAACATGGCCGCGCGCATGGTGGATGCGCAGGCCCCGGCGCTGGCTGGCCAGCTGCAGCTCGCGATGGACGCCGAACAGATCGGGGTGGCCGGGCTGTCCGAAATGGGGGAGCGGCTGGGCCTGCTGCAGCTGCTGAACCAGGCCGTGCACCGGCGCAGCGCGCTGTCCCCGGGGCGGGTAGCAGACCTGCGCGCGGCACTCGGCTGGCCGCTGGACAAGGACGAGGTGCTGGCCACGGGCGAAAGGCTGCACGATCGCTGGCACGTGCTGGGGCAATGCGCCGTGGAACTGCCGGGGCGGCTGACCGAGCGTCGGGTGTGGCTGCACGGGCTGGATAGCGGGCGTACGGCCCTGCTGCAGGAATTCGCGCATGGCGGGCGCGGCTGGGAACGCACGTGGCCCGCCAACCACGTGCTGGCTGCCACCCTGCATTTCTTCCCGGGCACCGTGCCGCTGCGGGCGCTGGCGCCGGCTGCGACCGCGCTGGCAGAGTCGCCCGGTACACCGCAGTTTGATGGCAGCGCCGGCATCGATCAGGCCTCGGCGTCCTTCGCGACCAATCCCTGGCTGGCGCAGGTCCCGTTGCGTCTGCAGGGGCATGTACAGGTGGCCGACGACACATGGCACATGCACACCGACGCCGGCTGCCTGCCATTGCAGCTGGATACAGATGACGGCTGGGCCCTGATGGCGTTTGCTGGCGGTCATCCGCTATGCGTGATGGGCGAGTGGGACGGCCGCGCGTTGCTGCCGTTGTCGGCCTGGACCGCCCACGGACACTACTGGCACAGGAGCGCGGCATGAGCGATGCATGGTTGAAACCGGCCCTGCTCGGCATCGACCGCCCGCAGGTGATCGAGGCGGACGGCGCGCTTGGCGCGCTGCTGCAGCAGATCGGGCCAAGCGATGATGCCGCGCTGGCCTACAGCCGTGGCGTCGGTGCCATCGCCGCATGTGGCCTGGCCGCAGTGCGTGTGGGTAATTCGGAGAATCTGCCGCTACCCGCGCCAGCCGCACACGACGCGCAGGTCGTACCCGATGCGCACCCCTGGACCGCGTTGTTGGCCGCCGTATTCGCGCGCAGCGTGGTTGCCCAGGGACACGACGTCCGGCTGCGGCACGAGGTCTGCCTGCGTCTTGCCGCACACCAGCGCACGCTGCCGCACGCCGTCCTGCCGCAGGCGCTGGACGCCGGCGCACGCAGCGTGCCGCTGCGCACGCGCCTGCTGCCGGTGCTCGGCGTACGAGGACAGTGGCTGGCCGCCTGCAACCCGGCGTGGGCGTTCGCACATGCCGATACCGTCGGCGAGGCGGCTACCCCCGCAGATGAAACGGCATTGGCGTGGGACGACGCGCGGCATGACACGCGTCTGGCCTGGTTTGCACACACCCGCCACACCGACCCGGCGCTGGCGCGCGAACGCCTGCAGGATCACCTGAAAGCGATGTCGGCGCGCGAACGTGTCGATTTCGTCGGCGCATTGGCCGCGCAGCTGGAACCGGACGATGCGCCGCTGCTGCAGTCGCTGCTGAAGGACCGCAGCCGCGAGGTGCGCGCGCTGGTCGGGCCGTTGTTGGCGCAGTTGCCGGCCTCCCCGCATGCGCAACGCATCGCCGACTGGATGCAGCCCCTGCTGGTCAAACGCAGTGGGCTGCTGCGCCGGACCAGCTGGGAATGCGAGGCGCCGAAGGCGGCGGATCCGCAGTGGGCCGATGCCGGCATCGAACCCAAGCGCCCCCAGTACGACGACCTGGGCGAACGCGCGTGGTGGTTGTACCAGTTGGTGCGGCAGCTGCCGCTGGCCTGGTGGACCGGCCACACCTCGATGACCCCGGTGCAGCTGTTGGCCTTTGCGCGGGGCACCGACTGGGAGGCCGCCCTGCAGCGCGGCTGGCTTGAACGCGTCGACGCCACGCAGCCGGCGTGGCTGGCGGCGATGCTGGACGACCGCAGCCTGCACGCCCACACCCCACGCCTGCTGGCGATGCTGCCGGTACTGCAGCGCGAACAGTACTGGCCGGACACATTGGATGCCTTGGCTGGCGAAGGCATGCTCAGCGATGTGCTGGGCTCATGCGCACCGGGCGAAACGCTCACCGCGCACTATTCCGCACGCCTGGTGCCCGGCGTGTGTGCGTGCTTCGCCAGTGATCGCCTGCGCCACGACTACCTGCTGCGCCAGCAGCTGCTGGAACTGGCCAGCCTGCTGCACCCCAGCGTGTTGCCCCACGTTCTGTTGCCCGCACAGCCCGATGACGCCACCGATAGCATGCGCGCCTGCGCGCATGACCTGCTGCGCATCGTTGAAGTGCGCCACGCCCTGCATTCTTCCTTCTGACCTTCACCCGGAGCCACGATGAGCACTGCCGTCCTGCGCCAACACGCCGAACACCAATACGCCGAAGAACTGGATCAGCTGCGCCGCCTCGACCAGCGCCAACGGCCTGCCAACTGGCAGCTCTCGCCCTGGGCGGTGGTGACCTACCTGATCGGTGGCACGCTCGACAACGGCTTCGTGGTCAGTCCCAAGTACATCGGTGAGCGGCGCCTGATGGAAATCGCGGTGGCCACCATCGCCACCGACCGCGCGCTGCTGCTGTTCGGTGTGCCGGGCACGGCCAAGTCGTGGGTATCGGAGCACATGACCGCGGCCATCAGCGGTGACTCCACGCTGCTGGTGCAGGGCACCGCCGGTACCAGCGAGGAACAGATCCGCTACGGCTGGAACTATGCGCAGCTGCTGGCAAACGGTCCCAGCCAGGCCGCCCTCGTTCCCAGCCCGCTGATGAACGCGATGCGTCTGGGCAAGATTGCCCGCATCGAGGAACTCACCCGCATTCCGGCCGACGTGCAGGACGCGCTGATCACCGTGTTGTCCGAAAAGACCCTGCCCATTCCGGAGTTGGGCTCGGAAGTGCAGGCCACGCGTGGGTTCAGCGTGATTGCCACGGCCAACAACCGCGACAAGGGCGTCAATGAGCTGTCCAGCGCGCTCAAGCGTCGCTTCAACACGGTGATCCTGCCGGTGCCGTCCAGCGAGCAGGACGAGATTGCGATCGTGACCAAGCGCGTGGGCGAAATGGGCGTGGCGCTGGACCTGCCTGCCGAGCCGCCTGCGCTGCAGGAGGTGGCACGGGTGGTCCGCATTTTCCGCGAGCTGCGCAACGGCATGACCGAAGACGGCAAGGCCAAGCTGAAGTCGCCCACGGCCACGCTGTCCACGGCCGAGGTGATTTCGGTGATCAACAACGGCATGGCCCTGGCCGGGCATTTTGGCGATGGCGTGCTGCGCCCGGCCGACATGGCGGCCGGCATGATCGGTGCCATCGTCAAGGACCCCGTGCAGGACCAGGTGGTCTGGAACGAGTATCTGGAGACCGTGGTGAAGGAGCGCAGCGAGTGGAAGGACCTGTACCGCGCCTTCCGTGACCATGCCTAAGCCACGCCAATGAGCCAGAGCGTTTCCCTGTTTGGCGTCCGCCACCACGGCCCGGGCTGCGCACGCAGCCTGCTGGCCGCCCTGCATGCGCTGCAGCCGGACTGTGTGCTGATCGAAGGTCCGACCGGTACCGAAGCGCTGCTCACGCATGTGAGCGACCCGGCCATGGTGCCGCCGGTGGCGCTGCTGTCCTACAGCGTGGACGACCCGCAGCTGGCGGTCTTCCATCCCTATGCACTGTTCTCGCCGGAATGGCAGGCCCTGCAGTGGGCGCGCGACGCGGGCGTGCCGGTGCAGTTCATCGACGTTCCCCCGTCGCTGTCGCTGGAGTGGCAGCAGCAGGCCAAGGCCGGGCAGGTCCCGTCGATGGCGGAGGGCGAGGCCGAGGGCGACCTGGATGCTGCGACGGCCGAGGACACCACCGCCGTCACCGGCCCAGACGATCTGCCCGCAGTATCGGCCGATGCGCCGCTTGAGGAGGCCCCGGTCACCGACGCGGATCCACCGCTGCCGTCCGACCCGCTGGACTGGCTGGCGCGTGCGGCCGGCTATGGCGACGGCGAGGCGTGGTGGAATCACATGGTCGAAGAGCGCGGCGATGGTCAGGATCTGTTTGCCGCGATCGCCGAGGCCATGCACGAAGTGCGCGCGCACGCCCCGCCGCGGCCTTCCGCGCGGGCGGCGCAGGACGCCATTCGTGAGGCGCACATGCGCGCCGGGCTCCGGGCAGCGTGCAAGCAGTACCAGCGCATCGCCGTGGTCTGCGGTGCCTGGCACGTGCCCGCACTGGACGCGGCCGCGTTGGCGGCCCACAGCGTCGCCGCCGACAACCGTCTCCTCAAGGGCATGCCCAAGCGCAAGACCCAGTCCACCTGGGTGCCGTGGACCTACCGTCACCTCAGCGCCGGCAGTGGCTACGGCGCCGGTGTGGATGCGCCGGGCTGGTACGACCACCTCTGGCGCAATGCCGGCGCGCACCATCAGCGCGCCATCGGCTGGTACGCGCGCGTGGCCGGCCTGCTGCGTGAAAGCGGGCTCGACTGTTCTTCCGCACACCTGATCGAAGCGGCCCGGTTGGCCGATACGCTTGCGGCGATGCGCGAGCGGCCGGCGCCGGGTCTGGAAGAAATCAACGATGCCACCCGCAGCGTCATCTGCAATGGCGATGACACGCCCATGCAGCTGATCCGCGACAGACTGTTGCTCGGTGATGCACTGGGCAGCGTGCCGCCCGCCGTGCCGGTGGTACCGCTGCAGCGCGACCTGGAGGCGCAGCAGAAGCGCCTGCGGCTCAAACCCGAAGCGCTCGCCCGCACCCTCGACCTGGACCTGCGCGGTGACACCGACCTGCAGCGCAGCCATCTGCTGCACCGCCTTGCCTTGCTGGACATCCCGTGGGGCCAGTTGACCCATGCGGGTAGTTCCGCACGCGGTACGTTCCACGAGTACTGGCAGCTGGCCTGGCAACCGCACTTCCAGGTCGACCTGATCGATGCCAGCCGGCTCGGCCAGACCCTGGCCGCTGCCGCCAGCCAACGTGCCCTGGAAGAGGCTCGCCACGCCACGCAGCTCTCGGTGCTGTCGGCGCTGGTCGACCGCGTGTTGCTGGCCAACCTGCCCGAGGCGGTCAGCGCCATCGCCAGTGAGCTGGAAGCGCGCGCGGCCACCGACGCCGACCCGCTGACGCTGCTGGATGCCTTGCCGGCCCTGGCCAACGTGTACCGCTATGGCAACGTGCGCCGTACCGAAGGCGAGCAGGTGGCCCATCTCTTCGACGGCATGCTGCAGCGGGCCTGCATCGGCCTGACGATCGCCCTGTGTGATCTGGATGACGGCCGCGCCGAGCAGGCGCGCGAGACCCTGTTGGCCGCCGACCGTGCGATCGTCCTGCGCGGCGACGAGGCGGGCCAGCAGGCCTGGCGGCGCAGCCTGGCCAATGTTGCGTTGTCGACCACCACCAGTGCGCTGGTGGCTGGCGCGGGGACGCGACTGCTGCTCGATGCGGGCCACCTGGATGGCACGCAGGTGAACCTGCAGCTGCAGCGGGCGTTGTCGGCAGGTGCCGAGCCGTTGCCGGCGGCGCACTGGCTGGATGGCTTCCTCAACCGCAACGCGACGGTGCTGCTGCACGATGATGCGGTGTGGCACCTGATCGACGCGTGGGTCTGTGGGCTGACCGATGAGCATCTGGTGCAGGTGCTGCCGCTGGTGAGGCGCACGTTTGCCGAGTTCGAAGCGGCCGAACGGCGCGACCTTGGCGAACGCGTGAAGCGCGGCGTGGGGGCCGCCCCGGCAGCGGTCGTCGCATCCACCTGGAACATCACGCGCGCCGAGCGCGCGCTGCCGATGCTGCGCGAACTGTTTGGAGTGGATGCATGAGCGAGCTCACCGATCCGGCCGCCCCGGCGGTTCCGACCACCCGTGCCGAGCGCTGGCGGCTGATCCTGGGCCAGGAAAGCAGCGCCAGCTGTGGCGCCCTGCGCGGCACCCTGCAGGGCGTGGACGCGGCCTTGGGCGCGCTTTACGAGCCGCACGGTCCCAACGGCCTGGCCCGCCGTGGCGGGCGGGGCGGTTCGGCCCCGAACGTGGCGCGCTGGCTGGGTGACATCCGCCGCTACTTCCCGGCGTCGGTGGTGCAGGTCATGCAGCGTGACGCGCTGCAGCGGCTCGAGCTGCGCCAGATGCTGCTGGAAAAGGAAATGCTGGAGAACATCCAGCCGGACGTGCACATGGTGGCCAACCTGGTGGCGTTGTCCGGGGTCATCCCGGCCGAGACCAAGGAGACCGCGCGCCTGGTGGTACGCAGCGTGGTCAACGACCTGCTGCGCCGGCTGGAAGAGCCGATGCGCTCGGCGGTGAGCGGGGCGCTGGATCGCGCGCGCCGCAACCGTCGCCCGCGCCATGCGGAGATCGACTGGAACCGAACCATCCGCGCCAACCTGCGCCACTGGCAACCGGCGCTGCGCACCGTGGTACCCGAGACGTTGATCGGCTACGGGCGCAAGGCACGCAAACCGCAGCGCGAGGTGCTGCTGTGCATCGACCAGAGCGGTTCAATGGCTGCATCGGTGGTCTACTCCAGCATCTTCGGCGCAGTGATGGCGTCCCTGCCGGCGGTGTCTACCAAGCTGGTGGTGTTTGACACCGAGGTGGTGGACATGAGCGAGAAGCTGGATGACCCGGTGGATCTGCTGTTTGGTGTGCAGCTCGGCGGTGGCACGGACATCCACCGCGCGGTCACCTACTGCCAGGCCCAGATCCGCGAGCCACACAGTGCCATCCTGGTGCTGATCTCGGACCTGTACGAGGGCGGCGTGGAGAAGAAGCTGCTGGCGCGCGCCTTGGAACTGGTGGAGGCGGGCGTGCAGTTCATCGTGCTCCTTGCGCTCAGCGACGAAGGGACGCCTGCCTACGACCAGCATCTGGCGGGTCAGCTAGCCGCGCTTGGGGTGCCGTCATTCGCGTGCACGCCCGATGCCTTCCCCGGACTGATGGCGGCGGCCATCCGCCGTGACGACATCCACCAATGGGCGGCCGGCAACGGACTGGTGACCACGCGCCCGATCCGATGAGGGCAGGGATGCACCGTGGCCGTGCGACATGCTCAAATGGGCGCGACGCCGCGAACATGCCTGGGGGCAAGGATGAACATCGGGGGGCAACGGGGCGCTGGCACATCCGCGCGTTCGCTGGGGTTGGGGCTCGCGCTGGCACCCATGCCCGCGATGGCGTCTGACTTCCCGGGCATGCTGACGGTGTTCGTCGGATTGCCGTTGCTGCTTGTGGCAACGCTGGTGCTGGCGGTGCTGCTCATCTTCCGCCGCCACGGCTGGGCGCGCGCACTCGGCATACTGTGTGGCGTGCCTGTGCTGCTCGGTGGCGTGTACATCGCCTGCGTGGACACGTGGCGATTCTGGCCCAGCGTGGGGCACAACGAGTTCGGCTTCAGACTGGTCATCATCCTGGGCTGCGCGCTGTTGTGGCTGTGCGTGCTTGCGCTCCTGTGGCTGTTCTGGAAGACCCCGCCACGCCGGACCACACCCCAGTACCCCTGATCCTCATTCTCAGTGGAGACAACAATGGCAGATCCTTACAACAGCGGACCTCGGAGTCCGCCCGCACTGCGGCTGGACGATTCGATGGTCACCACGGCAATGGAATTGCCCGGCTTCCGCGTTGTGCGCAGTCTGGGCGTGGTGCGCGGCATCACGGTGCGCTCGCGTTCCATCGTGGGCAATTTTCTGGGCGGATTGCAGACGATCTTTGGTGGCAACATCACCATCTACACCGAACTGTGCGAACAGGCCCGGGAAGAGACCTACCGCGACATGGCCAAGCACGCGCGGATGCTGGGGGCGAACGCGATCATCGCGATGCGCTATGACGCTACCGATGTGATGACCGGTCTTACCGAGGTGCTGTGTTATGGCACGGCGGTGGTTGTGGAGCCTGTGCGGTTGTAGCACCGGATCATGCGTCGGCAGATGACGGGTGGGTTGGCGCCCCGTCATCCCATCCCGGCGTTAGCTGTTCTTCGAATAGAGGGTAATTACATATCGCGCTATGTAGATCGCCCGCTCCATCACCTCATGAAAGCTGTTGGCATACTCGGGCATCTCGTGACCGAGTTCCACGATCTCCAACTCGCCTTCGGCGTTTTTAACGTGTGGATCCAGCAGGATGAACTCGGGTTGATGATGGGGCGGTCCAGACAGTTGGATGGTTCCCTCCAGTCGACTCCATACGTCGTCTGCCATCTCGCCTGTCTGGTCATCGAGTACCTCACGCCAAAGAGCGGCCTGATCTGAGTGATGTTCTCCAAAGTGGGTAATGAGATCCACCGGCAGAAGAGTATTTATGATCGCGCCGGGAACGAAGAAACCATTCGCCACACGAAGAAATGACTTATAGCTCGAAGGTAGCGCAAGGCCGAGACGTTGCTCGGCTTCCTGGATCTGCTCTTCTGTGGCAGGTGGCATGCCAAGCCAGCGCGCTTCGCCGGCAATGATGGACGCTGCAAGGGCTGCCATTGGGTGGTGAGGATGCTTCCGAATGAAAGGTCCCATCCTAACTTCCAATGAAGGGTATCCATGAAGAACGTCCAGCTCAGCAAGACAGACCTCGTTGAGCTCGTGAAGTAGCTCGGTCCACATTTGGTGGTCCACGCGATTGGTGCTCCTTGTTGATGCAACGGTGGACACGGATCTTTTGTTCTTCAAATTCCAACTGTCGCCCTTCCGGGCTATTCAACTACTTTCACCCAGAAATCCTCTCCTTCAAGTACGCGCGCAGTAAGGCAAAGGAACGTGCCGAGTCGCCTGCCAACTTTCTGGTTGTCCGCACCTAGAATGTACTTGACGGACATTGAAGTTTCAGGGACAACCGAAGCTCCTTGGTTTGTCGACGCGAATGGGTACTCGTCACAGTTGAGCCCGGCTGCTGCACCGCCCGGGAATCTGGCTTCACACAGCTTCCCTGAGGCATTGCGATTTGCATCATTCAGCGTTTTATTCTGCGTGCGTGTCAACGGCGTTCCCCGCACACCGGGGTTCTCATGCCACCTTCCTATGGCCATCGGAAGTGTCGATTGAGCGACTTGGATATGCGTAGCAGATTCGTCGGTCTCTGAATCGCTCAGGCTCACGTCGAACACCGCAGGGTAATCCGTGAATCGGCATCCCGAGCTTCCACTTCGCGACAACTTATCGCACCGTAGCTGCGGCGCCACCATCTGTATGGGAGTTTCGTCGACGTTGAATCGCGTTAGCACAAGTTGGGTGTTCTGACTGGTTTTTCCGTTTTCGCTATCGAAGCCAAGTGCTGCAGTGAAGTCATAGGACCCAGGACCGGCTAGGGTCTGAGGTTGGAACTGCTGCTTTTCGGTGCAACTGCCGCAGTACACATCCGGTGCCACCACGAGGCCCGCCATCGCGTTTCCTTCGACGGCATCGAAAACTACGCGAACGCGATGATTCCATGCATTTCGGTTGTCTGGGACGGAAACATAGTCGTACATGGTTACGTTCGCGGTCTCGTTGATTCCAGTGTCAGGGTTGCGGGAGCTGTACACCGCGGTCCGCTTCACGCAGTAGTGCTTCCGCGAACCAGTCGCTTCTTCCTCATCCTTGTCGGTCGCATCCTTGCACGCCTCCTCGAAGGACATCTCCGGATTCTGCAGGCTGTGCTCGTACTGCCGGAGCTCGTCCAGCGTCATGCTGGCGACCATCTCCGCATCGGTGGGACAGCCTTCTTCATCCTGCGCATAGGCAGGCAATGCGAACAGCGCGACCGCCAAAGCCAACGGAGTGAGCTTCATGTATTGCTCCTGGAAGTTGGATGCGTCGCTGCATCCGGTATCCCGGTGTTACGCCTGCTCAAGGCGCTTCGATGTAGGGAAACTGCACGGCGTGCGCGAAGCGTGACGCTCCGTCGGCGGCGCCTGTGCCGCACTGCACGCTTGGCAGCTAGAAAGTGTGTGGGCTGCACGGCGGCATGACGATCCGTCACTGTCAGCGCGTGTCGCGATCAGCCGCTTCATGCGCGTTCCAATCAGAATCGGCGGTAGGGACGTGCATGCCGAAACCGTGCTGCCACGTCCTGCGCCGCCGTTGAAACCGGCCGCGATCTATCCGATAGTGTCCCGGCCACGCACCTGCCCCGGCGCGTTGGACATTCTCCAAACGGACGAGGTGGAATGCATGCGGCGGTTGATCATTGTCGGAATTGCAGCCCTGCTGCTGGTCTCACTGGCGTCCGATGCCAAGCCGCCGGTGGCGAAACAGGACACGGCCCAACAAGCCCTCACGGCGTGGCTGACCGCCTTCAACAACGCCGATGGCGACGCCCTGCGCGCGGTGCGCGAGACGTACAGCATGCGCTCCAATAGCCAGGCCGACCTGGAGTTCCGCAAGGACACCGGCGCCTTGCAGATCCTCGAAGCCAGGCCGGGCAAGCCAGGCACGGCGCAGGTACTGGTGCTGCCAACGGTGAATGACCGCGCGATGCTCGTCACCGCGACCGTCGACCCCACATCAGGCGCGACCACGCTCCAGTTCGAAGGCGCCGAAACGCCGCCCCGGTTCGCGCCCAAGCGTGTGCCCGAAGCCGCCCTCCTGGCCGAGGCGACGACCCGGCTCGACGCATTGCTGGCGTCGGACGAGGTGGCCGGTGCCTTCCTGGTCGCCAGGAACGGCGCCGTGCGCATGCAGTGGCAGGGTGGCCTGGCCGACCGCCAGCGTGCGCTGGCCGTCTCCCCCGACACGCGGTTCCGCCTGGCCTCGTTGAACAAGATGTTCACTGCCGTGGCGATCCTGCAGCTTGAGCAAGCGGGCAAGCTGACCCTCGATGATTCCCTGGGCAAACACCTGCCCAACTACCCGAACCGTACGGTGGCCGATGCAGTCACGCTGCGCCAGCTGCTGAACCACACCAGTGGGCTCGGCGACATTTTCGGCGAGAAGGCCAGCAGCAATGCCGCTGCGCTGCGCACCCTGCACGATTATTGGGCGGTGTTCGCTGACGAGCCGCTGGCCTTCCCGCCGGGCAGCAAGGACCAGTACGCGAACTACGCCTACATTCTGCTGGGCTCGGTGATCGAGGCGGTGTCGGGCCAGTCTTACTACGACTATGTGGATACCCACGTCTACCGGGTTGCGGGCATGACCGCGACCGGTTCGCTGCCGGAGTCGACACCGGTCCCGGCACGGGCGAACGCGTACACCCGGGTGGACGGGAAATGGACGCTGGAAACGGCGTCGCTGCCCTGGCGCGGCACCTCGGCGGGCGGCGGCTACAGCACCGTGGGCGACCTGCTGAAGTTCGGCGAGGCACTGCGCACGGGAAAGCTGCTGGCTCCGCGTGCATTGGCCGCAGCCACCGCGCCGCAGAACACCATGGCCTGGTATGGCTATGGCTTCATGGTGCGTGGCCAGGGCAGGGAGCGTGTGTATGGGCACGAAGGCGGGGCACCCGGTGCGAACGCGGTGTTCTATGTGCTTCCCGAGCAGGGCTATGTACTGGTGGGGTTGAGCAACGTGGATCCGGAGGCGATGGGCAATGTGGTCAACTTCGTGGCCAACCGGCTTCCCTTGTGAGCGTACTCGCGCGGACACAGGCGGCAGCACGGTGAGTGCGTATCCCGCGGCTGCGAACCTGGGCAGGCATCTCGCTCGGTTGTATGTGGGCCTTTTGGCCTGCCTGCCGCTGCCGGCGCTGGCGTCGGATTTCACCGGCCTGCTCACCGGCATGACGCTGCTGCTGCTCGCCGTCACCCTGGTGGTGCTGCTGCCCTTGCTGCTGGTCCGCCGTCACGCCTGGGTGCGGTGGCTGGGCACGTTCGTAGGCGTGGGCGTATTGCTGATTGGCCTTGGCACCGCGGGCGTGGATACCTGGCGGCTGGTGGCCCGGACCAAGGCGGCCGACGTGCTGTCGGTGGGCACCGGCCTGCTGCTGCTCTACCTGCTGCTATGGCTGGCCATTGCCTACACGACGTACCGTCTTCAGCGCAGGCCGCCCGGACCGGGCACGCGCCAGCGCTGACGATACGCGCAGCGTATCGCCACGGCACGCAACAGGTATTGGCGGCGCACCCCGTCGCTGCCCGATGCTGTGCGGATGACAACATCGAATCACGTTTCCTTCGACGGCCAGGTGGGTCTGGTGACCGGCGCGGCCAGTGGGCTGGGTCTGGCCTATAGCCGCCTGCTGGCCCAGCGCGGCGCACAGGTGGTGATGCACGACGTGGGCGCCGGGCTGGATGGCACGGGCCACGACCCGCAGCGGATTGCCCGCACGGTCGCACTGTTGCGCGAGGGCGGGCTGGGCGTGCATGCGGCACACGGCAACATCGACAATCGCGCCGACTGCCAGGCCTTGGTCGCCGCGATCCTGCAGCACCACGGCCGGCTGGATTTCATCATCCACAACGCCGGTTGGGTGGAGTACCAGCCGATCGAGGCGCTGGATGACGACCACTTCGACCGCATGATGACGCTCGCTGCCAAGACGCCGCTGTGGCTGGCCGAGGCCGCGTGGCCGTCGATGCAGGCCAATCGCCATGGGCGCATCGTGCTCACCACGTCCGACCGTGCGTTGTACCCACAGTATGTGCAGAAGGGGCTGGCGGCCTATGCGGCGGCCAAGCTGGCGGCGGTGGGCATCGTGAACGTGCTGGCCGCCGAAGGCGCAGCGCACGGCATCGTGGTCAACGCGGTGTCGCCGGTGGCCAAGACCCGCATGTGGGGCGTGGAAGGCGAGCCGGACGAGCTGCACCCGGACGCGGTGGCGCCGGGCGTGGCGTTCCTGGTGTCCCGTGCATGCGTGGACGGCGGCTGGATCCTGCGGGCGAGCAATGGCCAGTTCCACGCCACGCGCAGCACCGAGGCCGACGGCGTGGCGTATCCGCGCGACCTGCGTGCGGTGCGTGCCGGCAGCATCGAGGACATTGCCGGGCAATGGCCGGCGATTGCACCGACGGTGGCGGAACCACGCTGACGGCCGTGCTGCGGCGAGATCGTGTACCAGCCCATCAAGGGTGAGGACGCGCGCTTCGCGCTTGAGCTGTGCACGCGCGCTGCGGTGCCGTCATCGGCACTGCAGCCGTTCATGGCCGCCGCCGACGCAGCGCCGGCATGCGTGCGGCGCGACGTTGCTAAAGACAGGCGCGCAGATGCTCGATCGTGCGGAACACATCGGTGATGGTCTCCAGGCCTTCCCCGCGCAGCAGATGGGTGGTGTCCGGGCCATCGGCACCGCTGGCCAGCAGCACGAACTGGTTGGCCGGGTCCGGTTGATGGACCAGGCCGTACAGCGCACGCCGATCCAGGTAGCGCTCCTGCGGGTTGCCCAAGGTGCCGCGCGCGGGCACGTTTGCCAGCTGCGCCATCGTGGGTGGGGTGCGGTCCAGGTAATCGTAGAACTCCACGATCGGCGCACCCTCGCTGATCTCCAGCACGTACAGCGCATGGTAATGGTCGTCCACCTGCATCGAGACAACGTCACCGGCGCGCCAGCGCGTGAGTGATTTCTGCAGGCCGGGGCGTCGTGCCGGCATCACCGGTGCGCTTCGCAGCAGCCGGGCGATGTCCGGGCTTTTGCGGTAGAAGTGATCACTCAGGGCCACCGCCTTGTTCAGGGCCTTGATCGCGATGAGCGCGTTGGCCGTCAATGCGGCGGACTGGATGCCCTGTTGATGTAGAGCGGTGGCCAGGGCCAACGCGGTGGTATGGCGGTACAGTGGCGTGGCGACTGTGTCGTCGCTGTCCAGGATGCACCGCCAGCGCGTCAACAGGGTCGCGACAATGCCCGCCCCGATGGCCGCCTGGGTGAGCGCGGCAGGATCGGAACCGGAGCGCGCGCGACGCACGCAGTGCTTCACGTCAAGTTCGATGGCATCCACCAGATCGCCGCCGGCGAGCTGCTGGAGAATGCTGCGATGGGTGATCGACATGAACGGGTCCGGTCCGTGGAAGGCGCGACAGCATAGCCCGCGCACTGGCCGTAGCGCTGTGCGGTTCAGCGGTACGCACGTAGCCAATGGAGGGTGCGGAACACGTCGCTGACGGTGTACTTCCAGTCGGCGCGAAGCAGGTGGCTGTTGTCCGGCCCTTCGGCGGCGCTGGCGAGCAGAACAAACTGGTGCGCTGGATCCGGTTGGTGGACCAGGCCGTACAGGGCCAGACGATGCAGGTAGGCGTCCTTCGGGTCGCGCGAGGTGCCGCGCGCGGGTAGCGTGGCCAGCACGCCCAAGGTGGGCGCGACAGGGCTGAGGTAGTCGTAGAACTCCACCACCGGTGCACCCTGGTTGGCGCTCAGCACATAGAACGCATGGTACTGGCCGTCCACGTGCACCGAGGCGATGTCACCGGCGCGCCATTGGGTGAAGGACTTCTGCATGCCCGGGCGGCGTGCCGGCATCACCGGTTCGCGTTGCAACAGGCTGGCGATCTCCGCGCTCTTGCGGTGGAAGTGATCGCTCAAGGCCACCGCGTCGTTCAAGGCGCTGATCGCCGCGAGGGCCTGGGCGGTCAGGGTGGGCGAGGCGAACCCCTGCTGGTGCAGTGCGATGGCCAGTGCCAGTGCGGTCGTGTGGCGGTACAGCGGAGTGGTGATGCTGTCGCCGCTCTCCAGGATGCACTGCCAGCGCAGCATCAGGGTAGGAATGACCTCCGCGCCGATCTCGGTCGGATCGCGCGCGGCCTTGTCCGGGGCAAGGCGCGCCCATAGCGCACAGCGCTTCACGTCCGCTTCGATGGCCTCCACCAGTTCGCCGCCAGCCAAGTGGTTGAGCACGCTGCGGTGGGTGATGGTCATGGTGGCCTTTCGGTGTGCAGGCCGGACAGTCTAACGGGTGCGTTTGATCCAGGCGCGCACGGCCAGCGCCACCAGGCCGGCAAAGACCACCCACGACACTACATCGAAGATGCCATCGCCGAGCAGAGCGCTCACCAGCCCGAGCAGGCTGGCCAGGGCGATCCAGGCCGGGGCAACGAACGGGCTGCGCGGGGTGGAGGAGGGCCGGCTCATTCGGCTGCTCCGTTGCGTGCGGCGCGTTCGATCTCATTCACGCGCGCGTCGGTGTTGCCGCGCTTGAACCACAGGTACAGGCCGCTGATGAGTACGCCGATTGTGAGCAGATCCAGCAGCGCCCACAGCACCTTCAACGGCAGCTTGCCGTAGTCACCGAAGTGCAGCGGCTGGCTGAGCAGCAGCACGCTCATGTAGAGCGGCAGCTGCGGCTGCGCGGTGAGCGCGCCGGTCTGCGCGTCGATCAGCACCGGGCGGTACAGGCGCTCGGTGAGAGCGCTGTTGCCCTGCATGAACACGCCATAGTGGTGGTTGCCGCTGTAGCCGGTGCCGGGGAAGCTGACGAAGGCCGGGCGCATGCCCGGTTCGGCGGCGCGCGCGGTGTCCACCGCGGCCTGCAGCGAAGCCAACGTGGTGGGGCGTGGCTGACCGGCGTAGCGCGCGGCGAATTCGCCGAGCTGTTCGCCTTGCCAGGCCTGTTCGAGCGGCTTGGCGATGGTGTTGATCGCCCCGGTGATGCCCACTACCAACGCCCAGCCCAGAGTGACGATGCCGAGCACGTTGTGCAGGTCCAGCCAGGCCAGCCGGCGGCTGCGTCCGGTGCGCAGGGTGCCGAATGGCTGCTTGCGCATGAACGGGCCATACAGCACCAGGCCCGAGATGATGGCCACGGCGAACAGCAGGCCCATCGCGCCCATGAACAGCATGCCGGGCAGGCCCAGGAACAGGTCGGTGTGCAGGCGGTACAGGAAGTACATCACCCCTTCGTTGAACTGCGCAGCGGGCAGTACCTCGCCGCTGATCGCATGCAGCAGCGCAGTCTGCATCTGCGGCGGTGGGGTGTCGGCGCGTGTACCGGTGTTGACGTACACGGTGGGCGCGTCCGGGTCCCAGCCGACGAACAGCGGCACGTTGCCCGGATACTGCGCCAACGCGGTGCGCACCTGTGCGTCGAGATCGCGCGGGGCGGCATCGGTGGCCGGTGCGTCCACATGCGGTTCGGCCAGATGGGCGATCTCCTCGCCGAACACCAGCGGCAGGCCGGTCAGGCACAACAGCAGCAGGAACACGGTGCAGACCAGGCTGGTCCACTTGTGCACGAGGAACCAGGCTTTGAGGGTGGATCGTTGCATTCGGCTGGCGCAGGGCTGGCGGGGGTGCGGGCGATGGTACGGGATGCAGCCGGCGCGGTCAGCGCCGCGGGCGCGGAGCAGGCGGCGACGGCGCGGCGTTGAACAGGTGCTCGGCCATGAAGTCGATGAACACCCGCAGGCGCGCGCTGGGCTGTCGCGTGCCCGGCCACAGCAGTGAGAACTGGCCGGGCTGCCGCGGCTGGTCGGGCAGCAGCGCCCGCAGCCGGCCGTCGGCCAGCGCGTCGGCGGCCAGGAAGTCGGGCATCCACGCCACGCCCAGCCCACCCATGGCGGCGGCCAGCAGGGCCTCCATGTTGTTGCAGGTCATCACCGTGGCCAGCGCGGCGCCGGCATCGCCCTCGTGCCCGGGCAGCAACCACGGCTGCAGCTTGCCTGTGGTGGGGTAGCGGAAGCGCACCGCCGGATGCGTTGCCAGCTGCGCCAGCGTGGCCGGTTCCCCGTGCGCATGCAGGTGCGCCGGCGCGGCGCACAGCACGAAGTGGAACGGTCCCAGGCGGCGCGCCATCAGGCTGGAGTCGGCCAGTTCACCGCTGCGGATCACCACGTCCAGCCCTTCGCTGACCACATCGACCAGGCGGTCATTGAAGTCCAGCTCCAGCTGCACGTCCGGGTAGCGTTGCCGGAACAGCGGCAACAGCGGCAGCAGGAAACGGTAGCCAATGGTGGGCAGGCCCACCCGCAGCAGGCCGCGGGGCGATTGCTGGCGTTGGGCCAGGTCGGCCTGCACATCGGACAGTTCATCCAGCGCGCGTCGGCAGCGCTGCAGCAGCAGCTCGCCTTCTTCGGTGAGGTGCACCCGCCGCGTGGTGCGCTGGAACAGGCGCACGCCGAGTTGCTGCTCCAGGCGCGCAATGCGCTTGCCCACGGTAGAGGGTGACAGGCCCAGGCTGCGGGCAGCGCCGACGAAGCTGGCGGTTTCGGCGGTGCGGACGAAGGCGAGCAGGGCGGTAAGCGAATCCATGGGGGCGATGATTGCGGAACAAACGTCCGTAATCAAATGCCATCGCCGGCGTTTTTACCGGATAGACGCCGCTGTATCGTCAATTTCCCCCTGCTGTCTGGAACCACCATGTATCTGTTGTCCCGTGATGACCTGCGCCGCGATCCGCGCTGGGGCGTGCTGGCGGTGTGTCTGGTGGCGCTCGCGCTGCCGCTGTCGTTCTCGGCCGGTGCGGTGGCGGTGCCGGCGCTGGCCGGCCGGTTCCAGGGCGCGCCAAGCGCGCTGGCATGGGTCACCAACGCCTTCATGCTCAGCTTCGGCAGCCTGCTGCTGGCCGCCGGGGGGCTGGCGGACCGGTGGGGTCGCCGCCGGCTGTTCCTGTGCGGCAGTGCGGGCTTCGCACTGGCGACGTTGGCGGTGTGCCTGGCCGCGGACCTGCGCGCGCTGGACCTGGCGCGTGGCGTCCAGGGTGTGGCGGCCGCCGCCGCGTTGGCGTCGGGCAGTGCGGCGTTGGCGCAGCGTTTTGAGGGCCATGCGCGTACGCGGGTGTTCGCGCTGATGGGCACGATGTTCGGGGTGGGGCTGGCGCTGGGGCCGCTGCTGGCCGGCCTGCTGCTGCAGACGCTGGGCTGGCGCGCGGTGTTTGCCAGTGGTGGGGTGCTGGCGCTGGCCGGCTGGGCGCTGGCCTTGCGCCACCTGGACGAGAGCCGCGGCCCGCCGGTGCGCCTGGACGTGGCCGGCATGCTCTGCTTCAGCCTGATGCTGGCCGCGCTGACGGTGATGCTGCTGGTGCTGGCCGAGCACGGGGTGGGGTCGCCACAGGTGATTGGCGCGGCGCTGGCCACGCTGCTGTTGCTGGTGCTGTTCGTGCGGGTGGAAGCACGTGCGCGGCCGCCGCTGCTGGATCTGTCGCTGTTCGCGCAGCGCCGCTTCCTGGGCGTGCAGCTGCTGCCGGTGGCCACCTGCCTGGGCTATGTAGTGTTGTTGGTGGTCCTGCCGTTGCACCTGCTCGGGGTGCAGGGTCAGTCGCCGAGCCGGGTGGGTCTGCAGATGCTGGCGTTGTCGGCGCCGATGCTGGTGCTGCCGATGCTGGCAGCCGGCTGGTCGCGACAGGTGGGCGCGGCGCGGTTGTGCGTGCTGGGGCTGCTGGTGTGTGCGGCGGGGTTGTATGCGCTGTCACGCCAGGTGCTGCACGCACCACCCGCGCAGTGGTGGCCGGCGCTGCTGCTGATCGGCGCGGGCACCGCGCTGCCGTGGGGGCTGATGGATGGTTTGTCGGTGAGCGTGGTACCGGTGCAGCGCGCGGGCATGGCCGCGGGGATCTTCGGGACGGTGCGGGTGGCCGGCGAGGGCATCGCGCTGGCTGCGGTTACTGCATTGCTGGCGATGCTGGTGGCGCAGCGGTTGGCGGTGGACAGCGGGTTGCCGGCCGCCACGCTGGCGCGGGCCGGCGCCTACCTGGCCACCGGGTCGCTGGCGCAGGCCACCGCACTGCTACCGGGCCTGCCGCCGCAGGCGCTGCAGCAGGCCAGCAGCGAGGCGCTGGTGGCGCTGCTGCGCGGGCTGGCCGTGCTCACCGCCGGCAGCGCGCTGCTGGTGCATGCGCTGCTGGGGCGATCGCCGGCACCCGCGGCGATCAGAACCGGTAGCTGATCGTACCGGTGACCGTGCGCGGGTTGCCGGTGAAGCAGTCACCGAAGTTGCGGCACGGCGCGAAGTATTTCTTGTCGGTGAGGTTGGTGATGTTCAGCGCCATGGTCCAGTCGGTGACCTGCACTTCGAACAGGCCGTCGACCAGCGTGTAGCTGGGGGTGCGGATGAAACCGCCGTAGCCCAGCGACTGGGTGTTGCCGACATAGCGGCCGCCCACGCCCACGCGCAGGCGCGCGTCGGCATCGAGCTTGAAGCCCTTGGCGATCCACAGCGAGCTCAGCTCCTGCGGGGTGTCGTTGAGGCGCTGGTCCACTTCCATGGCGAAGTTGCTCTTGGTGACTTCGGCCTTGTTGCGCGCGTAGGCGGCGGTGATGGTGAGGTCGTTGGCGAAGGAGAACTGGCCTTCCAGTTCGACGCCCTTGGACTGGATTTCGCCGGTCTGGATGACGTTGAGCACGTTGTCCGGATCGTTGGTCTGGCGGTTGGTTTCGGTGATGCGGTAGAGCGAGGCGGTGACCAGCACGGCGCGCGCCGGCTGCCACTTCACACCCGCTTCGGTCTGGTGGCCCTGCATCGGCTTGAACGCGCGGCCGTACAGGTCCTGGCCGTTGACCGGCAGAAACGACTCGCTGTAGCTGATGTACGGCGATACGCCCGCGCCGATATCGCCGATCAGGCCGGCGCGGTAGGTGGTGGCGTTGTCGGTCTGGCTGGCCAGGCTTTCGGTCTTGCTGCGCGCATGGTCACGGCGCGCGCCGAGCACCAGCGAGACGCGGTCGGCCCAGCGGATCTGGTCCTGCACGTAAACGCCCAACTGGGTGGTGCGCTGGTTGGGCAGGCGGTTCCAGCCGTTGATGGTCACCCCGATGGAAACCGGTGCGTAGATATCGATCGGGGTCGGGGTGGCATCCAGGCTCAGCGATTCCTCGCGGTAGTCGGTGTAGTCCACGCCGGCCAGCAGCAGGTGCTGGAACGCGCCGGTGGCCACGTCGAACTGCAGCGCGGTGTCGCTGGTCAGCACGCGCACGTCCGGGCGCACGCCGTAAGCGTTGCGGTTGACCACGCGCTTGTCGGCATCGATGAACGGGTCGGTCGGGTTGGTGTAGGTGTCCGGGTACAGCTCGCGGAATTCGGTCTTGCCGTCCAGGTAACGCACCGAGGAGCGCAGGCTGACGGTGTCGTTGAAGGCGTGGTCGAACAACGCGGTGAGGCTGTACACGCGCGAATCGAGCGTGTCGAAATCGCGGTCGCCCAGGAAGGTCGACGGGTCCAGGCGCGGTCGGCCGGCCGGCGCGTTCAGGGTGGCCACCACCGGCAGGAACTGCTGGCTGGAGGCGGTCTCGTCATGCTGGTAGCTGGCCAGCAGGGTGAGCGTGCTGCGCTCGCCGCGCCAGCTGATCGACGGGGCGATATACACGCGGTCGTCGTCGACGCCGTCGGTCTGCATGCCCGCGTTGCGGACCAGGCCGACCACGCGGCCGGCCACGGTGCCAGCGTCGTTGAGGCTGCCGCCGATGTCGCCCTGGAACTGCTTGCGGTCGAAGTTGCCCAGTTGCACGCCCAGCTCACCGCCGATGTCGGTGAAGGTGGGGCGCTTGGTCATGGCGTTGATGATGCCGCCGGTGGCGCCGGCGCCGTACAGCACCGACGACGGGCCGCGCAGTACTTCCACCCGCTCCAGGCCATACACCTCGGTGCGTGCCATCGGGTTGAAGCCGTAGCTGCGGCGCAGGCCGTCTAGGTACTGCACCGGGTCCAGGCCGCGCACGGTGCTGCCGTCGCTGCGGGTGTCCAGGCCGTAGGCATCGGCGGTGACACCGGCGCTGTAGCGCAGCGTTTCCTGCAGGTTGTGCGCGCCCCGGTCGGTGAACAGCTCGCGGGTTACCACGCTGATCGCCTGCGGGGTCTGGGTCAGCGGGGTGTCGGTCTTGGTGGCGGTGCTGGCGCGCTCGGCCACCACGCTCACTGCGTCCAGGGTACGTGCGGCGCTGGCGTCCTGGGCCTGGGCGATGGCCGAGGCCAGCAGGGTGGGGGTGGCCAGCGACAACAGCAACAGGGTGCGGGAACGGGGCAGGGCGGGCATCGGGGTGGTCCGGGCAGGCAGGTGGCGACGGATTATCCGGATGGCCTATTGCGAATACAAATGATTCTCAAACTGAACCGATGGGGGTGTCGTCAGTGCAGGGCGTCGGCCACGCAGCGGATGCTCAGCCAGGCACCGCCGTCCGGACTGGCGTCGGTACGCAGGCGGAACCCATGCAGGCCGACGATCGCCGCCACGATCGACAGCCCCAGCCCGAAGCCTTCGCCATGCCCGGCCGCGGCGTTGCCGCGGAAGAAGCGCTGGTAGACCAGGGTGCGGTCCTGCGGGGCGATACCCGGGCCGTTGTCGATGACATCGATACGGGTGG
The DNA here is from genome assembly GCF_056395005.1 of Stenotrophomonas sp. 10N36. NCBI lineage: Bacteria > Pseudomonadati > Pseudomonadota > Gammaproteobacteria > Lysobacterales > Lysobacteraceae > Stenotrophomonas > Stenotrophomonas sp. 10N36. Next base: position 52,728 of record NZ_JBFTIS010000015.1, on the reverse strand, counting down.
CGCCGCCTTCGTCCACCGCGCGCAGCAGGATGCGTCCGTGTTCGGGGGTGAAGCGCAACGCGTTGGATAGCAGGTTGGCCAGTGCCTCGAACAGCAGTTCGCGGTCGCCGCTCACCGGCGCCAGCGACGGTGCGATTTCCAGTGCCAGTACCTGCTGCTTCTCTTCGGCCAGGGGCAGGTAGAACTGATGCACCTCCTGCAGCAGGTCGGCCACGTCGATGTCGATGAAGGCCGAGCGGCGTTGGTGGCTTTCCAGTTCCGACACGCGCAGCAGCGCCGCGAAGCGCGCCATCAGCAGGTCGGTTTCCAGCAGCGCCTTGTCGATCTGGTCTGCATGCGGGTCGTGTTCGTCCAGCGCTACCCGGGTGCGGTACAGGTGGGCGCGCAGCCGGGTGAGCGGCGTGCGCAGGTCGTGCGCGATGCTGTCGCACACCCCTTTGACCTCGGTCATCAGCTGCTCGATGCGCTCGAGCATGGCGTTGACGATGCTGGACAGGCGGTCGATCTCATCGCGCCGGTCCGACACCGGCAGGCGCTGCCCCAGATCACCGGCGACGATGCGGTTGGTGGCCGCCTCGATCTGCTGGATGCGCTTCAGCGGGCGCCGCCGCAGGATGTGCCACCCGGCCAGCCCGGGAATGACCGTGAGCGACACGCCCCACAGCAGGGCGTCCAGGATGATGCTGTTGACCGCGGTCAGCTTGCCGTTCTGGCGGACGAACACCAGCACCCGGCCGTCGTGGGTGGCCACGCCGAGCGCGCTGCCCGGTTCATCGCGCTTGCCCGTGGCCAGCACCCAGCCGTCCACCGGATGCGAGCGGCCGTCGACGGGCAGCCCGGCCGGCACGGCCACCAGCGGGCCGGCCAGCGGTTGGCCGGCGGCAGTGAACAGGCCGTAGGCGTACACCTGGTGGAGGTCGTAGCGGAGGCTGTCGCGCAAGGCGTCATCCAGCGCCGGGCCCTCGAAGGTCATGAACAGGTGCGCGCGCTGCTGCAGGCCCGATTCGGACAGGTCGTTGAGATAGTCGGAGATGCGCCAGTACATCACCCCGAGCAGCATGCTCGACCAAGCCACGAACAGGATGCAGTACAGGCCCAGCAGGCGGCTGCTGGAGGAGCGCCATTGCTCAGGGGTGTGGGTCGAGGACATAGCCGGTTCCGCGTACGGTCTTGATCGGCTGCTCGCGGCCGGGATGTTCGATGCGCTTGCGCACCCGCCCGATGTGCACGTCGATCAGGTTGGTGCCAGGGTCGAAGTGGTAGCCCCACACTTCCTGGAACAGCATGCTGCGGGTGACCACCTGGCCGGCGTTGCGGACCAGGAATTCCAGCAGTTTGAACTCGGTGGGCAGCAGCGCGATCTCCTGCCCGGCGCGGCGCACCGAGCGGGTCATCAGGTCCAGTTCCAGGTCGCCGGCGCGCAGCACGTTGTCGGCGACGCTGGCCTGGCCATGGCGGCGGATCAGCACTTCCACCCGCGCGGACATTTCATCGGAGGCGAACGGTTTGGTGAGGTAGTCGTCGCCGCCCGCGCGCAACCCGCGCACGCGTTCGTCCACGTCGGACAACGCGCTGATCATCAGCACCGGGGTGGTGATGCCGTCACGCCGCAATGCCGTGACCAGCGCCAGGCCGTCGATGCCGGGCAACATGCGGTCCAGCGTGATCACCGCGTAGTCGCCGCGACGCGCCATCGCCAGGCCGGTGTCGCCGTCGGCCACCAGGTCCACCTCGAAGCCGTGGCTGCGCAGTTCGGTGGCGATTTCCTCGGCGGTGACAAGGTCGTCCTCGATGGTGAGTACGCGCGGCATGGGCCACTTTGAAGGCTGGGTCCCGCGCATCGTCGCAACCGGGGGCAGCCACTGCAAATGAAAAATGTTTCATGCGTTCTTCGCTGGATCACGCTGCTGCGTCTTCTATATTCGGCCCCGTGGAACCCCGCTGCGGCCCTGGCCGGGCGTGTCCACACAGGACGTCTGCCTTGGGTATCGACGTCCCCGGGCCGTGCGCCGTTGCAGTGGCGGCACGCCCAGCGCTTCCCCCACGCCTGGAACCCCGCACCCGATGATCCCCACGTATTCCTCCTCCCCGGCCTTTGGCCGGCCGTCGCCCCGGGCCTGGCGCGCGCCCTGGCTCGCCGTCGGCATGGCCACCCTGCTGGTGGCATGCGGCAAGGACGCACCCAAGGCGGCGTCCGCCGCGCCGGAGGTGAGCGTGCTGACCCTGCAGGCCCAGCCGCTGGCGCTGGAGCAGGAGCTGCCGGGGCGCACGGTGGCCTCGCAGGAATCGGAGGTGCGCCCGCAGGTGGACGGGGTGCTGGTGGCGCGGCTGTTCGAGCAGGGCCAGATGGTGCGGGCCGGGCAACCGTTGTTCCAGATCGAACCGGCGCTGTACCAGGCCGCGCTGAACGAGGCCCAGGCCAACGTGAAGACCGCCGAAGCCACGGCGGTGGCCGCGCGCCTGCGCGCGCAGCGGCTGCAGGCGCTGGGCAAGGACCAGCTGGCTGCCCGCCAGGACGTGGACGACGCGATCGCCAGCGGGCAGCAGGCGGCTGCGGCGGTGCAGGCGGCGCAGGCCGCGCGCGATACCGCCCGTACCCGGCTGGGCTTTGCCACGGTGACCGCGCCGATCGCCGGCCGCATCGGCCGCGCGCTGTTCACCCCGGGCGCGCTGGTCACCTCCGGCCAGGCCGAACCGTTGGCGCGGATCCAGCAGGTGGACCCGATGAACGTGGACATCACCCAGTCCAGCAACGAATACCTGGCGCTGCGCCGGGCGATTGCCGAGGGCGGTGTGCAGGCCAGTACCGCGCCGGTGCGGCTGCGCCTGTCCGACGGCACCGACTACCCGCTGCCGGGCACGCTGGAATTTGCCGACATCGATGTCGAGCAGGCCACCGGCAGCATCACCCTGCGCGCGCAGTTCCCCAACCCGGCCGGCCAACTGCTGCCGGGCATGTACGTGCGTGGCCAGGTGGGCCAGGGCATCCGCCAGCAGGCGCTGCTGGTGCCGCAGGCGGCGGTGGACCGCAGCCCCAAGGGCGACGCGCAGGCGTGGGTGGTGGACGCCGATGGCAAGGCGCGGTTGCGCGTGTTCCGCACCGCCCGCGCGGTGGGCAACCAATGGCTGGTGCTGGATGGCATCGCGGCCGGCGAACGGGTGGTGGTGGCCGGCGCGCAGGGCCTGGCCGACGGCATGCCGGTACGGGTGAAGCCTGCCGCCGCCCCCGCCGGGAAGGGCTGAGCGCATGCTGCCGCGCTTCTTCATCCATCGCCCGGTGTTCGCCTGGGTGCTGGCGATCTGCATCATGGCGCTCGGCGCGATTGCAGTGACCCAGCTGCCCGTGGAGCAGTATCCGGACATCGCCCCGCCGCAGGTCAACATCACCGCCAACTACACCGGCGCCTCGGCGCAGACCGTGGAAGACAGCGTTACCCAGGTGATCGAACAGCAGATCAAGGGCATCGACCACCTGCTGTATTTTTCCTCCACCAGTTCGTCCTCGGGCCAGGCGCGCATCACGGTCACCTTCGACCAGCGCGCCAATCCGGACATCGCCCAGGTGCAGGTGCAGAACAGCGTCAACCAGGCCATCAACCGGCTGCCGCAGGAAGTGCAGCAGCAGGGCGTGACGGTGGCCAAGTCGCAGGGCGATGCGTTGATGGTGGTGTCGCTGTACGACACCAGCCGGCGCATGGAACGCGTGGACGTATCCGACTTCCTGGTCAGTAACGTGCAGGACCCGATCAGCCGCATTCCGGGCGTGGGCGAGATCAACGTGTTCGGTGCGCAGTACGCCATGCGCATCTGGCTGGACCCGCACAAGCTGCGTGCCTTCAACCTGATGCCCGCCGATGTGCGCAGCGCCATCGAAGCGCAGAACACGCAGGTGACCGCCGGTGAACTGGGCGCGTTGCCGGCCGCGCCCACGCAGGGCCTCACGGCCACGGTCACCGCGCAGTCGCGGTTGCAGACCCCCGAACAGTTCCGCGCGATCATCCTGCGCACGCTGCCCAGTGGCGCGGCGGTGCACCTGGCCGACGTGGCGCGGGTGGAGATCGGTGCGGAGAATTACCAGACCAGCAGCTACCTCAACGGCTACCCGGCGGCGGGCTTCTCGGTGACGCTGGCCTCCGGTGCGAACGCGCTGGAAACCGCCGACGCGGTACGCGCCACCCTCGAGAAACTGCGCCCGGGCTTCCCGCCCGGGGTGCAGGTGGCCTACCCGCGCGACAGCACGCCGTTCGTGCGGGTCTCCATCGAGGGAGTGATCCACACGCTCATCGAGGCCATCGTGCTGGTGGTGATCGTGATGTTCCTGTTCCTGCAGAACGTGCGTGCCACGCTGATTCCGGCGATCACCGTGCCGGTGGTGCTGCTGGGCACGTTCGGCGTGCTGGCGGTGGCCGGCTTCACCATCAACACGCTCACCCTGTTTGCGATGGTGCTGGCGATCGGCTTGCTGGTGGACGATGCCATCGTGGTGGTGGAGAACGTGGAGCGCATCATCCACGAGGAACACCTGCCGCCGCGCGAAGCCACCGAAAAATCCATGGGCGAGATCACCGGCGCGCTGGTTGGCATCACCGTGGTGCTGGGGGCGGTGTTCCTGCCGATGGCGTTGTTCGGCGGTTCCACCGGCATCATCTACCGGCAGTTCTCGATCACCATTGCCTCGGCGATGGCGCTGTCGGCGTTGGTCGCGCTGACCCTGACGCCTGCGCTGTGCGCCACGCTGCTCAAACCATCGGCGGCACAGAAACCGCCGGGCCGCTTCTTTGCGTGGTTCAACCGCGGCGTGGAGCGCGGCCAGGACGGGTACCGGCGGCGGCTGGGCGGCGTGGTGGCCGCGCCCAAGCGCTGGATGGCGTTTTACGTGTTGGTGATCGTGGCCATGGTGGCCCTGTACGCACGCATGCCCACCGGCTTCCTGCCGGTGGAAGACCAGGGCCAGGTGATGTTCCAGTTTTCAACCCCGGAAGGCACGCCGATGGCGCGCACCGAGGCGCTGGGCGCGCAGATCAGCCAGTACTTCCAGCAGAACGAAAAGCAGAACCTGGAAGCGGCGTTCGTGGTGGTGGGGCGCAACAATGCCGGCACCGGGCAGAATGCCGGGCAGGGCTTCCTGGCGCTCAAGCCGTGGGGCGAGCGCGATGGTGACAACACCGCCGCGGCGATCATCGCGCGGGCCAACGCGCATTTCCGCGGGCTGGCCGATGCCAAGGTCAACGTGCTGGCCCCGCCGGCAGTGCGTGGGCTGGGTCAGTCCAGCGGTTTCGAACTGTGGCTGCAGGACAGCAGCGCCGCCGGGCGCGCTGCGTTGCAGGCCGCGCAGCAGCGGGTGGTGGGCGCGGCCAACCAGGACGACGCGCTCAGCTCGGTGCGCTTGAACGGGCTGGGCGACAAGGCCGAACTGCACCTGGACATCGACCACGCCCAGGCCAGTGCGCTGGGGCTGGCGCAGGCCGACATCAACAGCACGCTGGCCGCGGCCTGGGGCGGTACCTACGTCAACGACTTCCTCGACCGTGGCCGGGTCAAACGCGTCTACCTGCAGGGCGATCAGCCCTACCGCAGCGTGCCCGACGACATCGGCCAGTGGTACGTGCGCGGCAGTGACGGGCAGATGGCGTCCTTCGCCAGTTTCGCCAGCAGCCACTGGGCGCGCGGCCCGCAGCTGCAGCAGCGCTTCAACGGCCTGCCGGCAATGGAAATCCAGGGCAGCGCCGCAGAAGGACGCAGTTCCGGCGAGGCGATGCAGCGCATGCAGGCGCTGGTGGCCGCCGAACCCGGTTTCGAGCTGCAATGGAGCGGGCTGTCCTACCAGGAGCAGCTGTCGAGCAACCAGACGCTGTGGCTGTATGCAGCGTCGATCGCCTTCATTTTCCTGTGCCTGGCGGCGCTCTACGAGAGCTGGACGGTGCCGGTGGCCGTGCTGCTGGTGATTCCGTTGGGCGTGCTGGGTACCGTGCTGGCTACCACGGCGGCCGGGTTCGTCAATGACATCTACTTCCAGGTGGGCCTGCTCACCACGATCGGGTTGTCGGCCAAGAACGCCATCCTGATCGTGGAATTTGCCGAGGCCCGGTACCGCGCCGGCAGTTCGGCGGTGGACGCGGCGCTGCAGGGCGCGCGCCTGCGCCTGCGGCCGATCGTGATGACGTCGCTGGCGTTCATCGCCGGCGTCATTCCGCTGGCCCTGGCCACCGGCGCCGGTGCGGTCAGCCGCCGCGAGATCGGCATGAGCGTGATTGGCGGCATGCTGTCGGGCACGCTGCTGGCGATCGTGCTGGTGCCGCTGTTCTTCGTGCTGGTGCGGGGGCTGGGCAGGCCCGCGCCGACCGCGTAACCGGCGCGGCGCGGCCGTCACATGGCTGTCGTACCGGCCTCACCTGGCCTATGCCGGGGCGCCGGTAACGTGACACCTCCCCGTCCCCCACGGAGACATGCCATGTGGTTGCTTGACCGACTCTGGCCCGCACGCCCGGCCCCTGAGGCCGCTACGCCCCCGCCGTTGCCCGATGCCGCCCAGCGCAGACTGCTGCTGAAGCGGCCTGCACGCGCGGGCCGCACCCGCATGGCGCCCTGGCAGAAAGTGGGCACCCCGGCGCGGCGACGCAGTCACTGAGCCGGCGGCCGGTCGGCGGGGTGGTTGACCCCGTCGCTCACCGGCACCTCGCCCAGCGCATACGGATTGATCCCGTCCAGGCAGCCCAGGTTGTAGCCGTACTCGTCCGGCGATGAGCGCCGCTGGTGATGGGTGTAGATGCCGCAGGTGCCGCAGAACCAGTGCTTGGCCACGTGCGTGTTGAACTGGTAGAGCCGCAGCGCGTGCTCGCCTTCGATGACCTCCAGGTCGGCCAGCTTCACCGACCCGACGATGGCGCCCTTGCGCCGGCACAGCGAGCAGTCGCACCGCCGCGGCGACAGCACGCCGTCGGGCAGGTGCAGGCGCAGGACCACCGCGCCGCAGTGGCAACGGGCCAGGTGGTGGCGCTGGATCGGCACCCCGCCGATGGAATGAATACCGGGCATCGCAAGCGCCTCCTGTGCGCAATGGGGACGCCGCCAGTATGCCGCCGGCCCAAGCTGAACAGGCGGACATGTAACCCACACCGCGGTTGTGGCTAACTAGCGCCCCCGAACCAACGATGGACCGACGCGTGAAGAAGGCAGGACGATGGGGGCTGGCGCTGTTGATGCTGGTCGCAGCGCTGTGGGTGACCGGCCTGTTGGCTTATCAGTTGCCCGGACCGGGCTGGCTGCGCTGGGTTGCCATCGCGGCGTGGGCGGGCTTTGCGCTGACCACGGCGGTGGGCGTGGCGCGTGCGCGGGCAGGGCGTTGGCCGGGTGCGGTGTACGTGGGCGCGCTGGTGCTGTGTGGCGTCTGGTGGCTGCTGCTCACCCCGCGGCAGGACCGGGTCTGGGCCGAAGACGTGGCGCAACGGCTGAAGGTGGTCGAATTCGACGGCACCCACGTGGTCCTCGACAACGTGCGCAACTTCACATGGCGCAGCGAAGACGACCACGACGTGCACTGGGTGCGCCGCAGTTATGACCTGGACCAGCTGCGCTCGGCCGACCTGGTGATGTCGTACTGGATGGGGCCGATGATCGCCCACACGCTGATCTCCTTCGGCTTCGCCGACGGTCGCCAGCTGGTGTTCTCGCTGGAGATCCGCAAAGAGCGCGGCGAGTCGTTCTCGGCGCTGGGCGGGTTCTTCCGCAAATTCGAAATGACCCTGGTGGCGGCCGAAGAGACCGACATCATCCGCGTGCGCAGCAACGTGCGGGGCGAAGACGTGTACCTGTACCGCCTGCAGGGCATGACCCGCGAACAGCTCAAGGGCCTGTTCGTGTCCTACCTGGGCGAGGCGCGCAAGCTGGACGCCGCCCCGGCGTTCTACAACACCCTGACCAGCAACTGCACCACCATTGTCTACGAGCTGGCCAAGCAGATCGCTCCCGGCCTGCCGCTGGACTACCGGCTGTTGGTGTCGGGCTATTTCGCCGAATACGCACGCGACCTGGGCGTGCTCACCCCCGGCGTGGACTTTGCCACGCTGAAGGCGCGCGGCCGCATCACCGACCGCGCCCGCGCCGCCGGCAACGACCCGGCGTTCTCGCAGTTGATCCGCCAGGGCGTGCCGGGCATGCACCAAGGAACCGCACCATGACCTCGCCCCACGTGTTCCCCCGCCGCTTGCTGCCGTTGCTGGCGGTGGTGTTGTCGCTGCTGCTGTCCAGCGGCTGCGCCATGGTCACCATGAAGCAGGTTGCGCCCACCGACTACCTGGCCAACAAGCGCGGCGACGTGCTCACCTCGGGCAAGCTCAGCGCGGCGTCGCAGGAAACCCTGAGCGTGGTCGGGCTGGACGAGGACCTGTGCGCCAAGGACGTGGTCACCTGCCAGAAGACGTTGGTAGACACTGCCGTGCTGCCGGAAGAGCAGCGTCTGTCGGCGCTGTCGGAGCTGTGGGTGAAAACCGCGCTGGGGCTGAGCCCCAAGCCAAAGGACCGCGAGAAGCATCCGATGAGCGATGCGGCGCTGGATGCATGGCTGGAAGCGGCGCGTTACGCCTATGCCTACCTGTTCTTCAGCGGACGTACGCCGTCGGACCGTGCCTTCGAAGACCGCCAGACCCAAGTGCGCGACTACTACAACTACGCCGCCGAGCAGACCGCGGCGGTGGTGTTCAAGCGCGCCCGCGAGAGTGCGCTGGAGGGCGAGGACTACAACGCCCCGGTGGCGGGCGAGCGCTGGACGCTGACGTCGGACTTCGATGAACTGCGCATGCCCAGCATTCCCACCCGCATGGTGTCGGCTTCGTCGGTGAGCTTCGCCGGCCTGCGCAGCACCTACCGGCGCGATGGCTTCGGTGCCGAGCTGGTGGTGGTGATGGACCCGCCCAAGCTGATTGCAGCCGCCGACGGCACCAAGGCGGAGATTCCGCAGTACAGCGAGATGTCGGCGATCAACGCCACCGCGCTGCTGCGCTTCAAGGGCGACAGTCTGCAGCAGGTGCTCGACACCACCCAGGTGCTGTTCGATGTGTATTCGCCCGAGTCCACCGAAAGCGTGGACCTGCACGGCGAGAAGGTGCCGCTGGCCGGCAACTTCACCGCCGCCTACGGCATGTGGCTGGCGCAGTCGGGGTTTGCCACGCAGTCGCTGCGCACGCTGTTCGGGCTGAGCGAGGGCATCGGCGAACCGCACATGTACCTGATGCAGCCGTGGGACCCCAACCGCCGCATCATCTTCATGCTGCACGGCCTGGGCAGCAGCCCGGAGGCGTGGGTGAACGTGGCCAACGAGATCATGGGCGATCCCGAGCTGCGCAGGCACTTCCAGGTGTGGCAGGTGTATTACCCGACCAACGCGCCGATTGCGTTGAACCGGTTCGAGATCGACGCGGCGTTCGACAACACGCTCAAGCACTTCGACCCGACCGGCAGCAGCCCGGCGTCCAAGGACATGGTGTTCATCGGCCACAGCATGGGCGGCGTGCTGGCCCGGCTGCTGGTGACGTCCTCCGGTGACGTGCTGTGGAACGACCTGCTGGCCAACTACGACCTCAAGGGCGAGCGCCTCAAGCGGGTGCAGGCCAAGCTCGGACCGCTGCTGCATTTCAACGCCGAGGCGAATGTGGAACGCGCGATCTTCATCGCCGCCCCGCACAAGGGCACTGACATCGCCGGCAACCGCGTGGGACGCCTGATCGGGCGCCTGGTGCGCCTGCCGATCACCATCCTGGGCAAGTTCGATGACGTGTTCCAGGCCCTGCAGCAGTCGGAAAGCCAATCGGCGCAGCCGACCAAGCTGCAGATTCCCAACAGCATCGACAACCTCAAGGCCAGCGACCCGTTCGTGAAGGCGGCCGGCGCGTTGCCGATCATGCCGGGGCTGAAGTACCACTCGATCATCGCCCAGCGCAAACCCGACGTGCCGCTGCAGCAGTCCGACGATGGCCTGGTGCCGTACTGGAGCGCGCACCTGGACGGCGCGGTGTCGGAGAAAGTGATCATCTCCGGGCACAGCGTGCAGGAAACCCCGCAGGCCGTGCTGGAAATCCGCCGCATCCTGCGCGAAGACCTGAAGGAAGTGGGCGACACGCACCCGTGAAGCGGGGACCGGCCGGCTGAAACGCGCCCGGTGGAAAGCGGGCGCGGTTGGGGATATGCATTCAGCGGCGAACGGATCGACCGGCAATGTGCATTCATCGTCGAACCGGGCCGACCGGCAATGTGCGGTCGCTCGTAGAGCGGGGCTCTGCCCCGCTGCCCTTCGCGGGGAAAGGCAGCCGGGCAGAGCCCGGCTCCACGGTCCAGCCGGGCAGAGCCCGGCTCTACGCGCGTGCCGTTTTCAGATGCGCCGGGCGACGACCACGCTGGCCACGGCCAGCACCAGCATGATGGCGTAGGTGAGCAGGTAGCCCAGCATCACGTTGCCCTGCAGGAACAGCGCAAACAACGAACCGGAGATCGCCAGCGTGGTGGCCACGGCCAGCGCTTCGCTCAACTGCAGCGCCGAGGTATTGGCGCCCTGCTGCGCCGGCGGCGACAGCGACAGGGTCAGCACCGAGAGGCTGGGGTAGATCAGGCCCATGCCGAAGCCGGTAAGGGTCCAGCCGGTCAACGCGAACCACAACGGCGTGGCCGGCTGGATCGCCAGCGACGTGGCCACGATGCCCACGCACATCAGCAGCGCGCCGGTGACCAGCAACTGCTGGCGCGTCCAGCCCCGCTGCTGGTGGCCCTGCAGCCACGAGCCGCTGAACCAGCCCAGCGCGCCCAGGCTCAGCGCCACCCCGGCCAGCAGCGGGCTTAGCCCGCGTTCGCGCTGCAGCAGCAGCGGCAGGAAGGCTTCGCAGCCGAAGAAGGCCGACGCGGCGATGCCACGCAGCGCAATCACACTGGGCAGCCCCCGGCGCAACCGCAGCGTGCCGGTGGGCAGCAGCTTCCAGCTGCACAGCGCCAGCAGCGCCAGCGCGGTCCAGCCCTGTTGCTGGCCGCCGATGTACAACAGCAACGCCCCGGCGGCGGCCCCGATTGCCCAGCGGATGACGCGGTCATCGTTGCGTGCCGACGGCGGCGGCGCGCCCACGTCGCGCAGGGCGGGGCGCAGCAGCAGGGCCGCCGGCACCGCCAGCAGGGGCACGATCAGGAATACCCAGCGCCAGCCCAGGTGCTGCACGATCAGCCCGCTGATGCCGGGTCCGATCAGCGACGGCACCACCCAGCCGGCCGAGAACGCGGCGAACACCCGCGGCCGCATCGCCTCGGGAAAGGTGCGCCCAACCATGACATACAGCGACACCGAGACCGCACCGGCTCCCAGCCCCTGCAGCAGCCGGCCCAGCACCAGTTGCGGCATGGTGTGCGCGAAACCGGCCAGCAGCAGCCCGGCGATGAAGCAGCCCAGGCCCAGCCACAGCGGCCGCGCCGGCCCCAGCCGGTCGCTCCAGCGCCCGGCGAGAGTCATGCCGATCACGCTGGTGGCCAGGGTCCCGCCGAAGGCCAGCGCGTACAGGCGCAGGCCGTCCAGTTCGTGGGCCACCGTGGGCATCGCGGCGGCCACGGCCAGCGCTTCGAAGCCATACAACGAGACCAGCGCGACCATGCCGATGGTGGTGGCGCGGTAGCGGGGCGACAGGATCGACGGCGTTGGCACGTCGGCAGGGGCCGCGGCGGCGGCGGTTACATCGGAAGACATGCGGGATACCAGGCAGCGGACGGGCAGGGTGTGCTTGCAGCGCATCCCCGCGTCACGCAGGATGCCACCTGAACCATGGTTGAGGTCAAGCAGTGATCGCGCAGGAACTGAGTGTGGGCGAAGTGGCCAAACGCAGCGGGGTGGCGGTGTCGGCGCTGCACTTCTATGAACGCAAGGGGCTGATCCGCAGCCTGCGCACCGCCGGCAACCAGCGCCGGTTCGCGCGCGATGTGCTGCGCCGGCTGGCGGTGATCCGCGTGGCCCAGCGCGTGGGCATGCCGCTGGAAGCGGTGGCGACTGCGTTTGCGGCGTTGCCGGAGAACAAGACGCCGACCAAGGCCGAGTGGGCGCGGATGTCGGCGTTGTGGCGCAGCGAGCTGGACCAGCGCATCGAGCAGTTGTTGTTGCTGCGCAACCAGCTGACCGACTGCATCGGCTGCGGCTGCCTGTCGTTGAAACGCTGCCGGCTGGCCAACCCGGGCGACGCGCTGGGCGACCAGGGCGATGGACCGCAGCGGTGGGGGTGAGGGGGATTACCGGGCATGCGGGTTGTCTGGTGGCCGGGTGACGTCATGCTGCGCGCTCGAGACATCTGATGCCGGTCCATCCGGTAGGTATCGACCGTTGGTCGATACACCACCCGGCGGGCATTGCGGGGAGCCGGCCAGCGGCCGGCACTACCGTTCTACCGACCAACGGTCGGTAGCTACCGTTTCGTTCGGTCGTTGGCGTTTCGTTCGGTCGGTCGTTGCCGTTTCATCCGTTCGGTCGTTGCCGTTTCATCAACGTTCGGTCGTTGCCGCCGGTAGGTATCGACCGTTGGTCGATACGCATCATCCGCCCGCCGTCACACCTCACCACACGTTGAACACCTGTCCGCTCTGCACGCCTTCCACGCTGCGCTGGTAGGCCAGCGACGCGCGCTGGGCGGTGACCGCTTCAAAGCCGGGGAAGTAGGCGCCGTAGTCGGCTAGCGATTCGACGAGCACGTTCGGGCTGACCACGTTGATGCGCAGTCCGCGCGGCAGCAGTTCGCAGGCGGCGCCACGCGCGAAGCCTTCCAGTGCGGCGTTCACCGCCGTGGCATTGGCACCGTCGCGGATCGGCTGGGCGCTGACGATGCCGCTGGTGAGGGTGATCGAGCCGCCGGCCGTGAGATGGTGCTGGGCCGCCAGCGCCAGCCGTACCTGGCCCAGCAGCTTGTCCTGCAAACCCACGTTGAACTGCGCCGGGGTCATGGACCCCAGCGGGCCGAAATGCAGCTTGCCGGTGGTGGCCACCACGGCGTCCACCGTGCCCACCTGGGCGAACAGGGCCTGCACGCTGGCATCGTCGGTAAGGTCTACCTGCACGTCACCGCCGTGGCGGCCGGCGCGGATCAGCTGGTGATGGGTGCCCAGGGTCGTGGCGACGGCCTGGCCAAGGGTGCCGCTGGCACCAACGAGAAGAATCTTCATGTGGGAGGCTCCAGAAAGGACGTGCAGCCAGTCTGCGCCCGCGGCGGCGGTTCGGTAACCGGCGTATGCTTTGCAGATTGCAAACCAGTGGTTACCAATGGATACCTTGCGCTGCATGCAGGCCTTCGTGGCCGTGGTCGAACACGGCAGCTTCAATGCCGCCGCCGAGCACTTGGCGGTGTCGTCGGTGATGGTCGGCAAGTACATCCAGCAGCTGGAAACGCACCTGGGCGTGCGCCTGCTGCAGCGGAACACGCGCCGGCAGAGCCTCACCGATGCCGGGCGCAACTACCTGGCCGGCTGCCGCAGTGTGCTGGAACAGGTGCAGCAGGCAAACGCCAGCGTGGCCGGCCTGCAGGCCCAGCCCCAGGGGCTGCTGCGGATCAGTGCGCCGGTCACCTGGGGCAGCTGCGTGCTGGCCCCGCTGGTGGCGCAGTACCTGGCTGCTTACCCGCAGGTAACGGTGGAGCTGGACCTGAGCAACCGCCGGGTGGACCTGATCGAGGAGCAGTTCGACGCGGTGGTACGGATGGGGCGGATCGGCTCGGCCGAATGGGTGGCGCGGCCGCTGCCGCCGTACGCGATGCAGATCTGCGCTGCGCCGGCCTACCTGCAGCGAAAGGGCATTCCGCGGCATCCCGGCGAGCTGCGCGATCACGATTGCCTGACCCATGTGGCCTGGCGCGGGGGCCATGGCTGGCGCCTGCGCGGGCATCCCGAGCAGGACTGGTCGGAGCATTCGCGGCTGCTGTGCAACGACGGTGATGGCCTGCGTCGTGCCGCGTTGGCCGGGGCCGGGCTGATCCTGCAGCCGGCGGTGCTGCTGGCCGATGACATCGCCAGCGGACGCCTGCAGCCGGTGCTGGCCGACTACCTGCCCGAACCGCGCCCGCTGCACCTGGTGTACCTGCCGGATCGCCGCCCGCGGCCGAAGTTGTCCAGCTTCGTGGATTTCCTGCTGGACCGGATGACCCGGTAGAGCCACCCCGTGGGTGGCTGTCGTGCGATCACGGTTTCCGTCAGCCACCCGTGGGGTGGCTCTACCGACCTGGAGAGGGGCGGGGCATCCTGCTCAACCGGCCGCCGGTGGCTTAGTCGTTCGCGGCCGACAGCGCCTGGCCGCGCCGGGTCGCCGCGTCGATCGCGCGCGCGACGATGGCCTCGAAACCGTCGGCCTGGAAGGATTCGATCGCCGCCTGGGTGGTGCCGTTGGGCGAGGTCACCCGGCGGCGCAGTTCGGCCGGGGCGTCGCCGGATTCGTCGAGCATGCGGCTGGCACCCAGCAGGGTCTGCACCACCAGCGTGCGTGCCGCCTCGGCCGGCAGGCCCTGGGCTACCGCGGCGGCTTCCATCGCTTCGGCCAGCAGGAATACATACGCCGGGCCACTGCCGGACACCGCGGTCACCGCGTCCATGCGGGCTTCGTCGTCGATCCACACGGTGCGCCCGGCGCTGGCCAGCACGGTATCGGCCTGGGTCCGCTGGGCATCGCTCACCGTGGCGGTGGCATACAACCCGGTCACCCCCGCGCCGAGCAGGGCAGGGGTGTTGGGCATCGCCCGCACCACCGCCGCGCTGCCGCCCAGCCAGCGTTCCAGCTGCGCGCTGGTGATGCCGGCGGCGATGGACACCACCAGCGGTTGCCGGGCACCGGCCAGCGGCACGAGCGACGCGCATACATCGCGCAGCACCTGCGGTTTCACCGCCAGCACCCATACCTCGCCCTGGGCGGCCGCTTCGGTGGCGCTGGCGTAGGTCTTCACGCCGAAGTCGGCGGTCAGCTGTTCGCGCAGCGCGGTCACCGGCTCGGCCACGTGAATATGCGCGGGCGCAACGCCCTGGCGGACCAGCCCGGCGATCAGGCTGCGGGCCATGTTGCCGCCGCCGATGAAGGTAAGTGTGATGGCGCTCATGCAATCTCCGGGTGATGCGTGTGAAAGGGAGTCAGGCCGGGCGCGGGCGCGCGCCGAACAGGGCGGTGCCGATCCGCACCAGGGTGGCGCCTTGGGCAATGGCCTCGGGGTAGTCGCTGCTCATGCCCATCGACAGCGTGTCCACCTGTGGATGCGCCGCAGCCAGTGTGTCCAACAGGGCGCGCATACGCGCGAACGCCTGCTGGCGGCGCTCGGCCTCGGGCCACGGGGCGGGAATGGCCATCAGCCCGCGCAGCTGCAGGCGCGGCGCGGCGTCGATGGCCGCTGCCAGCGCAGGCACGTCCTCGGGGGCGCAGCCATGCTTGCTGTCCTCGTCGTCGATGTTGACCTGGATGAGCACGTTCAACGGGGCCAGCGCCGCCGGCCGGTGTGCGGCCAACGCCGCTACCAGCTTGGGCCGGTCCACGCTCTGCACCCAGTCGAAGTGCTGCGCGGCCAGCTCGGCCTTGTTGGACTGCAGGTGGCCGATCAGGTGCCATTCCAGCCCGAGCGCCGCCAGTGCGTCGATCTTGGCCACGGCCTCCTGCACGTAGTTTTCGCCGAACGCACGTTGGCCCTGGGCGGCCAGTGCCGCCACCGCCTCGGCCGGCTGGGTCTTGGAGACCGCCAGCAGCACGGGGTCTGGCCGCCCGGCGGCGGCAGCCGCGTTGTGCAGGTTCAGCAATATCGTGGACAGGGGCAGCGCGGACACGGGCGTTTTCCGGTAGATCAGGAACGCTATACTGCCGCCCGGGGAAAGAACCTTCCAGTCGCAGCAGTCATGGGGAGTAGCAGCGCATGGATATCGCCGAACTGTTGGCGTTTTCCGTAAAGAACAAAGCGTCGGATCTTCATCTGTCGGCCGGCTTGCCGCCGATGATCCGCGTGGACGGCGATGTCCGTCGCATCAACATTCCGGCCTTGGACCACAAGCAGGTGCATGCGCTTGTGTACGACATCATGTCGGACAAGCAGCGCCGCGATTACGAGGAATTCCTCGAGGTCGACTTCTCGTTCGAGATTCCGTCGCTGGCGCGTTTCCGCGTCAATGCGTTCAACCAGAACCGGGGTGCCGGTGCGGTATTCCGTACCATTCCCTCGGAAGTGTTGACGCTGGAAGACCTGGCCGTGCCGCCGATCTTCCGCGAACTGATCGACCAGCCGCAGGGCCTGATCCTGGTCACCGGCCCGACCGGTTCGGGCAAGTCGACCACGCTGGCGGCGATGATCGACCACATCAACAAGAACGAATACGGCCACATCCTCACCGTCGAGGATCCGATCGAATTCGTCCACACCTCGCAGAAGTGCCTGATCAACCAGCGCGAAGTGCACCGTGATACGCACGGCTTCAACGAAGCGCTGCGCTCGGCCCTGCGTGAAGACCCGGACATCATCCTGGTCGGCGAATTGCGCGACCTGGAAACCATCCGTCTGGCGCTGACCGCCGCGGAAACCGGCCATCTGGTGTTCGGCACGCTGCATACCAGTTCGGCGGCCAAGACCATCGACCGCATCATCGACGTGTTCCCCGCCGGCGAGAAGCCGATGGTGCGCTCGATGCTGTCCGAGTCGCTGCGCGCGGTGATCTCCCAGGCCCTGTTGAAGAAGGTCGGTGGCGGGCGTACCGCTGCATGGGAAATCATGGTCGGCACCCCGGCCATCCGCAACCTGATCCGCGAGGACAAGGTGGCGCAGATGTACTCGGCCATCCAGACCGGCCAGCAGATGGGCATGATGACCCTGGACCAGCACCTGCAGGACCTGGTCAAGCGCAGCCTGATCACCCGCAACCAGGCCAAGGAATACGCCAAGGACAAGCGCATCTTCGAATGATGGTAGAGCCGGGCGCTGCCCGGCTTCCTGCACCGCCGGCCGCTGGCCGGCTCCCGGCAATCTTCGGAGCACACCGCAATGAACACCACCACCACGACCATCGACTTCACCTCGTTCCTCAAGCTGATGGCGCACCAGAAGGCGTCGGACCTGTTCATCACCGCGGGCATGCCGCCGGCGATCAAGGTCAACGGCAAGATCTCGCCGATCACCCAGACCCCGCTGACACCGCAGCAGAGCCGCGACCTGGTGCTCAACGTGATGACGCCGGCGCAGCGCGAAGAGTTCGAAAAGACCCACGAGTGCAACTTCGCCATCGGCCTGTCCGGCGTCGGCCGGTTCCGCGTGAGCTGCTTCTACCAGCGCAACCAGGTGGGCATGGTGCTGCGTCGCATCGAGACGCGCATTCCCACCGTGGAAGAGCTGAGCCTGCCGCCGATCATCAAGACGCTGGCGATGACCAAGCGCGGCATCATCCTGTTCGTGGGCGCTACCGGTACCGGTAAATCGACCTCGCTGGCGGCGATGATCGGCTACCGCAACCACAACTCGACCGGGCACATCATCACCATCGAAGACCCGATCGAATTCGTGCACAAGCACGAGGGCTGCATCATCACCCAGCGCGAAGTGGGCATCGATACCGACAGCTGGGAAGCGGCGCTGAAGAACACCCTGCGCCAGGCACCTGACGTGATCATGATCGGCGAGGTGCGTACCCGCGAAGGCATGGACCACGCCATCGCCTTCGCCGAAACCGGCCACCTGGTGCTGTGCACGCTGCACGCCAACAACGCCAACCAGGCGATGGACCGCATCATCAACTTCTTCCCGGAAGACCGCCGCAACCAGTTGCTGATGGATCTGTCGCTGAACCTCAAGGGCGTGGTGGCCCAGCAGCTGATTCCCTCGCCGGATGGCAAGTCGCGCAAGGTGGCGATGGAGATCATGCTGGGCACGCCGCTGGTTCAGGACTACATCCGCGATGGCGAGATCCACAAGCTCAAGGAAGTGATGAAGGAGTCGGTGCAGCTGGGCATGCGCACCTTCGACCAGAGCCTGTTCGAGCTGTACCAGGCCGGTGAGATCAGCTACGAAGACGCGCTGCGCTACGCCGATTCGCAGAACGAAGTGCGCCTGCGCATCAAGCTGTCGCAGGGCGGCGATGCGCGCACGCTGTCGCAGGGCCTGGACGGAGTGGAGATCTCCGAGGTCCGTTGAGCCTGCGGGGCGCGCGCAGGCCGCGCGCCCGTGTCCCCGGCAGCCGTGGCGCGCCGGGCGGCGGGGGGATCTGGAAAAACCCCCGGCGCTCTGCGATAGTCGCGCCGTCCCGGATTCCCGGGATACAGGGGGCGCCGGCACCTCGCCGGTAGATGCATTGCAGGTGATCCGCATATGGAAGTGGACGATCCTTACCGTGCGCCGGCAACACTGCCGGTCGCAGCACCACCGTTTACCCCGGCACCCCGCATCGCCACGCGCGATGTCGTCGCTGCCGCGTACTACTCACCGCCCACGCTGAAACTGGCCTCGCTGTCGCTGGTGACGCTCGGGCTGTACCCGCTGTACTGGTTCTGGCAGAACTGGCGGGCGATCAAGCGTGAAACCGGCGGCACCCAGTGGCCCTGGGCGCGCGCCCTGTTCGCCCCGCTGTGGTCGTTCCTGTGTTTCAGCGACCTGCGTGATATCGCGGTCAGCCGCCGCCGCGAACTGGCCTTCGCGCCGGGCCTGCTGGCGGCGGTGTACTTCCTGCTCAACCTGGGCGGACGCCTGCCGGGCGGCATGGGGCTGGTGTCGTTGTTGACCTTCGTGCCCCTCCTGCCGATCAATAGCCTGCTGCGGCGCTACCACCGCGAGGAAGGCGTGGACATGCAGCGCATGGACCGCTTCGGGGTGTGGCACATCCTGTTGCTGCTGTTCGGGGCGGGGTTCCTGCTGTTGGGGCTGTTCGGGCTGTCACTTCCGGATACGGAGCGCTGAGACAGGCATGGAGGCAGTGCTCAACCACGTCCTGATCGACTATGAGAACGTGCAACCCAAAACACTGGCTGCGCTGCGCGGGGCCTCGTTCAGGGTGCTGGTGTTCGTCGGGGTTGCGCAGGCAAAAGTCAGCATCGAGGTGGCCGAAGCGCTGCAGGCACTGGGTCCTGACGCGCGTTATGTGCGGTGCAGCGGCGCCGGCTCCAACGCGCTGGATTTCCATATCGCCTTCTACATCGGCGAGCTGTCCAGCAAGGGCCCGGAAGACCATTTCCACATCGTTTCCAAGGACACCGGGTTCGACCCGCTGGTACACCATCTGCGCGCACGCGGCTTACGGGTGACGCGCTCGCCGTCGGTGGAAAGTCTGCCAATGCTGCGCGCTGCCGAGCAGAAAGCTGCGAAGGCTGCCGCCGTGGTGCAGAACGGCGCGGCTGCACAGACCGGCGGGCCTGCCGTGGCCGTCGCACCGATCAAACGCGTGGTAGAAGCGCTTCGGAAGCAGGGCTCCAAACGCCCGGCTTCGCCGAAGACACTTCTCAATGCAATCGGCGCGATTTACCAGGGGGCAATGCCGGTCGCTGAGCGTGAGCGTCTGGTCCAGCAGCTGCAGCAGCGGGGCTGGGTCAGGATCCAAGGGAGCAAGGTGACGTACGCACTGCCGGCATGAAGGGTCTACGTATAGCGCTGGATTGATGAGCCAGTTTCATTACCACCAGCGATCACCCCGGTTCTCTTCCTGCCCTCGGGCGGTTCAAGATGGGCATCCCCCACCGATGCCGTTCCCGACGGCAGGAGCACCACCATGCAGACACGAGAACTGGGCAACAGCGGCCTGCGCGTTTCCGCGCTTGGCCTGGGGTGCATGGGCCTGAGCTTCGGCTACGGTCCGGCCACCGACACCCGCACCGCCACCGCCCTGCTGCACGCGGCCGTGGCGCAGGGTGTGACCTTCTTCGATACTGCCGAGGTGTACGGTCCGTTCCGCAACGAGGAACTGCTCGGCCAGGCATTGGCGCCGCATCGCGACCAGGTGGTGATCGCCACCAAATTCGGGTTCAAGGACGGCCACGCCGACGCCGGGCTGGACAGCCGCCCCGAACGCATCCGTGCGGTAGCCGAGGCCAGCCTGCAGCGGCTGCAGACCGACCGCATCGACCTGTTTTACCAGCACCGGGTGGACCCGAACGTGCCGATCGAAGACGTGGCCGGCACGGTCAAGGACCTGATCGCCGAAGGCAAGGTGAAGCACTTCGGGCTGTCCGAGGCCGGTGCCGACACCATTCGCCGCGCGCACGCGGTGCAGCCGGTGGCCGCCCTGCAGAGTGAGTATTCGCTGTGGTGGCGCGAACCGGAGCAGAGCGTGCTGCCGGTGCTGGAGGAACTGGGCATTGGCTTTGTGCCGTTCAGTCCGCTTGGCAAGGGCTTCCTGACCGGCGCGATCAACGCCGACACCGCGTTCGCCGACGACGACTTCCGCAACAGCGTGCCGCGCTTCGCCGCCGACGCGCGGCAGGCCAACCAGGTGCTGGTGGATCGGATCAGTGCGATTGCCGCCGCCAAGGGCGCAACGCCTGCACAGGTTGCGCTGGCCTGGCTGCTGGCGCGCAAGCCGTGGATCGTGCCGATTCCGGGCACCACCAAACTGCACCGCCTGCAGGAAAACCTCGGCGCCGTCGCGCTGCAGCTCAGCACCGACGATCTGCAGCAGATCGGCGTGGCGCTGGACAGCATCGCCATCGTCGGCGACCGCTACAACGCCGCGCGACAGAAGCTGGTCGCGCGCTGATACCTGCAAGGCGCACGCACGACCAACGGTCGTGCGCTACCGGCCCGGTGATCGGCACGCCGATCACCCCGCCACCCCGGGGTGGGTACCAATCGTTGGTCGGCACCCCGATCACCCAACCACCCCCGGTAGGTACCGACCGTTGGTCGGCACCCCGATCACCCAACCACCCCGGGTAGGTACCGACCGTTGGTCGGTACTCCGATCACCCAACCACCCCGGGTAGGTACCGACCGTTGGTCGGTACCCCGATCACCCAACCACCCGGGGTAGGTACCGACCGTTGGTCGGTACCCCGATCACCCAACCACCCCCGGTAGGTACCGACCGTTGGTCGGCACCCCAATCATCCAACCCTCCGGGTAGGTACCGACCGTTGGTCGGTACGCCCCTCACCCCCGAATAAACGCCAGAAGATCCCCGTTGATCACCTCGGCATGCGTGGTGCACATCCCATGCGGATACCCCGGGTAGACCTTCAACGTGCCATGCCTGAGCAGTTTGATCGCAAGCTCGGCAGAATCGGCGATGGGCACGATCTGGTCGTCATCGCCATGCATCACCAGCACCGGCACATCGATCTTCTTCAGATCCTCGGTGAAGTCGGTTTCCGAGAACGCCTTGATGCAGTCGTAGTGCGCGTTGATCGCGCCCATCATGCCCTGGCGCCACCAGTTGTCGACCACCCCCTGCTGGACCGGCGCACCGTCGCGGTTGAACCCGTAAAACGGAATGGGCACCTCGCGGTAGAAGGTGGCGCGGCCTGCAGCCAGCTGCTGGCGGAAACCGTCGAACACCGCCTTCGGCGTTCCGCCCGGATTGCGCTCGCTCTGCACCATGATCGGCGGCACCGCGCCGATCAACACCGCCTTGGCCACCCGGCCAGGTTTCGCCTGGGCCACGTAGTGCGCCACTTCGCCGCCACCGGTGGAATGCCCCACGTGCACCGCATCGCGCAGGTCCAGGTGGTCGGCCAGCGCGTTGACGTCGGCCACGTAGGTATCCATCTCGTGGCCGCCACTGGTCTGCGAGGACCGGCCATGGCCGCGGCGGTCGTGCGCGATGACCCGGTAGCCCTGCAGCAGGAAGAACTGCAGCTGGGTGTCCCAGTCATCGGCAGTGAGCGGCCAGCCGTGGTGGAACACGATGGGCTGGCCCTGGCCCCAGTCCTTGTAGAAGATCCGGGTGTTGTCGGCGGTGGTCAGGTGGGGCATGACGCGGACTCCTGCAAAGGACGAGGGGAGGGTGCGGAGGTGCCCTGGCATGCTGCGGCAGCGGGGTGTTCAGCGGGCATGAAAGCCCGTGTCGATTTCGCGCCCCCCGCCACGTCATACACAGCGAGCCCCGCCATCCCGGCGGCGCGCCACCCCTGCGAGGCATCCGCCATGAGCGATACCCCCACCCTGAAAGGCCCGGCGTCGTACTTCCCGTCCATCGAAAAGACCTACGGCCAGCCGGTCGGGCACTGGCTGGCGCTGCTGGTGGCGCAGGGCGGGCTCAAGCACATGGAGCTGGTGGCCTTCCTGAAAGCCGAGCATGGGCTGGGCCATGGCCACGCCAACGCGCTGGTGGCCCATCACCTGGCCGCTGCACGGGCCGGTTGAGCGCAGCGGCCCGCGCGACAGTGGCATGCTGTGCGGCCTTGCCGCCGACAGGAGTCACGCCGCGATGCCCCGCTTCACCGAACTACGCGTGAACTCCAGCCCCGACGTCACCCGCGCCGGGCGCGTGCTGGAGGGCGTTGCCTTCAGCGCGGACGCCTACCATGTCGCCGCGCTCTTCATGGCCGCGTTGCCGCGCGACTACGTACTCGATGGCGCCAGCCTGCTGACTCTGCAATGCGGTCCGCCCGGCGATGAACCACGCTACCAGCCTTTCCCCGGGGCCAGCGTGGTGTGCGTGGACCCGTTCGATTTCGCTGCCTACGCCGGCAGCGACCCCGCAACCCGCGAGCGCGCGGTACTGGCGCTGATCGAACAGCACGGGCTGGCGCTGATCGACCGCGTGGGGGCCGATCCCGGCCCGTGGCGGGCGGCTGCCGCTGCGGTGCGCGAACAGGGCTTCCAGCGCGAGGATGAGGTGGCACGGCTGGGGCGGGCGCTGCCCGGCCGGGCCGGTTGGGTCCGGGTCTACCGCGGCCTGGGGGCCGGGTTCGGCGAGCGTTGGCAGGCACGCGTGCTGGACCGTGGCGGGGCGCTCATCGCCTGCCACCCGATGCGCAGCCCGGCCGCGCTGGACCAGCGCGACTGGTTCAAGCGCTCGGCGTGGGAGCAGGGCGTGTTCGTGGTGCGCCAGCGCCTGGGCCAGGCGGTTTTCACGCTGGAGCCGCCGAGCGCCGCAGGCCCGGGCAGCAGCTGGATGGCTGTCTGAATCATTTCACCTGCAACTGTCACGCTGATCGTGTCTAATACCGCTCCCCACGCACAGCCCCCACCCCCATGTCCCTTGATTCCCATGGCCCCGCGCCGTGCGACGACGCTGACGGCCACCTGGTCACCGCTGGCCCGCTGACCCCGCCGCCGGACAGTGCCGGCACCGTCGCCGATGAAAAAGCGCTGCGCCATTCGGTGGCCGAGGACGTGCAGGGCATGATCCTGGCCACGCTGGTGGCCTCGCTGGGCCTGGCCATCTTCGCCAAGGGCGGGCTGATGATCGGCGGCATGGCCGGGCTGGCCTTCCTGGCGCACTACGCCTTCGACTGGAACTTCGGCCTGGTGTTCGTGCTGGTCAACCTGCCGTTCTACTGGGTGGCCGTGCGGCGGATGGGCTGGGAGTTCACCCTGAAGACGTTCGCGGCGGTCACCGCGTGCGGCGCGCTCACCGACCTGCTGCCGCGCTGGGCCGATTTCGCGCATATCGCCCCGCTGTATTCGGCCCTGGTGGGCGGCGCGCTGGCCGGCCTCGGCATCCTGTTCTACATCCGCCACCGCGCCAGCCTGGGCGGCATCGGCATCCTGGCGGTGTACCTGCAGCGCACCCGCGGCTGGAGCGCCGGCAAGGTGCAGATGTCCTTCGATACGCTGCTGATGTGCGTGGCGTTCTTCGTGCTGTCCCCGTCGCAGGTGATGTATTCGGCGATCGGTGCGGTGGTGCTCAGCCTGGTGCTGATGTTCAACCACCGCCCGGGCCGTTACATGGGGGTGTAGGTACCCACCGTTGGTGGGTACGAAAGCACGCGACCACCAACGGTGGCCGCCTACCTGCCGGTCGGTGCCGACCGTGGGTCGGCACGCAGGCGTTGCAGGCGCGCGTACACCGGGCAGTCCGGGCTGTGCGCGCCGGGCAGGTAGCCCAGGCTCATCAGGAACTCGCCGGTGATCTCGCCGCCGGTGAAGCGGAACGTCTTCTTGAACAGCTTCACCCACGCCGCCTTGTCCTGCGGGTGGTGCGCGTCCAGCCACGCCGCGAAACTGCCGTGACTGGCGCGCAGCTGCTGGATCACCTGCGCGTTGTGCACCGCTGCATGCACCTTGAGCCGGTTGCGGATGATGCCGGCATCGTTGAGCAGGCGCTCGATGTCGCGCTCGCCGTAAGCGGCCACGGTATCCACGTCGAAGCCGGAGTAGGCCGCGCGGAAGCCCTCGCGCTTCTTCAGGATGGTTTCCCAACTCAGGCCGGCCTGGTTGATTTCCAGCAGCAGCCGTTCGAACAGCTCGCGCTCGTCGCGCTGCGGGAAGCCGTATTCGTGGTCGTGGTAATGGCCGTGGACCGGGTGGCCGGGGGCGATGAGGCAGTAGCCGCTCATGGGCGTGATTCCTTGTAGGCGGTTTCGTCGATGGTCTGGGCCGGCCCGCCGTCGATGGACAGACGGGGCCAGCGCGGTGCCTGCAGGTGCAGCTGGCCGTCGCGCAACGCGGTGTTGCCACGGGCGACCCCGCCGGTGCCGTCGCCTTCCGGGAAGGACACCATGCCGACGTCCTGCCACCGGCCTGCGTCACGGGCATGCACCCGGCAGTAGGCGCGACGATGCGGCGACAGGTTGCACAGCAGCACCTCGTCCACGCCGTCGCTGTCCAGGTCGCGGCGCAGCACCACGCAGTCCTGGCCCGCGTCCAGGCAGTCGCTGGTGGCCAGCGTGCGCGCCAGCACGGCCTGCCACCAGTCCGGGTCCGGGGTGGGCAGGCCCTTGGCGAGGGTCAGCTGGCGCTGCAGAGCGGGCAGGTCGGCAATGCCATCGTCGATGTCGCCCAGTTGGTTGTCCCGGCCCCACCGCGTGTCGCGGGCCAGCGCGGAGGCGATCACGCCGGCGGCGCGGGCATCCTGGCTGAAACGCGGGTCGCGCTGCAGCGTCTTGAGCGCCTCCACGCCGTGGCGGCCGTAGGCGAAGCGCAGGGTAATGGCCTGCTCGGCGTCGATCGCCGGTGCACCGGCCTGCACGCGCGCCAGCTGGCTGCCGGCACTGATCCGCAGCGGGTCGAGCAGCGGCGAGTTGGCCAGCACCGCGCTGCCCAGCACCGCCCAGCACATCCAGCGGTTCACCGGTTCAAGCCGCTGCAACCAGCGCGCGCCCGGGCGCAGCACCGCCAGCGCATAGCCCAACGCGTAGCCGCATACCAGCACCGCCACCAGCGCGCCCCAGAAGCGTTCCGGGGTCCACCCGTACTGGGCGATGCGCAGCCCCATCGCGTACAGCGCCACGGCTGCGTACACCGGCAGCGCCAGCAGGGCGGCCTCGATCAAGCGGCGCAGCCAGGCCGGGTAGGGCGGCTGCTCGCTGTCGTGCTGGTAGACCGCGTTGACGAACGCCACCAGCAGCAGCGACAGGGTGATCAGCAGGCTGGCCGCCGAGCGGGTGCGCCACAGCGGCTCGAGCCCGGTGAATGGCAGGCTGAGCACGAACAGCAGCGCAATGAAGGCCAACAGCGGCAACAGCCCACGGCCCACCGCGAACAGCACCGAACGCACCGTCTGGATGGCGCGGTGCTGGGTTCGCCCGATCAGCACGCCAAAGCCGAACAGCGTGCCGGTGGCCAGCGCGATGAAGGCATCTTCGCGGAACAGGGTGCGGAAGAAGCCGATATCCACCAGCTGGAACAGCGCTGCCCACAGCCACAGCAGCAGCCAGGTCAGGCCGGTGAAGGCCACCGCCAGTGCCAGCGTCAACCCGTTCTGCCAGGCGTGTTCGAACAGGGCGGCGTAGGACGCGCGCCAGTGGCCGTGCTGCAGGCGGAACTGCCACCACGGCAGACTGACGAACACCGCAATGGCCATGCTGATCGAGAACGGCCAGAGCACGCCACTCTGCTCCAGGCCTTTGGCCCCGCCACCGAGCGTCCAGCCGATGCCGCTGGCCAAGGCCAGCACCAGCACCGAGGCCAGCCCGGCATGCAGCCACAGGCGGCGATCACGCAGCTGCACCAGCGTCAGTGCGACGGCGGTGGGCACGCTCAGCACCCAGGCATACCAGCACACGCGGTTGCCGAGAGCGTGGAAGGGCCAGCTGTCGGCGGCTTCCTGTGCGGCGTACAGCATCAACCCCTGCAGCAACGCGATCAGCACGATGGCGCTGCGCGAGGCGGTGGGGAGTGCAGGGCTGGCAGTCATGCGGTGGGGTCCTTCCTGGAAGGCCTGCATCCTAGCAGCGCTCACGCCCGTGTCCCGGGCCCAGCGGGTAGAATGGGCCCATGTCCGAGCTCTCCACCTCCCTCGCCCATCACCTGTTGGTCGCGCTGCCGTCGCTGACCGATCCCACCTTCGCGCGCAGCGTGGCGCTGATCTGTCAGCACGACGACAACGGTGCCATGGGCGTGCTGGTCAACCAGCCGTCCGAGTACACCCTGGGCGACGTGCTGGCGCAGATGGAAATCACCACCGACAGCCCTGACCTGCGTGGCCAGATCGTGCTCAACGGCGGCCCGGTGCATCCCGAGCGCGGCTTTGTCATCCATGACGATGCGCGCAGCTGGGATTCCAGCCTGGCCGTGGGCGAGGGCGTGTACCTGACCACCTCGCGCGACATCCTCGAAGCGATGGCCCGCGGCGAAGGCCCACGCAACGCGCTGGTCACCCTTGGCTGTGCCGGCTGGAGCGAAGGGCAGCTGGAAAGCGAGCTGGGTGAAAACAGCTGGCTGACCGTGCCGGCCGATACCGAACTGCTGTTCAGCACGCCGTTCGAACAGCGCTGGCAGGGCGCCGCCTCGCGCATTGGCGTCGACCTGTTCCTGCTGACCGATTACAGCGGCCATGTCTGAACCCACCCCACCGCCGACCGCTGCAGCCGCCCCCGGCACCATCCGCCGCGATGGCACCGTGCTGGGCTTCGACGTCGGCTCGCGCCGCATCGGCGTGGCCATCGGCAGTTCGTTCGGCACCCACGCCCGCGCGATCGCGGTGGTGGATGTGCACGGCAACGGGCCGGACTGGCCGGCGGTAGAGCGACTTATCAAAGAATGGCGGCCTGACGGCCTGGTGGTGGGCGACCCGCTCACCCTGGACGGCCAGGACCAGCCCAACCGCAAGCGTGCGCAGGGCTTCGCCCGCCAGCTGCGGGAGCGTTTCAAGCTGCCGGTGGTGTTGGTCGACGAGCGCTCCAGCTCGGTCGAAGCGGCCCGCCGGTTTGCCGTCGAACGTGCCGAAGGCCGCAAGCGTCGCCGCGATGCCGCCACCCTCGATGCCGTGGCCGCCGCGGTCATCATCGAGCGCTGGTTGTCGTGCCCGGACGATGCCACCCCCGTTTCCTGACTCACAGACTCCCGCCCATGACCGCTTCGCAACTTGATTCCGATGGACGCCTGCGCCACCTGCTGACCCTGGAAGGTCTGCCCCGTCAAACCCTGTTGCAGCTGCTCGACCGTGCCGGCCAGATCCGCGACGCGGCAGTGGGCCGGGTGGGCAACAAGCGCCACGTGCTGGGCGGCGCGGCGGTATGCACGCTGTTCTTCGAACCCTCCACGCGCACGCGCAGCTCGTTCCAGCTGGCCGCGCAGCGGCTGGGCGCGGACGTGCTGAATTTCGACGCGTCCACCTCGTCCACGCGCAAGGGCGAAACCGCCTGCGACACGCTGAAGAACCTGGAAGCGATGGGCGTGCGCGGCTTCGTGGTGCGCCACCCCGACGACGGCGCCGTGGCGGCCCTGGCGGCGGCCGCAGGCGAGGGCACCGCGCTGGTCAATGCCGGTGACGGTCGCAGCTCGCACCCGACCCAGGGCCTGCTGGACATGCTGACCCTGCGCCAGGCCAAGGGCAGCGATTTTTCCAAGATGAAGGTGGTGATCGTCGGCGACGTGAAGCATTCGCGCGTGGCCCGCACCGACCTGCACGCGCTGCGTACGCTCGGCGTGGGCGAAATCCGCGTGTGCGGCCCGCAGTCGCTGCTGCCGGACGATGACACCCTGAAGGGCTGCATCGTTGGCCAGGATTTCGACGCCATGCTGGAAGGCGTGGATGCGCTGATGATGCTGCGCCTGCAGCGTGAGCGCATGGAAGAGGGCCTGGTGCCGTCGATCGAGCAGTACCACGCGCAGTACGGCCTGGATGCCGCGCGCCTCAAGCGCGCCGGCACCGATGCCGCCGTGCTGCACCCGGGCCCGATCAACCGCGGCGTGGAAGTCACCGACGAAGTGGCCGATGGCCCGCAGTCGTGGGTACTGCGCCAGGTCGCCAACGGCGTCGCCGTGCGCATGGCGGTGTTGGAGACGTTGCTGGGGTGAGGCGCGGACTGTGCCGCGTGAGGGTGGGTATCGACCGTTGGTCGATACGCCATCAACGGTGGCGGTGTTTCCCTGCGCACCCACCAACGGTGGGTGCCTACCCATCGGTGATCGGCCATCGGCAGCCCGCGTAGGGGTATTGGCCGATCTGTTCCGCCAGCCCCGCTCGAATCGGATTGCCGAGGATGTACATGGCGTGCCGATGCAGGGATTCATCCGAACGCACCGCATGGTCGTGGTACCCCGATTGCCACATCGGACCGGTTCGCCCATGCAGCCGGTTCAACAGTAGCGCACTGCGTGATTTGAGTCGTTGGGCGATGTAGGCCAGCGTGTGTGCACGCAGCTCCACCAGCCAATGGATGTGATCGGGCATGACCACCCAGGCCTGTGAGCAACACAGACCCTGTTCGTCGAGCTGGGGAAACAGCTCCATCATGATGGCCGCGTTGTGCGGGTCAGCGAACCAGGGACGACGGTGCAGGCACACCATGGTGAGCGTGTAGGACTGGCCGACGATGGAGGATCGCCCCAGCCTGAGGCGCGGACTGTTCATGCCGCCATCGTCCCTGCACCCACGGATGGCAGACATCGGCGGAAAGCCTGATGTGGGGTCGGGGAACGGTACCGACCAACGGTCGGTACCTACCGGCAAAGCGGATCGGGTAGGCGGCGACCGTTGGTCGTCGCGCGGTGTGCGGTACCGACCAACGGTCGGTACCTGCCGGGAAAGCGGATCGGGGTAGGCGGCGACTGTTGGTCGTCGCGCGGTGCGCGGTACCGACCAACGGTCGGTACCTACCGGCAAAGCGTATCGGGGTAGGCGGCGACCGTTGGTCGTCGCGCGGTGTGCGGTACCGACCAACGGTCGGTACCTACCGGCAAAGCGGATCGGGTAGGCGGCGACCGTTGGTCGTCGCGCGGTGTGCGGTACCGACCAACGGTCGGTACCTACCGGGAAAGCGGATCGGGGTAGGCGGCGACCGTTGGTCGTCGCGCGGTGTGCGGTACCGACCAACGGTCGGTAC
This sequence comes from Stenotrophomonas sp. 10N36, assembly GCF_056395005.1. Taxonomy (NCBI): domain Bacteria; kingdom Pseudomonadati; phylum Pseudomonadota; class Gammaproteobacteria; order Lysobacterales; family Lysobacteraceae; genus Stenotrophomonas; species Stenotrophomonas sp. 10N36. Next base: position 23,363 of record NZ_JBFTIS010000015.1, on the reverse strand, counting down.
CTACCGGGGAAGCGGATCGGGGTCGTCGCGCGGTGTGCGGTACCGACCAACGGTCGGTACCTACCGATGGGGTGATCGTTGCGCCCACAACCACGCCCACATCGCGTCATCGGCATATGTGGCATCCCACGCATTGTGGTTGCCATCCGGGTACTCGGTGTAGCGCGCGTCCTTCGCGCCGGCCTGTTCGAACGCCGCCTTCAAACGGCGGTCGTCTTCCGGCGGGACCACGTCGTCGCGTGTGCCATGGAACATCCAGATCGGGGTGTGTTTCAGGCGCTGGGCGATGGCCGCGTACGGGTCGGCTTCATGCGCCACGTCTTCCACGAACAGGGTCGGGCGCACCGCACGCGGGGCCAGTACCGCGCCGCAGACCGGCACGATGGCGGCGAAGCGCTGTGGGCTGTCCAGCGCGATGTTCCAACTGCCGTAGCCGCCCATCGACATGCCGGTGAGGTACTGGCGCTGCGGGTCGGCGTTGAACTCGGCCACGGTGGCATCCAGCGCGGCCAGCGCGACGCGGTTGTTGTCGCCCGACCACTCGCCGTCGCCCGGCACCTGGGGCAGCACCACCAGCGCGGGGAAGGTATCGGCATGGCGGCGCAGGTACGGGCCCAGCCCGGCCTCGGTCTGGGCCTGGTTGTCGTTGCCGCGTTCGCCCGAACCGTGCAGGAACAGCACCACCGGCAGGTGATCGGCCTGCGCCCGTGCGCCGCGTGGCACGAAGACCTGGTAGTACGCGGTACGTCCGTCCACCTTCACCGCGCGGGCTTCAAACCGGCCCACGTCCTCGCGGGTGGGCGCACACCCGGCCAGCGTCACCATCGCCATTGCCCACAGCAGCCACCCGGTGCGTCGTGCCATTGCCCATCCTCGACTGGAAACGATTTCAGTCTAGGCGCCCTGGCGCGCCGGGGCATCGTGCAGTGCATCAGTCCGGGCGCGGCGCGGCGGCCAGGATCTCCGTCTGCTCGATCGCCTCGGGATGCCCCTCGGCGGCGGCCGCCTGTACCTGGGCCAGGGTGGGGTGGACTACCAGCAGGATCGGGTTTTCGCACTGCGGGCAGTCGAACTGCGCTTCGTCTTCGTGCAGCTCCATCGGCATCTGGCGCGCGCTGCCCTGCCATTCGCAGGCGGCGCAGGTGTACGTCGCGTCACGCCAGCCGGGGACGAAGTAGTTGTCGAGGGTCACGGCCATGCGGGGTCCAGGGTCAGTGCAGCAGGATCAGGGTGGCCAGGCCAAGGAAGCTGAAGAAGCCCATCACGTCGGTGACGGCGGTCACCACCACGGTGCCGGCCACGGCCGGATCGACGTTCATGCGCTTGAGCATCAGCGGCAGCAGCACGCCGGCCAGCGCAGCGGCGCAGAAGTTGATGATCAACGCCAGGGTGATGACCAGTGACAGCAGGAAACTGTGGAACCACAGGAAGGCGATGATGCCCACCACCGTGCCGATCAGCGTGCCGTTGATCAGCGCCACGCGCGATTCCTTCCACAGCAGGATGCGTGCATTGCTCGGGCCCACCTGGCCCAGCGCGATGCCGCGCACCATGAGGGTCAGCACCTGCACGGCGGCATTGCCGCCGACGCCGGCCACGATCGGCATCAGCACCGCCAGCGCCACCACTTTCTGCAGGGTCAGCTCGAACTGGCCGATCACGCTGGCGGCCAGGAACGCGGTGCACAGGTTGATGCCCAGCCAGACCACGCGGCCGCGCACGGCGCGCTTGATCGGCGAGAACAGGTCTTCCTCTTCGTCCAGACCGGCGGCGCCCAACGCCTGGTGTTCGGCCTGCGAACGGATGATGTCGACCACGTCATCGATGGTGATGCGGCCGAGCAGGATGTTGTTGTCGTCCACCACCGGCGCGGATACCCAGTCATGATCGGAGAACTGCCGGGCCACTTCCTCGGCCCCTTCGCCGACGTCGATGGCCGGCTGCTCGTCGTCGATCAGCCGGTTGATCGGGGTGTTGTCTTCATGGGTGACCAGCGCGGCCAGCGACAGCCGGCCCAGGTACTGGTGGCGACGGCTGACCACGAACAGGTGATCGGTGTGGTCGGGCAGTTCGCCACGCAGGCGCAGGTAGCGCAGCACCACGTCCACATTGACGTCGGCGCGCACGGTCACCACGTCCGGGTTCATCAGGCGGCCGGCGCTGTCCTCGGGGTAGGACAGCACCTGCTCGAGCCGCTCGCGGTTCTCGCGGTCCATCGACTTGAGCACTTCGTCGATGACCGTGTCGGGCAGGTCTTCGACCAGGTCGGCCAGGTCATCGATGTCCAGGTCTTCGACCGCGGCGATGATTTCGTCCGGGTCCATGTCGGCCAGCAGGCTTTCGCGCACTTCTTCGCCGACGTGGACCAGCACCTCGCCATCGTCTTCCGGGTCGACCAGGCCCCACACCACTTCGCGCTTGCCCGGCGGCAGCGATTCCAGCAGGTTGCCGATCTCGGCCGGCGCCAGCGTGTTGACCAGCCGGCGCACCGGACCCAGTCGCCCGCTGTCCAGTGCATCGGACAACAGCCGCAGCTGGCGTGCCGTCTTGTCGTGGCGTACGGCTTCGGCCATGGGCAGCTCCTGCGGGAAAAGAAAAGGCCGCGATCCGGACAGGATGCGGCATGCGGGGTGGTCAGCGCGTCATTATCGCGTGCTTGTGTGTCAATCGGGTAGGGCACGACCGTTGGTCGTGCCGCGTATGCGAGTAGCACGCACGCATTCAACGACGGTAGTGCCGGCCGCTGGCCGGCAACCACGCATACCGATCCGAAGGTTCATGCGGAGCCGGCCAGCGGCCGGCACTACCGGGCCTTTTCGATCCAGCGTTCAATGCCGCGGCGGTCGCGCGCCTGCATCAGCTTCGGTGCCATCGCCTGCAGCACGGACAGGTCGCTGTCGCGGATCGCGCGGCGCACTTCCAGCAGCGTGCCCGGGTGCAGGCTGAACTCGGTGAGGCCCAGGGCCAGCAGCAGCGGAGTCATGCGCGGGTCGCCGGCGATCTCGCCGCACACCGCCACCGGGATGTCGTAGGCCTGGCCGGTGCGCAGGATATGCGCCAGCAGGCGCACCACCGCCGGATGCAACGGCGAGTACAGCTCGGTGACCGCTTCGTTGTTGCGGTCGGCCGCCAGCAGGTACTGCACCAGGTCGTTGGTGCCGATCGACAGGAAGTCGACCAGGTCGATGAAGCTCTCCAGCGCGATCGCCGCGGCGGGCACTTCGATCATCGCGCCGAAGGGAATGTGCTCGGCCACCTCATGGCCTTCGGCGCGCAGCAGCTCGGCCTGCTTGGCCAGGCGCCGGCGGACCGCAAGGATTTCCTCGCGGGTGCTCACCATCGGGATCAGGATGCGCAGCTTGCCGTAGGCCGAGGCGCGCAGGATCGCGCGCAACTGGGTGTCGGCCACTTTGGGCCGGGCCAGCGACAGGCGGACGCCGCGCAGGCCCAACGCCGGGTTTTCCTCGTTGCTCAGGGTCAGCCCGGTGCGGTCGGCCTTGTCCGCGCCCAGGTCCAGGGTGCGGATGGTCACCGGCCGCCCGCTCATGCCGAGGGCGGCGTCGCGGTAGGTTTCGAACTGCTCCTGTTCGTCGGGCAGCTCGTTGCGCTGCAGGAACAGGAATTCGGTGCGGTACAGGCCCAGCCCGTGCGCGCCCAGCGCATGGGCCTGGGTGACGTCTTCGCTGGATTCGGCGTTGGCCAGCAGCGCGATGTCGACGTTGTCGCGGGTGCGGGTCGGCTTGGTGCGCAGGCGGCCGAGTTCGCGCTGTTCGCGCGCGTGCTCGCGCAGACGGACGCGGTAGTCGCGCAGGTCCGGGGCCTGCGGGTTGATGGTGACCGTGCCGTCGCTGCCATCCATGATCAGCACGTCGCCGTCGGCGACCTTCTGCAGCACGTTGGGGACGTTGACGATCAGCGGCAGGTGCAGGCTGCGGGCCAGGATCGCGCTGTGCGACAGCGCACTGCCGCCGGCGGTGACGATGCCGACCACGCCGTGCGCCTGCAGCTGGGCCAGCTCGGAGGGGGCGATGTTGTCGCAGACCAGTATTTCGCCGGCCATGCCTTTGACGTCCGGCGGGCGCTTCTGCAGGAAGGCATGGATGCGGCCGATCACATGGTCCAGGTCGTCCATGCGGCTCTTCAGGTAGGCATCGTCCATGCCGTCGAAGACCTTGGCCAGGCGGTCGCGCTGCACCCGCAGCGCATACCCGGCGCTGTAGGGGCCGCTGCGGATCAGCTCATCCAGCCCGAACAGCAGCTCCGGGTCGTCCAGCAGCAGCGCGTGCAGGTCGAGGAATTCGCCGACTTCCTTGTTCAGGGCACCCTGCAGGCGCTGGCGCAGGTCGTGCATTTCCGCACGCGCCGCGTCCACAGCCTGGTGCAGGCGCTGCAGTTCGGCCTCCACCTTGGCCGGGGGGATGCGCTGCTCGGCCACTTCCAGCGCGTGCGGCAGCCGCACCCGGGCGCGGCCGAGCGCATTGCCACGCGAGGCACCGTGCCCGGTCAACAGCAGCGCGCCGGACGCTGTCCGGCTGGCGGCGGTCGATCCCGGTCGCGACGGCTGCCCCGGCATGGTCAGTTGTCCTCGTCGAAGCGCCGTTCGAACAGGCCCACCACGGCGTCCATCGCGGCGGCTTCGTCTTCGCCGTCGATGCGCACGGTGACCGGCGTGCCCTGGCCGGCGGCCAGCAGCATGACGCCCATGATGCTCTTGGCGTTGATCTCACGGCCCTTGGCGGCCATGGTCACGTTGCAGCGGAAAGGGGCCAGCTCCTGCACCAGCTTTGCAGTGGCGCGGGCGTGCAGGCCCAGGCGGTTGGATACGGTGAGTTCACGTTCAAGCATCGTCGACAATCGCTCCATTGCGAGTGCCTGCCGCGGCAGTGGCAGGCAGTTGATCCAGTCCCTGTTCCGGATAATTCATCACCCGCAACAACATCGGCAGGCTAAGCGCCGAAACCCGGCGAGCCGGGGTGCCCAAACGAGCCAGTTGCCCGGCCAGATTGCTGGGGCTGGCGCCGTACAGGTCGGTCAGGATCAGCACGCCCTGGCCACTGTCCACCCGGCGCAAGGCGGCCGAGGCGAGTGGGAGCAGGACGTCCAGGTCTGCGTCGAACGGTACTTCGAAAGCTTCGGTCTTCAGCGGCAGGTGCCGCAGCAGCCGGGTCGCCACATCCAACAGGGACGTGCCGACGCCGGGGTGTGTTACGAGGAGAATGCCACAGGTCATCCCCGAACGTTAACAGGTCAACATGAATTGGGGGTAGGGGTAGGCCGCACGCGGCCCATCCCGGGTAGCACCCGACCGTTGGTCGGGTGACATTTCAATTGGCACCGAGGGCCGCAAAAAAAGCGCTTCCGCGCGCACGACCCCCAATCCAACGACATTTCTGTGTTCCAAATCGGGTGCCCAGGCACGCCGTCAATCCAGTTCCCGGTGGAAGGTGGCCACTTCCGGCCAGCCCTGCTCACGGGCGTGGCGGGCCATGCGTTCGGCCAGGTACACCGAGCGGTGCTTGCCGCCGGTGCAGCCGAAGGCCACGGTGACATAGCTGCGGGTGTCGTTGCCCAGCCGCGGCAGCCAGGTATCCAGGAAGTCGATCAGCTGGCCGGCATAGCGCTGCACGTCGGGCTGGGCGTCCAGGTACTCGCGCACCGGGCGCTCGCGCCCGGACATCGGGCGCAGTTCGGGGTCCCAATGCGGGTTGGGCAGCACCCGGGCGTCGAACACGAAGTCGGCCTCGGCCGGCACGCCGCGCTTGTAGGCGAACGATTCGAACAGCAGCGACAGCTTGCTGCCATGGTTCAGCGCGAACTCGGTGACCACCTTGCGGCGCAACTGGTGCACGTTGAGAGTGGTGGTGTCGATCACCGCGTCGGCGGCGCGCCGCAGCGGGGCGGTCAGTTCGCGCTCGCGCGCGATCGCTTCGGGCAGCGACAGGCCCAGCTGGCTGAGCGGGTGGCGGCGACGGGTGTCGGCGTAGCGCTTGAGCAGGGTTTCGTCGGTGGCATCGAAGAACAGCAGCTGCGCGTCCAGGCCGGCGGCCAGCGCATCTTCGCGCCAGTGCGAGAGCTGGCTCAGGTCGCTCTGCCCGCGCACGTCGATGCCCACGGCCAGGCGGCGCGGTGCATCGGCATCATGGCCGGCCAGCAGGCTGCGCACGAAGTCCGGCAGCAGGTTGATCGGCAGGTTGTCCGAGCAGTAGTAATCGAGGTCTTCGAAGGTTTTCAGTGCGACCGTCTTGCCGGAACCAGACAGGCCACTGACGATGATCAGGGTGGCGGCGGTCGGGGCGGAGGCGGGGGTGTTCATGGCGTTCGGCGTTCCAACAGGTTGCTGTGGCGGGCGATGAACATCGCCGCAGGATCGATGCCCTTGGTGCGCAGGATGTGCAGCCGGGTGGCGGCTTCGGTCAGCACCGACAGGTTGCGCCCGGGCATCACCGGCAGGGTGATCAGCGGCACGTCCAGGTCCAGCACGTGGCGGGTGCCGGAATCGCCGGTCAGGCGCTCGTAACCATGCGGGGTGGGCTCGGTCATGGGCTTGGTCAGGTGCACGATGAGCCGAAGGTACTTGTTCTTCTTTACAGCAGTGTCACCGAACATCTCGCGCACGTTGAGCACGCCCAGGCCGCGCACTTCCAGCAGGTCCTGCAGCAGTTCCGGGCAGGTGCCGTCGAGCACGTCCGGGGCGATCTGGGTGAATTCCGGGGCGTCGTCGGCCACCAGCCGGTGCCCGCGGCTGAGCAGCTCCAGGGCCAGTTCGCTCTTGCCCGAGCCGGCTTCGCCGGTGATCAGCACGCCAATGGAATAGATCTCCATGAACACGCCATGCAGGATCACCCGCGGCGCCAGCGTGCGCGCCAGGTGGTAGGACAGGTGGTTGAGCAGTTCGTGGCCGCGCTTGGGCGAGATCCACAGCGGGGTCTGCGATTCGTCGGCGGCTGCACGCAGGTCTTCCGGGCAGGCCTGGTTACGGGTGATCACCAGCGCCAGCGGGTGCGAATGCATGATCCGCTCGATGGTCTCCCAGCGCTGGCGCGAGTCCAGCGAGTCCAGCCAGGACAGCTCCTCGGTGCCCAGGATCTGCACCTTGTTGGGGTAGATCGCGTTGAGGTAGCCGGCCAGTGACGGCCGCCGCGAGACGGTGTTGCCCGCTTCCAGTTCGCGGCGCTCGCCCTGCTGCCCGGCCACCCAGCGCAGGGCCAGGCGGTCGCGCTGCTGTTCGAACAGCTCACGCGCGGTGATGCTGGTATTCATGCGGCACTCGCCGGCGGGGGAAATTCGATGACCTGGCGCAGTGCCTCGCCGTCGCGCGCTTCGCGCAGCGCCTGGCGGATGTCCGGCTCGGAAAACAACTCGGCCAGCTCTGACAGCAGCATCAGGTGTTGATGGGTGTAATGGGCCGGGACGGCAATGGCGAACACCAGGTCCACCGGTTCGTCGCCGCCGAATTCGACCGGGCTTTCCAGTCGCAGCAGGGCGCCGCGCGGGCGCTCCAGCAACGGCGCGCGACCGTGTGGAATGGCGATGCCGTGGCCGATCGCCGTGCTGCCCAGCTGCTCGCGCTGGCACAGGTTCTGGTAGATCAGGTCGGCATTGGCTTCGCGGCAGGCCAGCAGCCGGGCGGCGGCATGCAGGACGCTGTCGCGATCGGCGGCCGGCAACACTTGCGTGCGCACGGCCGCCAGGAGATCAGTCAAGGGCATGTCAGGGGAAGAACGAGGACGTCAGTCGTCATTGTCGCCCACTGGCAGCGGCGCGTGCTGCTGTTTTTTCTCCTTGTGCTTGATCACAAGACGGTCCAGCTTGTCGGCCAGGATATCGATCGCGGCATACATGGTCTGACCGCCAGCCTCGGCGTGCAGGGTCTGGCCGGGGACGTTGGCACTGGCATCGACGTGGTGTTCGTTCTTGCGCAGCTCCAGGGTGACCCGCACCTCGCAGTGCTGGTCGAAGTGCTTGCCCAGGCGCTGCAGCTTGGTTTCCACGTACTCGTGCAGGGCCGGGGTGACTTCTACGTCTTTGCCAAACGTCTCGATGCGCATCGGGTTTCTCCTTTGTTCGGATGAGCCAATGAACCTTTCCGCCGGGCGCGGTGCGTCAGGCGATTCGTACCCGTTCGTGCGAGGCGGAAATGTTCATGGCCTCACGATACTTCGCCACGGTGCGCCGCGCTACCGGTATTCCCGAGGTCTTGAGCAGGTCAGCCAGCTTGGCGTCAGAAAGCGGCTTGCGCGGGTTCTCGTCGTCGATCAGGCGCCGGATCATGGCCTGGATGGCAGTGCTGGACGCTTCGCCGCCACTGTCGGTGTCGATGCCCGAGGCGAAGAAGCTGCGCAGTGCCAGGGTGCCGCGCGGGGTACGCACGTACTTGCGCGCGATCGCCCGGGAAATGGTCGATTCGTGCAGGCCCAGTTCGGCCGCCACCTCGCGCAGGGTGAGCGGGCGCAGCGCCTGTTCGCCGAACTCCAGAAACGCGGCCTGCTGCTGCAGCAGGCTGCGCATCACCCGCAGCAGGGTTTCCCCCCGTGCCTCCAGGCCCTTGAGCAGCCAGCGCGCTTCCTGCAGGTGCGCGCGCAGGTAGCCGGCGTCGGCCTCGCCACAGCGGCGGATCATCTGTTCGTAGCCGCGGTGGATGACCACCTTGGGCCCGGCATGGCTGGCCAGCGCTGCGCGCCAGACCCCGTTCTGGCGCCAGACCACGCAGTCGGGCACCACGTAGCTGTCATGGGCCAGCTCGCCGATCTGGGTGCCCGGGCGCGGGTCCAGTGTGCGCAACAGCTGCACGGCCACCTCCACCTCGGCCACCGGCTCCCGCAGTTCGTGCGCCAGCCCGGCCACGCCGCTGCGCGGCAGCCGCTCCAGTGGGCCGTCGGCGATGCGCCGGGCCAGCGCCAGGCCCGGAGTGTCCGGGCACAGCACGTCCAGTTGCAGCCGCAGGCATTCGCCCAAGGTGCGCGCGCCGACCCCGATCGGGTCGAAGCGCTGGATCTGGTGCAGCACCGTGAGGATCTCGGCGTCATTGGCATGAATGGCCGGCAGCAGGGTCTCGGCAATGGCCGACAGCGGCTCGCGCAGGTAGCCGTCGTCCTCGAACGCGTCGATGAGTGCGGCGCCGATGCTGCGATCGCGCGTGGACAGGTGCGACAGGTGCAGCTGCCAGAGCAGGTGGTCGACCAGGCTGTCGGTGTCGGCCACGCGCTCGGCGGCGCTGCCGTTGTCGTCATCGTCGAACGAGCCGCCGCTGTTGCCGCTGCTCCAGTCGCCTTCCCCCGGGGCCCAGTATTCACTGGCCGAGGCCTGGTGCTCGCCGTCGCTGTGGGTGTCGGTGGGAGTGGGCGGGCGCTCGTCGTCGCTGGGCGCCACCTCCAGGGCGGGCTCGGCGTTCTCGGCCCAGTCCAGCAGGGGGTTGGTTTCCACCGCCTCGGCGATTTCCAGCTCCAGTTCGGCGCTGGACATCTGCAACAGCTTGATCGCCTGACGCAGCTGCGGCGTCATGACCAGTTGTTGTCCCAGCGATGTCTGCAGCCGTGCTTTCATGCCTGTGCCGAACGAAGGGAAGGCGCCGCAGCGGCCGGGCGTCAGAGCTTGAAGGTGTCCCCAAGGTAGACGCGACGGACATCGGCGTTGGCCAGAATCGCCTCTGGTGCCCCCTGCGCCAGTACGCTGCCTTCGTTGAGGATATACGCGCGGTCGCAGATTCCCAAGGTTTCCCGCACATTGTGGTCGGTGATCAGCACCCCGATGCCACGCTGCTTGAGGTGGGTGACGATGCGCTGGATCTCGCCGACCGAGATCGGGTCCACGCCGGCGAAGGGTTCATCGAGCAGGATCAGGCGCGGCCGGGCGGCCAGCGCGCGGGCGATTTCGCAGCGCCGACGTTCACCGCCGGACAGGCTGGCGCCCAGCTGGTCGGCCACGTGGCCGATCTGCAGCTCGTCCAGCAGCGAATTCAGCTCGGCCTCGCGGCCGGCCTTGTCCAGGTCCTCGCGCAGCTCCAGCACCAGGCGGATGTTGTCGGCCACGGTCAGCTTCCGGAATACGGATGGTTCCTGCGGCAGGTAACCCACGCCCTGCTTGGCCCGGGTGTACATCGGGTCGCCCGTGATGTCCTTGCCGTCCAGCACGATGCTGCCGGCGTCGGTTTCGACCAGGCCGACGATCATGTAGAAGCAGGTGGTCTTGCCGGCACCGTTGGGGCCCAGCAGGCCCACCACTTCACCGGCTTCCAGGGTCAGACCGAAGTCCTTGACCACTTCGCGCTGCTTGTAGCGCTTGCGCAGGCCTTTGGCGACGAGCATTACTTCTTGCTCCCGGCAGTGGGGACGGTGGTCTTGGCGGCCGGCGCAGCCGCCGGCGCCGCAGTCTTGTTCTTGGGCGGAATCACGGTGCGCACGCGGGTGCCGTCGCCGCCGCTGTTCATTTCGCCGGTGCGGGTGTTGTAGGTCATCTTCTGGCCGGCGTTGGTGCCGCGCGCGCTCTTGACGTGGTAGTTGCCGGTCATCACCAGCACTTCGCCCTTGATGTCGTAGTCGATGCGGTCGGCGCTGGCGTCCATCCAGCTGCCGTCATCGAGCTGCTGCTTGAGCTTGGCCTGCTTGCCGGTGAACACCGCGCGCACCGCCTCGCCGTCCTTCATGTAGATCTCGGCGTCGGACGAGCGCAGGTCCAGCGTGCCCTGGGTGATCACCACGCCCTGGGACAGGGTGGTCTTGCCATCGCCGATCAGGGTGCCCGACTGGGCGCCGGCGTCGATGGTCATGTCCTGGTTGCGGTCGGTGGACTTCGCGCTGGCGGCGAAGGTGGGGACCAGAAGGCTGATCGCGCAGGCGGCTGCAAATAGGATCTTCATGAAGGGAGTCTGTCCTGCCGGAGAAGGGGGCGTGGCCGAAGAGGCCACGGGGTAAGGGGGCATTGGCCAGGCAGGCGCCTGGCCGGCGGGTGGGGCGGTGCAGCGGCGCCGGTCCAGGGGACGTCGCCTGCGGCTGCACCGGCTCAGCGTTGGGGCGTGTAGCGGCCCTTGGACTGGCTCAGGAAATGGTAGGTCTTGTTCTTGGAATCCAGCTCGAACCCCACGCCGGACTGGGTCATGCCCGGGCGGGTCATGGTCACCAGCGCATCGGTCTTGGCCCGGTTTTCCTTGGGGAACACATCCAGGTGGTCGGTACGGAAGGTGGTGGGTGGCACGTTGGCCACCTTGGGGCTGTCACCACTGACGTTGCCGGCAAGCTTGAGCTGGTCGCCCTTGGCGCTGACCCAGCCGGTGTCGCTGCGCAGTTCCCAGTGGTTGCCGTCCTGGTCGGGCAGCAGGAACAGCGGGGTGGTGATGCTCATCGTTTCGTCGTTGCGCGACCGCTCCAGCAACGGCGCACGCAGGGTGGTGGATTCCTTGCCCTGCTCATCCAGCGCGATGATCTGGAAGTCGTGCAGCACGTAATCCTTGCTGCCGTCATCGGTGGCCTGCGCGGCCGGCTTGTCGCGGTGGCGCAGCAGCGACCAGCCGCTGAGCACGGCAGCCACCAGCAGCAGACCGCCCAGAACGGTGCGCCAGTTCATGCGCCGAACCTCGCCAGTACCGCGTCCACGTGGCCCTGTGCGGCCAGCAGCACGTCGCACAGCTCGCGCGCCGCGCCACGGCCGCCATCGCTGCGGGTCTGCCAGTGCACGCGCTCGGCAATCCAGGGATGGGCATTGGCCGGTGCCACCGCCAGGCCCACCGCGCACAGCGGGGCCAGGTCGGGCAGGTCGTCGCCCATGAAGGCGACCTGGTCCAGCCCGATGCCGTGGGTGGCGCACAGCGCGCGTACGCTGGCCAGCTTGTCGCCCACCGCGATCTGGGTGTCGATGCCGAGGTCCGCGCCACGCTTCTGTGCCGACAGGCTGTTGCGCGCGGTGATCAACACCGGGTGGATGCCGTGTTGCTGCAGCAATTTCAGGCCAAGTCCGTCCTGCACGTAATACGCCTTGCTCTCGTTGCCGTCACGGTCGTAGTAAAGCCGACCATCGGTGAGCGTGCCGTCCACGTCGAAACAGGCCAGCCGGATGCGGCCGGCAACGGCATGCAGGTGGGACGGGAAACCGGGCAGCGGGGAATAGGGCATCGGCAGGGGGCAGGTCGTGGCTGAATGGAGGAAGGCAACTGTGGTTTAAACCACCCGCGCCCGCAACAGGTCATGAATGTTGAGCGCGCCGACCAGCTTTCCCTGGCCGTCCACCACCATCAGGCCGGTGATCTTGTGGGTCTCCATGAGCCGGGCGGCCTCGGCGGCCAATTGGTCGGCGCCGATGGTGCGCGGGTTGCGGGTCATCACCTCGGCGATCTTCGCGCTGCGCACGTCCAGCTCGGTGTCCAGCGCACGGCGCAGGTCGCCGTCGGTGAACAGGCCGATCAGGCGCTGGTCGGCGTCCACCACGGCGGTCATGCCCAGCCGCTTGCGGCTCATTTCCAGCAGGGCCTCGCTGAGGCTGGCGTCGGCGTCCACCTGCGGCAGCTCCTCGCCGCTGTGCATCACATCGGTGATGTGCAGCAGCAGGCGGCGGCCCAGGCTGCCGGCCGGGTGCGAGCGGGCGAAGTCGTCGGCGGTGAAGCCGCGGGCATCGAGCAGGGCCACGGCCAGCGCATCGCCCATGGCCAGCGAGGCGGTGGTGCTGGAGGTGGGGGCCAGCGCCAGCGGGCAGGCCTCGGCGGGCACGCTGACGTCCAGGTGGACGTCGGCGGCCTGCGCCAGGCTGGACTGCGGGCGGCCGGTCATGGCGATCAGCCGGTTGCCCTGGCGCTTGAGCACCGGCAGCAGCATCAGCAGTTCGTCGGACTCGCCCGAGTAGGACAGGGCCAGCACCACGTCGTCTTCGGTGATCATGCCCAGGTCGCCGTGGCCGGCCTCACCGGGATGCACATAGAAGGCCGGGGTGCCGGTGGAGGCCAGGGTGGCGGCGATCTTGCGGGCCACGTGGCCGGACTTGCCCATGCCGGTGGCCACTACCCGGCCCTTGCCGTGCAGGACCAGCTGGCAGGCCTGGCTGAACGCATCGCCAAGCCGGTCGGCCACGGCGGCCAGGGCGTCGGCCTCGATCTGGAACACGCGGCGGCCGCTGGCGACCAGTGCCGCAGGGTCGGCCGGATGGGGGAGCAGGGGCGATACAGCCATGCGGGCGCCACGCGGAAGAGTAGAATGAGCGCTCATTTTATTAGGAAAGCCCGTTGGACGCCGAGACCATCCGCAATCTGATCGAAACCGGCCTGCCCGGCGCCCGCGCGGACGTGCAGGGCGACGATGGCGTTCACTTCGAGGCCACCGTGGTCTGCGACGCCTTTGCCGGCAAGCTGCCGCTGGCGCGCCACCGCATGGTCTATGCCACTCTGGGCGATCTGATGGGCGGGGCGATCCACGCGCTGGCGCTGAAGACGGTGACCCCGGGCGAAGCGGGCTAGTTCGCGGACCGATCAGATCAGCCGACCAATTAGATCAGCCGACCAACGGTCGGCTCTACCTCAATTCAAGTAGATTCCATGGCCAAGATTGTAGTGACCGGCGGCAAGCCGCTGCACGGTGAAGTGAACATTTCCGGCGCCAAGAACGCCGTCCTCCCCATCCTGTGCGCCACCCTGCTGGCCGACGCGCCGGTGGAAATCACCAACGTGCCGCACCTGCACGACGTGGTCACCACGGTGAAGCTGCTGGGCGAACTGGGGGCCAAGGTCACCATCGACCAGGGCACGCTGTCGCGCGGCAGCGCGATCGTGGTCGACCCGCGCCCGGTGAACCAGCACGTGGCCCCGTACGAGCTGGTGCGTACCATGCGCGCCTCGATCCTGGTGCTGGGCCCGCTGCTGGCCCGTTTCGGTGCGGCCGAAGTGTCGCTGCCCGGCGGCTGCGCCATCGGCTCGCGCCCGGTTGACCAGCACATCAAGGGCCTGCAGGCGCTGGGTGCGGAAATCACCGTCGAGAACGGCTTCATCAAGGCGCATGTCGCCACGCGCCTGAAGGGCGCGCACTTCACCTTCGACATGGTCAGCGTCACCGGCACCGAGAACGTGCTGATGGCCGCCGTGCTCGCCGAAGGCACCACCGTGCTGGACAACGCGGCGATGGAACCGGAAGTGACCGACCTGGCGCACTGCCTGATCGCACTGGGCGCGAAGATCGAAGGCCTTGGCACCGCCCGCCTGGTCATCGAAGGCGTGGAGAAGCTGTCCGGCGGGCGTCATGAAGTGCTGCCCGACCGCATCGAAACCGGCACCTTCCTGGTGGCCGCGGCGATGACCGGCGGCAAGGTCACGGTGAACCGCGCCCGTCCCAACACCATGGACGCGGTGCTGTCCAAGCTGGTGGAAGCCGGTGCAAAGATCGAGACCACTGAAGACAGCATCACCCTGGACATGGAAGGCAAGCGCCCGCGCGCGGTCAACCTGACGACCGCGCCGTACCCGGCGTTCCCGACCGACATGCAGGCGCAGTTCATGGCGCTCAACTGCGTGGCCGACGGCGTGGGCGTGATCAATGAAACGATCTTCGAAAACCGCTTCATGCACGTCAACGAACTGCTGCGCCTGGGCGCGGACATCCAGGTGGAAGGCCATACCGCGATCGTGCGCGGTGCCGAGCACCTGAGCGGTGCGCCGGTGATGGCCACCGACCTGCGCGCGTCGGCGTCGCTGATTCTGGCGGGTCTGATGGCTGACGGTGACACCACCATCGACCGCATCTACCACCTGGACCGTGGCTACGAGAACATCGAAGAGAAGCTGTCTTCGCTGGGCGCGACCATCCGGCGCGTGGCCGCATGATCCTGCGCGGCTCGTTCACCCGCCGCCGCAAGGCGCTGCTGGTGCTGATCCTGGTGGTGCTGGCGTGGCTGGGCTATGCCTGGTACGCCAACATCGCCATTACCCAGGGGATCGAGCAGCAGGACATGGACTGGAACGCCGACGGCACCGTCAGCCGCACCGAAGTGCTGCAGGCGTTCTATGCGGTGGGCGTGACCAACCAGCAGGAAGGCAACCGGCACTGCCGCACCTTCTACTGGCGCAGCAACGGCGAGCAGATCCGCGTGGACTGCAAGACGGTGTTTGGCGACGAAGCCAAGAAAGAATGAAGAAAGCCCGCGCAAGCGGGCTTTTCTCTATCTAGCGACATGCGGCACTGGTGACGCGCGGTAATGACGAAACGCCGCAATGACGGCACGCCGTAATCGGTAGGTACCGACCGTTGGTCGGTACGCATGCAAGCAGCCGACCAACGGTCGGCTCTACCGCGGCGGCGGCATGCTGCAATTGCGAAGCGGCAATGACGAAACGCCGTAATGACGGCACGCCGTAATCGGTAGGTACCGACCGTTGGTCGGTACCGATGCAAGCAGCCGACCAACGGTCGGCTCTACCGCGGTGGCGGCATGCTGCAATTGCGACGCGGCAATGACGACATGCCGTAATCGGTAGGTACCGACCGTTGGTCGGTACCCATGCAAGCAGCCGACCAACGGTCGGCTCTACCGCGGCGGCGGCATGCTGCAATTGCGACGCGGCAATGACGAAACGCCGCAATGACGGCACGCCGCAATCGGTAGGTACCGACCGTTGGTCGGTGCGCGTGCAGGCAGCCGACCAACGGTCGGCTCTACCGCGCGTGTTTAATGCATGCCTTTGATCGTCAGGTCCAGCGCGTCCTTGCCGCCCTCACGCTGCAGCAGGCGGGCCGGTACCGGGAATTCCTTGACGACCCAGGCGATCAGTTCCTTGTTGCCGTCGGTACGCGACACCTTGGTGGCGTCATAAGACTTGCCGCCCACGCTGATCTTCTCCTGCCCGACCACCTTGTAGGTCATCGGCTTGATCCGGCCTTCGTCGACCATGCGGTAGGTCAGCGGCTTGCCGGCCGCCAGGTCGCGGGCGATCGCCAGGTTGATCAGCAGCGCATCCATGTCACCGGGCTTCAGCGCGACCGGGCCGCGGCGGTCGCCCTTGACGTCACCGGTCCAGGTGGCCTGGTTGCTGGACCAGTTGTAGGTGGCATCCACGTTGCGCTTCTTCACCAGCAGCACCGAACGGTCGTTGCTGCTGAGCGGGCGCAGGCGGCCGTTGGCCTCCTCGAACACGGTGCTCTGGCTGAGATCGGCCAGCTGGTTCTTCACGTTCAGGCTGTAACGCCACTTGTTGCTGCCTTCACTGGCCAGGGTCATGGTGCCGTTGGCCTGCATGCCCATGTAGCTGGCCAGGTACTCGGCCTTGAACGGTTCCAGCGCCATGGCCGGCAGGCTCACCACGGCCAGCGCGCCAGCGGCGATCCAGGTCAGCGGGCGGTTCATCAGGTTCATTGCTCAGACTCCTTGGTATTCGATCAGGCGCAGATCAATCCGATCTTCGCCGTCTTCGCGTTGCAGGATGCGCACCGGCGTGGGGACACCGTTGGCGATCCAGAGGATGGTTTCGTCATTGCCGCCGTTGGTCCGGTGGACCCGCAGCGCGTTGTAGGACAGGTCGCCGACCTGCACGTTCTCGGTGTCGGCTGCCGCCTGGTAGTCGTGCTGGCGCACGCGGCCCACGTCGACATAGCGGTAGTGCATCTGGCTGCCGGGACGTGCGTCGCGCATGATCGCCAGGTTGATCAGCAGGGCGCTCTGGTCACCGGGCTGCAGCGGAATCGGCTGGGTACGTTCCTTCTTCAGGTCGCCCAGCCACTGCGCGGTGCCGGCCTGCCAGTTGTAGGTGCCACTGACCTTTTTGCCCAGGAACAGGCCCTTGCGCACGGTGGCCTGGCTGATCGGTACGTAGACCTCGCCCTGCTTCTCGAACACGGTGCTCTGTTCCAGGTTCAGGCCCAGCACGCTGGCAAAGCCGCGCCGGCCTACGACCTGCATGTCCACCCGCCACTGCGCGCCGCCGGTGTGGGTCACCTTCATGGTGGCATCGCCCGCTTCCTTGCCCTTGTACAGGGCCTGGTAGGTGGCGGTGAACGGCTCCAGCGGCGGCGCTTCCCAGCTGATGGCCGGCACCGGCAGCGGCGCGGCCGCCTGTTCCGGCGCGGCCGCAGGCGGTTCCTGCGCCTGCGCGATCGCCACGGTGCACAGCAGGGATGCCATCAGCAGCACTGGCTTGGACAGGGAGATGTTCATGCGGGCACGGGAAAGGGGGAGAAGGGAGGATGCCAGCGTCCGGATCAGCAGCGCGTGTGCGCGCCGCTCACCTGTTCAGCTTACCGGCGAAATCTAGGCGCAAGGGGCTAAACAGGGGGTGACCGTCAACCACCAGCTGTCCGTGCCGTTCAGTCACGCGGCCGGACACCAGCCACTGCAGGCTGGCAATCAGTAGCGGGTGTTCCACCGCCAGCACCCGCTGGGCCAGTGTTTCGGGGGTGTCGCCGGCCAGCACCGGCACCTGCGCCTGGGCCAGCACGGTGCCGGCATCCAGTTCGGGCACCACGAAGTGCACGCTGGCACCATGCGCGGCGTCGCCGGCCTCCAGTGCGCGGGCGTGCGTGTGCAGGCCCTTGTACAGCGGCAGCAGCGACGGATGGATGTTGACCAGCCGGCCGTCGAAGCGCTCGACGAAGGCCTGGCCCAGGATGCGCATGTAGCCGGCGCAGACCACCCAGTCCGGGGCGAACCCGGCCAGTGCATCGCCCAGTGCGGTATCGAAGGCGGCGCGGTCGGCGAAGTCCTTCGGCGAGCGTGCCCAGCGCTGTTCGGCAGCGACCTGCTGCAGGGCGGGCGCGTCGGGCTTGTCCGACAGCACCGCCACGACCTGCGCGTCGAGCTGGCCGGCCGCGATGGCCGCGCTGATCGCCTGCAGGTTGCTGCCGCGGCCGGACGCGAGCACCGCCAGGCGTGCCGGTGCGCTCATCGCTGCGGGCTCCGCTGTGCCATCGGCCAGACCAGCAGGCTGCCCAGCGTGGCCAGCAGCATGTCGGCGTGCGCGTCCCACATATCGCCCTGCTGGCCGTTGTAGGCCTCGGCCGCTTCGGGCGACAGCAGCAGCGCAATGCCCCATTCCAGCCATTCGTAGGCCAGGCTGGAGCACATCACCACCATCACCGCCAGGGTGAAGGCCTGGCCGATGCGCAGCGCCGGCCACGCATGGCGCGCCAGTTGCAGCAGTGCCGGGGTGAAGCAGACGCCGTACAGGAAATGGATGAGCCGGTCGAAGTGGTTGCGCTGCCAGCCGAAGGTGGCGTTCGGCGACCAGTGCAGCGCGGCCTGCAGCCACGCGTCGTAGGGCACGTTGGAATACAGCCAGCGCGCGGCGATGCAGTGGATGGCGATGAAGCCGCAGATCGCGGCGAACGCGCCGTTGCCCAGCCCCCAGCGGCGGTCGACCCACCACAGCGCCACCAGACCGATCACGGTCAGCGAGCTGTGCAGGGTCTGCTCAAGCGGCCACAGCGGTTGGATCCAGCTGGCCGCGAACACCGCCAGCACGGCGGCAAGGGCGAGCTTCTTGGCCATCGAAAACGGACGGGCACTGCGGCCACGGTGGTTCATGCGCGTCAGCCGGCAGGTCAGGGCGTGGAAGGGGGCGGGGTGGCGCCGTGCGCGAAGCGCTCACGCACCGAGGTGCGGGTCAGGGTGACCAGGGTGAAAACGCCCAGGATGGTGCCCAGCGGCATGAACATGCAGCACACGCCGGCGGCGACCATGCACAGCGTGTGGCGCTGCTCGCGCGCCAGGCAGCGCCCGGCGTAGCCGACCAGTCCGGCCATGGCGAGCATGCCCACGAAGAACACCGCACCCAGCCCGGTGAACACCCAGCCCATCAGCTGGACCTCGCCCGGCGACGACGCCGTGCTGCTGTCCACCGGCATGGCCCCGCTGAGCACCGCGATGCCCAGCACCAGATAGATCACCGGGAACAGCGAAAACAGCGCGGTGAAACCGGCCATTACGTAGTGCAGCACCGACAACAGGCGCAGCTGCGCCGCGTCGTCCTGGCCGCCGCGCGGCGGTGCCATGGGCATCCGCGGCGGCAGCGGCGGTGGAGCGAGGGCATCCATGCGGGGCTCCATGGGGGCGATCAACCGATCTTGACGCGCTCGGCACCGTCGGCGACGGTCACCGTGCCGATGGTCCAGTGGTCCAGGCCCTGTGCGGTCACGGCAGCGGACACGGTCTGGACCTGGTCGGCGGCCACGATCAGCACGAAGCCGATGCCGCAGTTGAAGGTGCGCCACATCTCGCTGTCGGCCACCGCGCCTTCCTTCTGCAGCCACTGGAACACCGGCGGCAGGGTCCAGGCGTTGGCCTGGATGTCCAGGCCCAGGCCATCGGGCACCACGCGGATGATGTTCTCGGTGAGGCCGCCACCGGTGATGTGGGCCATGCCGTGGATGGCCGCGCCATGTTCCTTCAGCAGCGCCAGGATCGGCTTGACGTACAGCCGGGTGGGGGCCATCAGCGCGTCGACCAGCTTGACCCCGCCGTCGAGCTCCAGCTCCGCCGGCTGGCCGGCGCGGTCGTAGATGCGGCGCACCAGCGAGTACCCGTTGGAGTGCGGGCCGGAGGAGGCGATGCCGATCAGCACGTCGCCGGCGGCCACGCTGGCGCCGTCCTTCAGCTCGCTCTTCTCGACCCCGGCCACGGTGAAACCGGCCAGGTCGTACTCGCCCGGGGCGTACATGTCGGGCATTTCAGCGGTTTCGCCGCCGATCAGCGCGCAGCCGGCCTCGGTGCAGCCGTTGGCGATGCCGCCCACGACCGCCGCGGCGGTGTCGATGTCTAGCTTGCCGGTGGCGAAGTAGTCCAGGAAGAACAGCGGCTCGGCGCCCTGCACCAGCACGTCGTTCACGCACATGGCCACCAGGTCGATGCCGATGGTGTCATGGCGGCCCAGCTGTTGTGCGAGCTTCAGCTTGGTGCCCACGCCGTCCGTGCCCGACACCAGCACCGGCTCGCGGTACTTGTTGGACAGGTCGAACAGCGCGCCGAAGCCCCCCAGCCCGCCCATCACTTCGGGGCGGAAGCTGCGCTTGACCAGCGGCTTGATGCGCTCGACCAGTGCATTGCCCGCGTCGATGTCGACACCGGCGTCGCGGTAGGTCAGGGGAGAGGGGTTGGACGGGGAGTTGGTCACGGGCGTCGGCGCTGCGCTGGGGTGAATCGGCGATTTTAACAGGCCACGTTGGCGCGCAGGCCCTATTCGGGCAACAATTCCCCCCGGATACGCTCAATGGAAGTCCTGATGCGCCGCAGCCTCTTTTTGATGATGCTCCTCACGCTATGCCTGCCCGTGGCCACGATGGCCCAGAGCGGCCTGCGTACCGAAGGCGACGTGGCCAGCGCCACGGGCGCCTATGAGGCCGAAGTGCCGGTCAACAGCCAGGCCGACGCCGACCGCAATGGCGCGTTGGCGCGCGCGCTGGGCAATGTGCTGGCCAAGCTGTCCGGCGACCGCAGCGTGATGGGCCGCCCGGGCGTGGCCCAGGCCCTGCGCGGGGCCAAGGATTACGTGGCCAGCTATGACTATCGGCAGGACCAGAGCACCTCGGCCAGTGGGGCGCCCAGTTTCCGCACCACGTTGGTGGCCCGATTCCGCCAGGACGACGTGGATGGGCTGATTTCCGCGCTGGGGCTGCCGCTGTGGCCGCAGCCGCGGCCCAAGCCGGTGGTCTGGCTGGCCATCGACGATGGCAGCGGCCCGCGTCTGGTCAGCGTGCAGCAGGCCAACGCCGCCCGCCCGTTGCTGAACCGCGCCATCGAGCGCGGCTACAAGCTGGGCCTGCCCGGTGGCAGCGCCGCCGAGCAGGCCGTGGTGGGCGCGATCTGGCGGCAGGACACCGCCGCGGTGGCCCGCGCCTCCTCGCGCTACGCCCCGCCGATGCAGCTGGTGGGCAAGCTGTACCGCGCCAACGGCGGCTGGGTGGCCGACTGGGTGTTCGTGGACGGTGGCAAGGAACTGAACAAGTGGACCACCAAGGACACCGACGCCCGCCGTGCCATGGCCAGCGGCGCCGACGGCACCGCCGACGCGCTGGTCCGGCGGTACGCCAAGGCCGGGGCCGCCACCGGCGCGGCCGGCAGCTACACCATCGTGGTGAGCGGGCTGGACAGCGCCGAGGACTACCTGCGCCTGGCCGCCGGCCTGCGTGAAAACCCGGTGGTGCGCAACATCACCCCGCTGCGCGCGTCGGGCAACCGCCTGGAGCTGTCGCTGGAGATGACCACCGGCCTGTCCGGCCTGAACCGCATGCTCGGCGACAACGGCGTGATCGTGCCGCTGGCCCCGCTGCCGGTGCCGGTCGACGGCGATGACGCCCCCGGCACCCCGCCGCCCCCGGCCAGCAACGAGTACCGACTGCGATGATCCTCACTCCCGAAGCCGAGATCGCGCAGTTCCTGCGTCGCCTCAAGTACGTTCTGGCGGCGCTGGCAGTGGGCTGGGTGATCTGGCTGCTGGGCCCGATCCTCACCCCGTTCGTGCTGGCGCTGGCGCTGGCCTGGCTGGGCGACCCGCTGGTCGACCGCATCGAGGCCACCGGCCGCTCGCGCAACACCGGCGTGGTGCTGGTGTTCGTGGCGATGATCCTGGTGATCACCGCCGCGCTGCTGATCCTGGTGCCGATGATCGAGCGCCAGATCGCCACGCTGGTGGCGGCCATCCCGCAGGCCCAGCAGTGGCTGATGCAGACCGGCATTCCGTGGTTCGAGCAGAAGACCGGGCTGGAGATCATGCAGTGGATGGACCCGGACCGGCTGATCGAGTGGGTACGCAGCCACTGGCAGCAGGCGGGCGGATTCGCCAAGACCTTCTTCGGCTACGTGTCGCGCTCGGGCTTCACGATGGTGACCTGGGTGGTCAACATCCTGCTGCTGCCGATCCTGGCGTTCTACTTCCTGCGTGACTGGGACAAACTGGTGGAGCGGGTGGCGTCGATGATCCCGCGCAACCACATCGGCACCATCACCAAGCTGGCCCGCGAGTCCGACGAGGTGCTGGGCGCGTTCATCCGCGGCCAGTTCCTGGTGATGATCGCGCTGGGCGTGGTGTATGCCGCCGGCCTGTCGCTGGTGGGGCTGAAGCTGGGCCTGTTGATCGGCCTGGTGGCCGGCCTGATCAGTTTCATTCCCTACCTGGGCGCCACCACCGGCATCGTGATGGCCATCGGTGCCGCGCTGGTGCAGGCGCAGGGCTTCGACCTGAAGCTGCTGATCCTGGTCGGCGTGGTGTTCACCGTGGGCCAGCTGCTGGAAAGCTACGTGCTCACCCCGCGCATCGTGGGCGACAAGATCGGCCTGCACCCGGTGGCGGTGATCTTCGCGGTGATGGCCGGTGGCCAGCTGTTCGGCTTCCTGGGCATGCTGCTGGCGCTGCCGGTGGCGGCGGTGAGCAACGTGCTGCTGCGCTATGCGCACCAGCGTTACCGCCAGAGCGACCTGTATGCCGGCGAGAAGTCGGCGATCGTGCTGGATTCGTACATCGACACGCCCACCATCATCGTGGATACCTCACCGAAGGCGCCTGACTCGAAGTGAGCGTCGTTCCGCAGTTGCCGCTCGCCCTGCGCTACCCGCAGGACGAGCGACTGGAAACCTTCATCGGTGCACCGGATGGTGCGCTGGCGCAGCTGCGTGCGATCGCGGTGGGGGCCGCGCACGACTGGGTGTACCTGGAAGGCGCGGCCGGCACCGGCAAGACCCACCAGGCGCTGGCGATGTGCTCGCTGGCCGAACAGGCCGGCCGCCAGCCGACCTACCTGCCGCTGAAGGCGGTGGTGGGGCGCACCCGCGCCGCGCTGGAATCTCTCGAAGGGCGCGACCTGGTCGCGCTGGACGGGCTGGATGCGGTGGCCGGGCAGCGCGAGGACGAGGTGGCGCTGTTTGATTTCCACAACCGCGCGCGCAGTGCCGGCATCACCCTGCTGTATACCGCTCAGCACGGTCCGGACCAGCTGGGTCTGGTGCTGCCGGACCTGCGCTCGCGCCTGCAGCAGTGCGTCCGCGTGCAGCTGCAGCCGCTGGATGACGAAGGCCGCGCGGCGGTGCTGCGCGAACGCGCGCTGCGCCGCGGCCTGGCCATCGACGAAGCGGCGATCGAATGGCTGCTGACCCGCACCGGCCGCGAACTGGGCAGCCTGGTCAGCCTGCTGGACTGGCTGGACCGCGAATCGCTGGCCGCACAGCGACGCATCACCGTGCCGTTCCTGCGGCAGGTCCTGGAAGACGGCCCCCACCGGTTGTAGAGCCGACCGTTGGTCGGCTGCTCTGGTCGGCTCGCATCCCGATCGACTGCCGATATGCCCGCACCGTTCTTTGGTGGCATGACATTGGATCAACGGCGGCTTCGGCTGCAGGTCATGCGTTCGCCGCGCCGTTCCCGGTCATCGGCGGTCGTTTGGGAACCGACCCTACCGGCCGGTCGTTCGCCGCATTTT
>NZ_JBFTIS010000014.1:0-91060 GCF_056395005.1 Stenotrophomonas sp. 10N36 | reverse complement strand
GCGCAGGGACGTCCTGAAGCAGCCGACCAACGGTCGGCTCTACCACCGGCGGGTGCGTCGGTAGCCGACCAACGGTCGGCTCTACCCGTTGGGTGCATCGGCAGCCGACCAACGGTCGGCTCTACCCTCGGTGGGTACATCGGTGGCCGATCAACGGTCGGCTGGTGCGTCGGCAGCCGGGCAGAGCCCGGCTCTACGTGGTCAGCGCGGCTGCTTGATCGGCAGTACCAGGCGGAACCTGGAGCCTACGCCGGGGGTGCTGTCCAGGTCGATGCGGCCGTGGTGCTTGTTGACGATGCTGTAGGAGATCGACAGGCCCAGGCCGGTGCCGCTGCCCACCGGCTTGGTGGTGAAAAACGGGTCGAAGATGCGCTGGCGCAGGTCCGGCGAGATGCCGCCGCCGGTGTCTTCGAACTCCACCCACACGTGGTCGCCGTCCACGCCGGTGCGCACCGTGATCGTGCCGCGATCGGCGATCGCATGGCCGGCGTTGAGCAGCAGGTTCATGTACACCTGGTTGAGCTCGGACGGCAGGCATTCCACCAGCGGCAACTGGCCGAATTCGCGCTGCAGGGTCACCTTGTACTTGAGCTCGTTCCAGATGATGTTGATGGTGGACTCAAGCCCGGCATGCAGGTCGACCAGCTTCCACGATTCGTCGCGGCCGGAGTACGAGAAGTCCTTCAGGTCGCGCACGATCCGGGTGACCCGCTCGATGCCCTCGCGCGACTCGGCCATCAGCTGCGGCAGGTCGCGGCTGATGAAGTCGATGTCGAAGCGGGTGCGGATATCGTCGATTTCCGGGATCAGCGCCTTCGGGTCCGGCGCGCGCAGGGCGCGCTCGTACGCTTCGATCACGGTGAACAGGCTGCGCAGGTACTCCTGCAGGCTGCCCAGGTTGGAGTGCACGTAACCGATCGGGTTGTTGATCTCGTGCGCCACGCCGGCGGCCAGCTGGCCGATGGAGGCCATCTTCTCCGACTGCAGCAGTTTTTCCTGGGTGCCGTTGAGGCGCAGGTACGCCTGGCGCAGCTCGGCATGGCGCTGCTGCAGTTCGCGCTCGTAGTCTTCCTGGCCTTCAATGCGGCGGAACAGTGCCAGGTAGTGACGCTGGCCTGCGTCCTCGTGGTGGTAGACGTGGGCGATGACCATGCGCTCGCCGACCGGCAGGCTGCCGTTCCAGTGGCCGTGCTGGCGGGCGTGCTCCAGCGCGTCCGGCGGCAGCAGCTGGCGCAGCCATTGCGCCGCGCCCAGGCCGGCGGCATCTTCGGCGTGGCCGAGCATTTCGCTGACCGCGGCATTGGCCAGGGCCACGCTGCCATCCTCGCGGAACAACAGCATGCCTTCGTTGACCCGCTCGAACAGGGCAAGCAGGACCGGCTGCGGCGGCAGCGGTGCGGTGACAAGGTTGGAAGAAGCGGTCACGGTCACATCGGGCAGTCTAAACAGGCGCCCAATATACGCGTTGACATGCGTGACGGCAGCCCGTGCACGCGCAGCGGCCCGCGAGGGGCCGGATCAGGCGACGGCCAGCGGCCGCCGCGTATGCAGAATGTTGGCCTGGCCCTTGGCGTCGTACGCCGAGGAGGCTTCGCTGCGGCCCAACTGGCGCAACGCCCAGTTGACCTCGCGGCGGCGGCGCGAGAGCAGTACGCCGTTGGCGCGGTTGCGCTCGGCCAGCTCCTGCAGGCGTTCGCCCTGCCCGACCGGCAGCGTGGCTTCGAGCGCACGCAGCGCGTCGAGCTTGGCCCCGGTGGCGCGGATCAACGCCTGCACGTCATGCTCCACCAATGCCTGGCGTTCGACGTCCAAGGCATCGCTGAGGCGCTGCAATGGCTCGCTCATCGCCAGGTTCATCCCTGCAGCTGCTGGTCCAGCTCGAGCATGCGCGAGGCAATGGCATCGGGGTTGATCTTGTAGGTGCCGTTCTGCAGCGACTCGCGCACGGCCTGCACGCGGCCGGCATCGATGGCCGGGGCGGTGCTCAGTTCGCGCTGCATGGCCTGCAGGCTGGTGGCCTCGCCGGTCAGGCGCAGGCTGTCGGCAGCCTCGACCGGACGGGTCGGGCCATCGGTGCTGGCTGCCGGCTTGCTGCCAAGCGCGACGCTGCGCAGATGGGCGGTGGCCTGCAGGTTGCCGTCGATTTTCTGGCTCATGAAGTTGTCCTGGGATTGCGGTTCACAAGGGATAACGGCACGGGGACCGCCATCTTTAGGGGGTTCTGCGGTTTTTTTGACGAATTCCGCCGCAGGTTCAGCAATGTGCTCAGCGCGTCACAAAAACGTCGCCATTGGTGGCCACCGTACCCTGCACGACCTTGCGTGAGGACAGATTCTCCACCGAAACACGTTCATTTTCACCGGCATCGGCCAACGCCTTGCCGGCCACGCGGACTTCCACCCCGCCAAAGCGCGAGACCAGCGCCACGCTGTCGCCCCGGCGCACCAGGCGCTGGGCGACCAGGTCGTTGGCGGCGAGCAGGCTGCCGGCACTCAAGGTGCGCCGGGCAACCCGCCCGACCGCGGCGGCCGGATCGGCCAGCGCCGCCCCGGCAATCCGGGCCACGTCACGCTGGGCAGTCGTGATATCGGCCAGGGCGATGGTTTCTCCAGCGGCGATGCCGCGGTTGAGAATGAGCACGGTCTGGTTGCGGCGGATCTTGACCGGCACGAACAGCCGCCAGCCGCCGGCATCCGGGCAGCTCACTTCTACTGTGGTGGTGCCGGTGGGCTGGGCGCGCAGGCCCTGCCCGCAGATGGGCAGGCGCAACGCCGAATCGAGGGTGGTGTCGCCTTCGCTGCCGGCCGGCAGGGTCGACAGCGCGGCGGCGCGGATGCTGTCCACCGGCTGCCAGGCACCGGCGGCAGACGCAGGTGCGCCGGCAAGGGCAAGCAGGGCAAGAATGATCCAACGCATGGCGACTCCAGGGGCAAGGCACATGGGCAGCGTCCTGCAAGCGGCGTGCCGGACGCGGGCGTGCCGGGCCCTCAAGTCGACCGCGCTGGCGCCGATACCCCTTCCATGTCACATGACCTGCTCAACCGCATCGACCAGCGTACACGCCTGGCCGGCCACAATCGTCTGGCCCTGCTGCTGTTCCGGCTCGGCGGACGCCAGCTTTTTGGCGTGAATGTGTTCAAGGTGCAGGAAGTCCTGCGCCGTCCGGACCTGTTCCAGGTACCCGGACTGCCCAGCCAGTTTGCCGGCGTGGCCGATGTACGCGGCCGCTCGGTACCGGTGCTGGACCTGGGCCTGGCCATCGGCCACCCCGAACGGGAACCGGACGCGGACAAGGCCCCGGGCTACCTGGTGGTGACCGAGTTCAACCGCTCGATCCAGGGCTTCCTGGTCAGCGGGGTGGAACGGATCGTCAACATCGCGGTGGAAGACATCCACCCGCCGCCGGAACTGGGGGCCGAGTCGAGCTATCTGACCGCGGTCACGCGGTTCCAGGGCGAGCTGATTCAGGTGATCGACGTGGAAAGCGTGCTGGCCGACATCGCCCAGGTGCGCGGCGAGGCGGTGCTGGACCCGTCGCTCGCCCAGTCGCTGCCCTCCGACGGGCCGCAGCTGCAGGTGCTGGTGGTGGACGATTCGCGGGTGGCACGCCAGCAGATCCGCAGCGTGCTGGACCAGCTGGGGGTAGGCGCGACGCTGCTGTCCGACGGCAAGCAGGCGCTGGACCACCTGATCCAGATCCACGCCTCGGGCGAGAACCCGGCCGAGCGCTATGCCATGGTGATCTCGGACATCGAGATGCCGGCGATGGACGGCTACACGCTTACGACGGAAATCCGTCGCCACCCCGGCCTGGCCGGGCTGTACGTGCTGCTGCACACCTCGCTGTCGGGCGTCTTCAACAATGCGATGGTCGAGCGGGTGGGCGCCAACGCGTTCGTGGCCAAGTATTCCCCGCACGAACTGGCCGATTTCGTGCTGGATCGTTTGCGGAAGGTGGCGATGGCGGCTTGATCGCGGGGTGGTCGGTTCGCTGAGGCCGGGTCGGGCTGGGTGGGGCCGCGGGGCACGCTGCAAGTACGTCCTTGTAAGCTCCGTCGCCGCATCCATGCGGCTCAGGGCCCCGCAACCCCACCCACCCCGCCCCCTGACAGTGGGTCGGCGCCCGCTTATCTATTGGGGCTGAGGTGAAGCAGCCGAGCAACGCTCGGCTCTACCTTGGCGCCCCTTCCATTCCGTTCCCCGGTACAACGCGGCATCGTTTCATCATCACGCCCAGCCCCTGCTGGGCTTTTTTGTGGGCGTCAGCGTGAGTCAGCCGGGCAGAGCCCGGCTCTACGCGCCTGCGCAGCAGGCGTTGCCGGCCAGCGGCCGGCACTACCTCCCCCCGAAGCCGGCTGTGCCCTTCCTTCCGGCGACGCAGACACGTCCGGGCGCGGGTCGGCAGAGCCCGCCGGGACCGTTGGGYGCCATGGATGGCGCCCACGAGCCCCCAGGGATGGGTTYACGTGCGTGTCCCGGGTGCGGCTGCCCGCCTGCCTCCCGCGACACGACCAAGGCGCTGGTGTTGCCGTGAGAACGTCGAAATCCCGGCAGGAGACCGCCGTCGCCCGCTCCTAAACATACGTCACAGCACGGTTTTACCGTCCGCCGCCGCACCCGGCAGGGGGTGCACGGGTGGGGAGGGCCTGAGCTAGACTGTCCGCCTTTGCGGCCTTCGGGCCGCCCTGAACGGAAGTAGCATCCCGCATGAGTTGGCTCAGCAAGTTGATGCCGTCTGGCATCCGCACCGACAACGTCCCCAGCAAAAAGCGCAGCGTCCCCGAGGGCCTGTGGGAAAAGTGCAGCAACTGCGGCAGCGCACTGTACGGACCTGAGCTGGAAGAGAACCTGGAAGTCTGCCCCAAGTGCGGCCACCACATGGCGATCCGCGCGCGCGCGCGCCTGGCCGCCCTGTTCGACGCCGACAGCACCACCGAAATCGGTGCGCGGCTGGGCCCGACCGACCTGCTCAAGTTCAAGGACCAGAAAAAGTACATCGAGCGCATCAAGGCCTCGCAGAAGAACACCGGCGAGTACGACGCCCTGATCGCCATGCAGGGCCTGATGAAGGGCCGCCCGCTGGTCGCCTCCGCCTTCGACTTCGCCTTCATGGGCGGCTCGATGGGCTCGGTCGTCGGCGAACGCTTCTCGCTGGCCGCTGAAAAGGCCGTCGAAATCGGCGCCCCCTACGTCTGCTTCTCCGCCAGCGGCGGCGCGCGCATGCAGGAAGGCCTGTTCTCGCTCATGCAGATGGCCAAGACCTCGGCCGCGCTGGGCAAGCTGCGTGAGGCCGGCCTGCCGTACATCTCGGTCCTGACCCACCCGACCACCGGCGGCGTCTCGGCCTCGTTTGCGATGCTGGGCGACATCAACATCGCCGAACCGCAGGCGCTGATCGGCTTCGCCGGCCCGCGCGTGATCGAACAGACCGTGCGCGAAAAACTGCCCGAAGGCTTCCAGCGCTCGGAGTTCCTGCTCGAACACGGTGCCATCGACCAGATCTGCGACCGCCGCGAAATGCGTGAGCGCCTGTCCGACCTGCTGGCCATGCTCGGCCGCCAGCCGGCGCCGGTTGCCGACGAGGTCGCCTGATGGGTACGCGCCGGTATTTCGGCACCGACGGCATCCGTGGCCGCGTCGGCCAGGGCGTGATCTCCGCCGATTTCGTGCTGCGCCTGGGCAATGCGCTCGGCCGCGTACTGACCGAACGTAATGGCCACCGCCCCGGGCACCGCCCGGTGGTGGTGATCGGCAAGGACACGCGCATTTCCGGCTACATGTTCGAAGCCGCGCTGGAAGCGGGCCTGGTGGCCGGCGGCGTGGACGTGCAGCTGCTCGGCCCGATGCCGACCCCGGCCGTCGCGTTCCTCACCCGCACCCTGGGCGCCGACGCCGGCATCGTCATCAGTGCCTCGCACAACCCGCACTACGACAACGGCATCAAGTTCTTCTCCGCCGATGGCGAGAAGCTCGACGACGCCACCGAACTGGCCCTGGAAGCGGCGCTGGACGGCGATTTCACCACCGCTGAGTCCGACCGCCTCGGCAAGGCCATGCGCGCGCGCGACGCGGTGGGCCGCTACATCGAATTCTGCAAGGCCAGCGTGCCGCGCAGCTTCGACCTGCGCGGGCTGAAGATCGTGCTCGACTGCGCGCACGGCGCCACCTACCACATCGCCCCGCTGCTGTTCCGCGAGCTGGGCGCGGAGGTGGTCACCATCGGTGCCGAGCCCAACGGGGTGAACATCAACGATGGCGTCGGCTCGATGCACATCGACAACCTCGCCAACAAGGTGCGTGAGGTCGGTGCCGATCTGGGCATCGCCTTCGACGGCGATGGCGACCGCGTGCTGATGGCCGACGACCAGGGCAACCCGGTCGACGGCGACGACCTGCTGTACGTGCTGGCGGCGTCCTGGAAAGGCAATGGTCGCCTGCGCGGTCCGGTCGTCGGCACGCTGATGACCAACTTCGGCCTGGAACAGGCGCTGGAGCGTCTCGGCCTGCCGTTCGTGCGCAGCAACGTGGGCGATCGCTACGTGCACCAGGCGCTGGTGGAAGGCGGCGGCGTGCTCGGTGGCGAAGCCTCCGGCCACCTGCTGTGCCTGGACCGTGCCACCACCGGCGATGCCATCGTCAGCGCGCTGCAGGTGCTGGAAGTGCTGCGTCGCGAAGGCCGCACCCTGCGCGCCTCGCTGCAGGACCTGAGCCGGGTGCCACAGAAGACCGTGAACGTGCGGTTGGGTGACGTCTCGGCCAAGGCCATCGTGCAGGCCGATACCGTGCAGGCCGCACTGGTCGCTGCGCAGCAGGCGGTGAAGGGCCGCGGCCGCGCGTTCCTGCGTCCGTCCGGCACCGAGCCGGTGGTGCGTGTCACCGTCGAGGCCGACACCGCCGAGCTGATGCAGTCCACGCTGGACAACCTGTCCGGCGCGGTGAAGGCGGCAGCCGCCTGAGAACAGCCACCACGCGGTAGAGTCGACCGTTGGTCGGCTGCTCCACCGTCGGTGGGCTGCGTTGAGCAGTCACGTAGAGCCGGGCTCTGCCCGGCTGAAGCGCCTCCAACGCCAGCGCATGCAGGATGCAAGCCGGGCAGAGCCCGGCGCTACGCGGCTATAGCGCAAGCGCCAGCGCGTACCGGATGCAGGCCGCGCCAGAGCCCGGCGGTACCCGGGCCTTACGGCCCCGGCACCATCTTCTTCTGCTTCGCCTTGAAGCGGTTGAACACCGGCGCGATCAAGGGGTGGTAACTCCACGCGATGCGCTTGCGCAGCCAGCTGGCCGGGCGGTTGCGGATCGCGAACCGGTAGATGTGCTCCGGATTGCCGCCCACCACGTTGCGCCCGAACGGGTGCGTGGTGTGCAGGTACTTGAAGCCCTGTGCACGTGCGATCGGCAGGTAGTCCGCGTCGAAATCGCCGTAGGGCCAGCACAGCGTGTCCGACACCTCGCCCAGCTGCTGCTGCAGCACCAGCCGCGCCATCGACAGGTCGCGGGTGATGCCCTCGCACTTCTGCTCGCGGGTAATGTCCTGCTTCAACCAGCGCGTATGCGAGTGGGTGTGGCAATGCACTTCGAAGGTGCCGGCCGCGATCATCGCGCGCGCCTCGCTCCAACGCATCATCACTTCGTCGGTGCGGTCGTCACGCAGGATCGCCGCTTCGCACCCGCGATGGTCCGGGGTAGGTGGCAGCGTTACCCCCGGTTGCCCGGCGTGCGGGCGCACCGGGCCTTCGCCCATCCAGCCGGTCACCACGAACACCACCGCGTGCATGCCGTACTTGAGCAGGATCGGGTGCGCGTACACCCAGTTGTCCAGGTAGCCGTCGTCGAAGGTGATCACGATCGACTTACGCGGGACCGGCTTGCCGGCCAGGAAGTCGGCGTACTGCGCCAGCGTCAGCGAGGTCCAGCCGTTGTGGGCCAACCACGCGATCTGGCTTTCGAAGTTCTCCGGCGACACCGTGATCATCCCCGGCGACGGCGATACGTGGTGGTGCATCAATACCGGCACGGATCTAGCGTTGGCCATGGCCCAGTTCCTTCAACCACTGGTGGTAATAGTGTTCGGTCGCTTCGGTATGCCCCGACGGGGTGAAGCGCTGCGCGCTGCGCATCCATTCCCAACCGGCGCGGCCCATGCGCCGACGCTGCGCGGAGTCGTCAACCAGGGTCTGCAACGCCTGGGTCAGGGCCGCCTGGTCGCCTAGTGGGGCGAGAATAGCATTGCTGCCTTCCAACACCATTTCCGGCACCCCGCCCACGCGCGTGGCCACCACCGGCACGCCCACGTGCGCCGCCTCCAGGAATACCGTGCCGGCCGCTTCCTTGTGCGTGGCCAGGGCGAAGATGTCGAAGCCGGCCATCAGGCGGCATGCACCGTGCCGGTAGCCGAGCAGGTGCACCTGCGCGGCCACGCCCAGCTCGCTGCGCAGCGCCTCCAGCCGGCCCATCACCGGCTGGCCGTCACCGACAATCACCAGGTGCAGGTTGGGATGCTGGCGGCACAGCGGCGCAATCGCGCGCAGCAGGTCCACGTGGCCCTTGGGTTCACGCAGCACCGCCACGCAGCCAACCACGATCTGGTCGTCGGCAAAGCCCAGCTCGCGGCGCACTTCGGCACGGGTGTCCTGAACGCATTGCCACGGATCTTCGCAATCGATCTTCGACCACTCCGGCGGCACCGCGATCGGCGGCACGATGCCCACGTGGCGGTCGTCCACCCCGCGCGCCACCAGCAGCTGCTTGACGAAGCTGCTGACCGTCATCACCCGGTGCGGCAGGCCGGTATAGGTCAGCAGCGAGTTGACCGGGCTCATCAGGTGGCGCGAGCGCACCACCAGTGGCGTGCGCCCCAGCCGCGCACCGGCGGCGGCGATCAGGCTGTCGCGACGGCTGGTGGTATTGACCACGTCGAAGCCATGGCGGCGCACCAGCCGCCGCACCGACCAGATCCCGCGCACCAGGCGCAGCAGCCCGCCCATTTTCAGGTCATGGACGGTGAAGCCGGCCTCGCGTGCGACGGTGCCCAGCTGCGCACCGGGCTGGCACAGCAGCGACACGTCATGGCCACGCTCGCGCATGGCCAGCATGTGGCGGTAGATGTAGATCTCCTGCCCGCCGAATCCCTTGGCGGCTTCCGTGTGCAGGATCTTGAGGGGCGCGGTGTTGGAAGGCATGTTCATCATGAACGTTCCGGGGGAGCGGCCGGCTTATGGCCGGCGGAAATGGGTGAGGGCATCCCACGCCGCGCGTACTGCAGCGGCATCGGGTTGCTGGTCGGCCACCGGCAGGTACTGGCGGTCCAGGGTGGTGGCGTTGCCGAACTTGTCGAACACGTAGGTGCGCTCGCCATGGCGGATGCCGCGCTGCGACCAGCTTTCCACCAGCAGGGCACGGTCGGTCGGCACCGGGTCGAACAGGTCGCGGCCGGTACTGAAGTCCGCCAGCGCGTTCTCGCACCCCAGGCCATGGCGCATCAGGGTGGGTACCCAGTCTTCGTGGCTGGTGTTGGCGGTATGCCGGGCGGGCGCGCGGCCGGGCCAATGCAGCACGAACGGCACGCGCATCTGGTAGTCGGAGAAGTTGCCGTTGTGGCCCCAGTAGTTCAGGCCGAGGTCGTTGAATTCCTCGGCGTGGTCGCCGGTCACCAGCACGATGGTGTTGTCGGCCTGGCCGCTGTCGCGCAGGGTCTGCATCAGCTCGCCCAGCAAGCCATCGGCGTAGTGCACGGCGGTGCGGTAGCGGTTGCGCTCGGGCACCGGCACGTGGTCCTCGTCCAGCGCGAGGAAGTCGATGTGGGTCGCCATCGGGGTGGCCAGCGGCGGGTAGTCCTTGGGCAGGTGGTAGGGCGCGTGGGTGCTGTCCAGGAACGCAAACCCGAACCAGTGCCCCTTGCCGGGCCGGGTGATGTCGGCGCGCAGGGCATCGATGATGTGCCGATCGCGCGCGGCCACCGGCAGTGCCGACGGCGCGGTGTGCAGCTGGTTGCGCACCTGGGCAAACACGGTGCGGTCGAATTCCGGGCTGTGCAGCGGCGCGCTGCCATACAGGTGCAGGTCGTACCCCTGCTGCTGGAGCACGTCGAACAGCTGCGAGCCGCGCTGTTCGCTGAGCATGCTGTCCCAGTAGCCGCCGGGCAGCCCGTACAGCAGGCCGAACAGGCCGTAGCGGGTGGCATTGCCGCTGCTGTAATGGGCGGTGAACTGTTCCGACTGCGCGGCCAGTGCCCAGGTGTTGGGCATGGTGGTGGCGTCCAGCGCGTCATGGCGCAGCGATTCCATCACCACCACCAGCACATTGGGCTGCACGTTGCTCTGGCAGCGCATCGGGTGCAACGGGTACTGCAGCTGGCTGTGGCGCGGGTCGGGCAGGCTGGCCTGGGGCAGGCTGTGCACGCCGAGCCGGTGCATGTGGCGCTTGGCGGTGATCGGCTGCGCCCAGGGCAGGTAGGCCCACTGGCTGGTCACCGCGCGTTCGCCGCGGGCGTCGTAATAGGCGGTGGCGACCTGGCCGCAGGTCATCAGGACCAGGCCGGCAGCCCAGGCCAGCAGCAGCGGCCGCCGCCGCGCCGCGCCGGGTACCAGCCGCCAGCAGGCCCAGGCCAGCAGCACCTCGGCCAGCACCACGGCGGCCAGCACGGCCCCGGCCTGCAGCCAGGTCTGCCAGGACAGCGCGACCTGGTCCTGCAGTGCGCCGCCGAACACCATGTTGAGCACCATGGCATTGAGGTGGAAGCGATACAGGGCGAACACCTTGGCATCGACCAGCAGCAGGCACAGCCACAGGGTCTGCAGCACCACCGCGCTCACCACCAGGCCCCGCGGCGCGCGCAGGCCCAGCCCGAGCAGCAGCGGCAGCAGCGACACCACGGCGCCGAGTGCGAGAAAATGGCCGGGCAGGGCAACGCTCAGGTAGGCCAGCCCGAGCCCGCCACCGGGGTTGTCGCCCAGCGGGGTGTTGCCCAGCGCGATGAGGATCGCGGCGCCGGCATTGAGGGCGGTGAACAGGCTCAACCAGGCCAGGCGCTGCCAGCGCGTGGACGGGGAGGGGGTATAAGCGGGCAGGGAAGAGGGCATGGAGCGTGTCGGCGGCGCAGTGGAAGGGGCGGGGGACGTGGCGGCGGCTGCGTCGTCACCCTGCGTATGGCAACAGGGCGGGCGCATTGTATCGGTTTGTATCTTTGTGTCGGCAGTGCCGGGTGGCGGATCTGGCACAATGTTCAGCCGGGCCACCGAGATGGCCCGCGACCCATCCGAACAAGCCAGGAAGCCGCTGTGAGCCAGATCCCGACCCTCGACATCACCCGTTTCGACAGTGACCGCGACGCCTTCGTTGCCGAGCTGGGCGCGGCCTACCGCGAATGGGGATTCGCAGGCATCCGCAACCACGGCATCCCGCAGGCCGACATCGACGCGGCCTACGAGGTGTTCAAGGCCTTCTTCGCACTGCCGGAAGAGACCAAGCGCCAGTACCACGTGCCGGGCAGCGGCGGGGCGCGCGGCTACACGGCCTTTGGCGTGGAGACGGCCAAGGGCTCGCAGCACTTCGATCTGAAGGAGTTCTGGCACATCGGCCGCGAGATTCCGGACGACTCGAAGTACCGTGATGTGATGGCGCCGAACCTGTGGCCGTCCGAGGTGCCGAACTTCCGCGAGCGGGGCTATGCGCTGTACCAGGCGCTGGACCAGCTGGGGTCGCGGGTGCTGTCGGCGCTGGCGCTGCACATCGGGCTGCCGGAAGATTTCTTCGCGGACAAGACCAACAACGGCAATTCGATCCTGCGCCCGATCCACTACCCGCCGATCACCGCCGAGAACATTCCGAACGTGCGCGCCGGTGCACACGGCGACATCAACTTCATCACGCTGCTGGTGGGCGCGAGCGCGGCGGGGCTGGAGGTGCAGTCGCACGAGGGCAAGTGGGTGCCGTTCACCTCCGACGCGGACACGATCGTGGTGAACATTGGCGACATGCTGCAGCGTCTGACCAACCATGTGTATCCGTCGACGATCCACCGGGTGGTCAATCCCCCGGGCGAGCAGGCGCGCCAGCCGCGCTATTCGGTGCCGTTCTTCCTGCACCCGAATCCGGACTTCCTGATCGATGTGCTGCCGACCTGCATCACGCCGGAGAACCCGAGCCGCTATCCGGAGCCGATTACGGCGCATGGCTTCCTGGAAGAGCGTTTGCGCGAGATCAAGCTGAAATGATGTTGGGAGGAGGGCCGCCGGAAGGCGGCCTTCTTCTTTTTAACGTCAAATTCAACGGCAACTTCAACGGCAACGGCAACTGCAACGGCTGGCTGGCTGGTCGGTTGCTGTCGGTTGGTCGGGCGCTGCCATGCCCCGCCGGGACACGCCGTGAACCCGTCCCTGGGGGCTCTTAGGCAACATCCATGTTGCCTAAGGTCCCGGCGGGGCATGGCAGCGCCCGACCTCACAGATTGCTGCGACCGGAACCGAGGGCAGGGGCGGGCTTGCTGCTGGTGCTTTGGGTCTGCGGATAGTTGAGGCTGTGGGCTGTGGGCTGTGGGCGACGGGCTACGGGTGACTGGGTGACTGGGTGACTGGGTGACTGGGGATTGGGGATTGGGGATTGGGGATGGGTGATGGGTGATGGGGTGTGGGGATGGGTAGGTGCCGACCGTTGGTCGGCACGCTCCACCGCTCTCCCATGCGAACCGGCCAACTGTCGGGGGCTGGTGTGGGTGGGTTGGCGGGACCGTTGGGCGCCATGGATGGCGCTCACGAGCCTCCAGGGACGGATTTACGGCGTGTCCCGCCAACCCACCCGCGCCAGCCCAACTCGATAGCAACGGAATCCACGCCGTTCGCATCCCCCCAAACCAATATCCATTTGAAATGTAAGCGTTTTCGCAACCACGCCGTTTCGTTTCATCCGGTATCATTGCGGGCTGATACCCAAAGGAGCACCGCATGCGCCGCAAGATCGTCGCCGGTAACTGGAAGCTGCACGGCAGCCGCCAATTCGCCACCGACCTGGTCAGCGACCTGGTCGCCAGCCTCCCGGTCGATGGCGTCGAGGTGGTGATCCTGCCCCCGCTGCCGTACCTGGGCGAGCTGGTCGAAGCCTTTGAGGGCCGGGCCATCGCCTTCGGCTCGCAGGATGTCAGCTCCAACGAAAAGGGCGCCTACACCGGTGAGGTCTCCGCCGCCATGCTGGCCGAAGTCGGGGCCCGGTTCGGCCTGGTCGGCCACTCCGAGCGCCGCCAGTACCACAATGAAACCAGCGAACTGGTTGCCCGCAAGTTCGCCGCCGCCCTGCATGCCGGCCTGGCCCCGGTGCTGTGCGTGGGCGAAACCCTCGAGCAGCGCGAGGCCGGCCAGACCGAGCAGGTCATCGCCGCCCAGCTCGCCCCCGTGCTTGCCCTGGTCGGCCCGGCCGGCTTCCAGCACGCCGTTGTCGCCTATGAGCCGGTCTGGGCCATCGGTACCGGCCGTACCGCCTCCAAGGAGCAGGCCCAGCAGGTCCATGCGTTCATCCGTGGCGAAGTGGCCAAGCTGGATGCTAGAATCGCCGATTCGTTGCCGATCCTGTACGGCGGCAGCGTGAAGCCCGACAACGCAGGGGAACTGTTCGCGCAGCCCGATGTCGATGGTGGGCTGGTGGGCGGCGCCTCCTTGGTAGCCGCGGACTTCCTGGCCATCGCCACTGCGGCGGCCGGGCGCTAATTCGTAATGTTGCCGGCCAACCGCCGGCACGAACATGTCCGAGGACGGATTCGAAATGCTGATGTTGATCCTCAATGTGGTCTACGTGCTGGTGGCTGTTGCCATGATCGCGCTCATCCTGATGCAGCGTGGTTCCGGTGCCGCCGCAGGCTCGGGTTTCGGCGCCGGCGCCTCGGGCACGGTCTTTGGCGCGCGTGGCGCGTCCAACTTCCTGTCCAAGTCGACCAAGTGGCTGGCCGTGGTGTTCTTCGGCATCAGCCTGTTCATGGCCTGGTACGCCAGCCATGGCTCGCGCCCGGCCACCCAGCAGGATCTTGGTTTGATGTCGGCCCCGGTCGCAACGACCCCGGCCGCCCCGGCGGGCGAGCTGCCGGCCGTGCCCAAGGCCCCGGAAACCGCTGTGCAGCAGTCGGTTCCGCAGGCCACTGTGCCGGCTCAGGCGGAAACGCCGAAATCTGGTGAAGAAAAGCCTTCGGAAGGCACCCAGACTCGCTGAAGACGGTTACAATATGCGGCGCACTGAGGGAATCCGATAGGGAAACCCCTCTTTGCGAACGTAAGCCCAGGTGGCGGAATTGGTAGACGCACTACCTTGA
The DNA here is from genome assembly GCF_056395005.1 of Stenotrophomonas sp. 10N36. NCBI lineage: Bacteria > Pseudomonadati > Pseudomonadota > Gammaproteobacteria > Lysobacterales > Lysobacteraceae > Stenotrophomonas > Stenotrophomonas sp. 10N36. Next base: position 76,770 of record NZ_JBFTIS010000014.1, on the reverse strand, counting down.
GGTGGTAGCGACTTAGGTCGTAGGGGTTCGAGTCCCCTCTTGGGCACCATTTTGTTTGTAAGCGGGTTCGTCTGGCGCGCAAAGCGCCAGGTAGCGGTATCCGTCCACTCCCCCATGCCAACACGCCTGCAGGCGTCGCGGCAGAGGCAAGAGAGAATCGCTGTGCTGGCCGAATATTTGCCGTCTCTGCTGTTTCTGATCGTTGCCACCGGTATCGGCGTTTCGCTGATGCTGGTTGGCCGATTCCTCGGTCCACGACGTCCTGATCTGAAAAAGCTCTCGCCGTACGAATGCGGCTTCGAGGCTTTCGAGGACGCGCGCATGAAGTTCGATGTGCGCTACTACCTGATCGCGATCCAGTTCATCGTATTTGACTTGGAAATCATCTTCATCGTGCCGTGGACCCAGGTCTTCATGGAACTGGGCGCACGCTCGCTGGTCACGATGGGCCTCTTCGTAGGCATGCTTTTCCTCGGTTTCATTTACGTCTGGAAGAAGGGAGCGCTGGAATGGGAGTGATTCAGACGCTCGATGGCCTGATGAACAACCCGGTCCCGGAAGGGCGGGTCGACGACATCCTGCGCCCCGAAGGCGACAACCCGCTGCTGGAAAAGGGGTACCTGACCACCAGCGTCGACGCGCTGTTGAACTGGGCACGTACCGGTTCGATGTGGCCGATGACCTTTGGTCTGGCCTGCTGCGCGGTCGAAATGATGCATGCCGGCGCCGCGCGTCTGGACCTTGACCGTTACGGTGTGGTGTTCCGCCCGTCGCCGCGTCAGTCCGACGTGATGATCGTGGCCGGCACCCTGGTCAACAAGATGGCCCCGGCCCTGCGCAAGGTCTACGACCAGATGCCGGACCCCAAGTGGGTCATCTCCATGGGCAGCTGCGCCAACGGTGGCGGCTACTACCACTACTCCTATGCAGTGGTTCGTGGCTGTGACCGCGTGGTGCCGGTGGACATCTATGTCCCCGGTTGCCCGCCAACCGCCGAAGCGCTGGTGTACGGGATCCTGCAGTTGCAGAAGAAGATCTGGCGTACGCAGACCATCGCCCGCTGACCTCCCTCCTGACTAGAGCACGCCAAGCCCCCATGGCAGAGCAAGCACCTTCCTTCATCGACCGACTCTCCGCACACTTTGCTGGTGCGCAGGTCTTCGTGGTCGAACCCCGCGGCGAAGTGACGCTGGAAGTGCCCGCCGCTGACTGGCATGCCGCGGCTGTGGCGCTGCGCGACGTATTCGGTTTCGAGCAGGCCGTCGATCTGTGCGGCCTGGACTACCTCGGCTACGGCAGCGACGAATGGGATACGGCCGATGTGTCGTCCCAGGGCTTCAGCCGTGGCGTCGAGGGCAAGTCCGTCGGCCGGTTCGCCTGGGGTGAATTCCCCACCCGCGAAACCAGCGATGGCGCCCAGCCGCAGCCGATTCCGCTGCAGCGTTTCGCCGTGGTCGCCCAGCTGCGTTCCTACCAGCACAACCTCACCATGCGCATCCGTTGCTTTGCGCCGAATGAGGAACTGCCGGTGGTCGCCTCGCTGACCGACGTATGGCCGGGCCTGAACTGGTTCGAGCGCGAAGCGTTCGACCTGTTCGGCGTGATCTTCGAAGGCCACCCGGACCTGCGCCGGATCCTGACCGACTACGGCTTCGTCGGCCATCCGTTCCGCAAGGATTTCCCGCTGATCGGCAACGTCGAAGTGCGCTACGACGAAGAAAAGAAGCGCGTGATCTACGAACCGGTGACCTCGGTGGAGCCGCGCGTCGGCGTGCCGCGCGTGATCCGTGACGATGCCCGTTTCCAGACCGCTGCCGGCGAAAGCGCGCAGACGGAGGCAGTAAAGTGAGTGCTGATCTGAGCAAGCGTGAACCCCAGGCCCACCAGGCCTTTGCGAGCAACCCGGCAGAACTGCGCCAGGAAATCCGCAACTACACGATGAACTTCGGTCCCCAGCATCCGGCCGCGCACGGTGTGCTGCGCCTGATCCTGGAAATGGACGGCGAAACCATCATGCGTGCAGATCCCCACGTGGGCCTGCTGCACCGTGGTACCGAAAAGCTGGCCGAATCCAAGCCGTTCAACCAGTCGATCGGCTACATGGATCGCCTGGATTACGTGTCGATGATGTGCAACGAGCACGCCTACGTGCGCGCGATCGAAACCCTGATGGGGATCGAAGCGCCGGAGCGTGCGCAGTACATCCGCACCCTGTTCGACGAAATCACCCGCATCCTGAACCACTTGATGTGGCTGGGGTCCAACGCGCTCGATCTGGGCGCGATGGCGGTCATGCTGTACGCCTTCCGCGAACGCGAAGAGCTGATGGACTGCTACGAAGCGGTCTCCGGCGCACGCATGCACGCGGCGTACTACCGTCCGGGCGGCGTCTACCGCGACCTGCCGGACCGCATGCCCAAGTACACCGAATCGCGCTGGCACAAGGGCAAGGCCCTGAAGAACCTCAACGCCGCGCGCGAAGGTTCGCTGCTCGATTTCCTCGAGAATTTCACCGTTGAATTCCCGAAGCGTGTCGACGAGTACGAAACCCTGCTCACCGACAACCGCATCTGGAAGCAGCGTACCGTTGGCATCGGCGTGGTCACCCCCGAACTGGCGCATGCCTGGGGCATGACCGGCGTGATGCTGCGCGGCTCGGGCATCGCCTGGGATCTGCGCAAGAAGCAGCCGTACGCCAAGTACGACGCCGTCGAGTTCGACATCCCGCTGGGCAAGGAAGGCGATTGCTACGATCGTTACCTGTGCCGCGTGGCCGAAATGCGCGAATCCAACCGCATCATCAAGCAGTGCGTGGCGTGGCTGAAGGCCAACCCGGGCCCGGTGATGGTGAAGAACTTCAAGGTCGCCCCGCCCAGCCGGGAAGACATGAAGGACGACATGGAAGCGCTGATCCATCACTTCAAGCTGTTCAGTGAAGGCTACTGCGTCCCGGCCGGCGAAACCTACGCCGCCGTCGAAGCGCCCAAGGGCGAGTTCGGCTGCTACCTGATGTCCGATGGCGCCAACAAGCCGTTCCGCGTGCACCTGCGCGCGCCGGGCTTCGCCCATCTTTCCTCGATCGACTCGATCGTGCGCGGGCACATGCTCGCCGACGTGGTGGCCATGATCGGCACCTACGATCTGGTGTTCGGCGAGGTGGACCGGTGATCGCATCCGCTTGCACGATGCCTGACACCCGCCGGCTGCTGCCGGCGCTGCAGGTTCTGGTTTTTAACGATTTCGTATTCGCTGAGGTCGGCCGATGAAGGCGACAGGTAATTTCGAGGCGGCGCGCGACGTCGACCCGATGGTGGTCTTGAATGACAAGACCCGTGCGCACATCGATCACTGGCTGGCCAAGTTCCCGCCGGATCGCAAGCGCTCGGCTGTCCTGCAGGGCCTGCACGCCGCACAGGAACAGAATGCGGGCTGGCTGACCGACGAGCTGATCGCCGGCGTGGCCAAGTACCTGGACCTGCCGCCGGTGTGGGCCTACGAGGTCGCCAGCTTCTACTCGATGTTCGAACTGGAGAAGGTCGGCCGCCACAACGTCGCCTTCTGCACCAACATCAGCTGCTGGTTGAACGGTGCCGAAGACCTGGTCGCGCACGCCGAGAAGAAGCTCGGCTGCAAGACCGGTCAGTCCACCGCCGACGGCCGCGTCTACCTCAAGCGTGAAGAAGAATGCCTGGCCGGTTGCGCCGGTGCGCCGATGATGGTCATCAATGGCCATTACCACGAGCGCCTGACCGTCGAGAAAGTCGACGAGCTGCTGGACGGGTTGGAGTAAGACATGGCACATCATCACGCACCCAGTGGTCCGGTCGGTCCCGCACCGTTGCCGCACCAGGTGGTCTACACCACCCTGCATTACGACACCCCGTGGTCGTATGAAAGCTACCTCAAGACCGGTGGCTACGCCGCCCTGCGCAAGATCCTCGAAGAGAAGATCTCGCCGGAGCAGGTCATCGAGATGGTCAAGCAGTCCAATCTGCGCGGCCGCGGTGGCGCCGGCTTCCCGACCGGCCTGAAGTGGTCCTTCATGCCCAAGGGCACGATGCAGAAGTACATCCTGTGCAACTCGGATGAATCCGAGCCGGGGACCTGCAAGGACCGCGACATCCTGCGTTACAACCCGCATTCGGTCGTGGAAGGCATGGCGATCGCCTGCTACGCCACCGGCTCGACCGTGGGCTACAACTACCTGCGTGGCGAGTTCCACCACGAGCCGTTCGAGAACTTCGAGCAGGCCCTGGCCGACGCGTACGCGAACGGCTGGCTGGGCAAGGACATCCTTGGCAGCGGCGTGGACATCGACATCTACGGCGCGCTGGGCGCTGGCGCCTACATCTGCGGCGAAGAAACCGCGCTGATGGAATCGCTGGAAGGCAAGAAGGGCCAGCCGCGCTACAAGCCGCCGTTCCCGGCCAACTTCGGCCTGTACGGCAAGCCGTCGACGATCAACAACACCGAGACCTATGCCTCGGTGCCGGCGATCATCCGCAACGGCCCGGAATGGTTCCAGGGCCTGAGCCTGACCAAGAACGGCGGCCCGAAGATCTTCTCGGTCTCCGGCTGCGTGCAGAAGGGCGGCAACTTCGAAGTGCCGCTGGGCACCACCTTCGACGACCTGCTGGAAATGGCCGGTGGTCTGAAGCCGGGCCGCACGCTCAAGGGCGCGGTCCCGGGCGGCGTCTCGATGCCGGTGCTGAAGGCCGAAGAGCTCAAGGGCCTGCAGATGGACTACGACACCCTCCGTGCCCTGGGCACCGGGCTGGGGTCGGGCGCCATCGTGGTGCTGGATGACAGCGTCTGCTGCGTCAAGTTCGCCTGCCGCATCAGCCAGTTCTTCCACAAGGAATCCTGTGGGCAGTGCACCCCGTGCCGCGAAGGCACCGGCTGGATGCATCGCGTGCTCGAGCGCATCGTCGCCGGCAAAGCCACCATGGAAGACCTGCATCAGTTGAAGACGGTGGCCGGCCAGATCGAAGGTCACACCATCTGCGCGTTCGGTGAAGCGGCGGCATGGCCCATCCAGGGCTTCCTGCGCCAGTTCTGGGACGAATTCGAGTACTACATCGTCAACGGTCATTCGATGGTTGACGGCAAGAAGGTGGAGGCAGCCGCTGCATGAGCGCGCAACCCAACAATCCGGGCGTGACGCCGGCCGTGGTGCCCGAGGGACATGTCACCGTCGAAATCGACGGTCAGTCCCTGGTCGTGCCCAAGGGCTCGATGATCATCCAGGCCGCCGACAAGGCGGGCATCCCGATCCCGCGCTTCTGCTACCACGAGAAGCTGCCGATCGCGGCCAACTGCCGCATGTGCCTGGTCGACGTCGAAAAGTCGCCCAAGCCGGCACCGGCCTGCGCCACGCCCGTCATGGATGGCATGAAGGTCGCCACCCGCAGTGAAAAGGCGCTGAAGTTCCAGCGCTCGGTGATGGAATTCCTGCTGATCAACCACCCGCTGGATTGCCCGATCTGCGATCAGGGCGGCGAGTGCGAGCTGCAGGACGTGTCGCTGGGCTATGGCCGTTCGGTCAGCCGCTTCAACGAGCGCAAGCGCGTGGTGCCCGACGAGGACATCGGTCCGCTGGTCGCCACTGAAATGACCCGCTGCATCCAGTGCACCCGCTGCGTCCGCTTCACCGCCGACGTTGCCGGTACCTACGAGCTGGGTGGCATGTACCGCGGTGAAAACCTGCAGATCGGCACCTACGACGGCAAGCCGCTGACCACCGAGCTGTCCGGCAACGTCGTCGACGTGTGCCCGGTCGGCGCGCTGACCAACAAGGTGTTCCAGTTCCGCGCCCGTCCGTGGGAACTGACCGCGCGCGAGTCGCTGGGTTACCACGACGCGATGGGCTCGAACCTGTTCCTGCACGTGCGTCGCGGCGAAGTGCTGCGCGCTGTGCCGCGTGACAACGAGTCGGTCAACGAATGCTGGCTGTCCGACCGCGACCGTTATTCGCACCAGGGCCTGTACAGCGAAGACCGTGCGGTCAAGCCGCTGCGCAAGGTCAATGGCGAGTGGAAGGAAGTGAGCTGGGCTGAAGGCCTGGCCGCGGCCAAGGAAATCTTCGCCGCCAACCAGGGCGATGACCTCGGCGTGCTGGTGCACCCGTCGGCCTCGAACGAGGAGGGCGCGCTGCTGGCCCGTCTCGCCGCCGGCCTGGGCACCACCAACATCGACCACCGCATCAACAACCGCGACTTCTCCGACGCCGCCACCGCCGAAGTGTTCGGCCTGCCGCTGGCCGAGATCGAAGCCGCCGACAGCATCGTCGTTCTGGGCAGCAACATCCGCCACGAACTGCCGCTGCTGCATGCCCGCCTGCGCAAGGCGCAGACCACGCGCAACGCCAAGATCCACGCCGTCAACCCGGTGGACTTCGACTTCGCGTTCAAGCTGGCCAGCAAGCAGATCGTTGCCCCGTCGGCCTTCATCGAGGCGCTGGGCTCTGCCGCGCTGCGTGATGCCGTCAGCGCCTCGGCCGGCAACGCCGTGCTGATCGTCGGTGGCATCGCCGAAAACCACCCGCAGGCTGCTGCGATCCGCGCCGCGGCGCGTGATTTCGCTGCCGCCACCGGTGCCAAGCTGTGCCGTATCCCGCAGGGTGCCAATGCCGTGGGCCTGTCCCGCGCCGGCGTGCTGCCGGCCGGCAAGGACGTCAACGCCATGCTGGCCCAGCCGCGCAAGGCCTATGCCATCTACGGCATCGAGCCGGGCCTGGACTTCGCCGACGCCGCCGCTGCCCGCAAGGCACTGGCCGGCGCGCAGGTGGTGGCCTTCAGCCAGTTCGCCTGTGCCTCCACCCGCGACGTCGCCGACGTGATCCTGCCGATCGGCGCGCTGCCGGAAGTGGATGCCACCCTGACCAACCTTGATGGTCGCGAGCAGTCGGCCCGTGCCGGCGGCAAGCTGCCGGGCGAGGCGCGTGAAGGCTGGCGTGTGCTGCGTGCACTGGGCGGCGAGCTGGCCCTGGCCGGTTTCGAGTTCATCGACCTGGCCGGCCTGCGTGCCAGCCTGGCCCCGGTCAGCGTCACCGTGGCCGCCTCGGCCGCAACGCCGCTGGCAGGCGAGGGTCTGGAAGTGACCTCGACCGCCGCGATTTACCGCACCGATGCGGTGGTCCGCCGCGCCCAGGCGCTGCAGTCGCATCCGCTCAACACCGCGCCGCGCATCGTGCTCAATACCGCCGATGCCGCCCGCCTGCAGTTGGCCGAAGGTCAGATGGCCAAGGTCGGCACCGATGCCGGTCGCGCCACTCTGCCGGTGGTGGTCGACGCCCGCGTCGCCGCGGGTTCGGTCTGGATTGAATCGGGCCACGGTGCAACCGCACCGCTGGGTGCCGCTCGCGTAACGGTGGTGGCTGCATGAACGAATTGCTGTTGAACGCGGTCGACCCGCTGCACCAGTGGCTGCTGTCACTGGGCGACATCGGCGCGCTGCTCTGGATCATCCTGAAGATCCTGGTGATCGCCATGCCGGTGATCATCTCGGTGGCGTTCTTCGTGGTCTGGGAACGCAAGCTGATCGGCTGGATGCATGTCCGCCATGGTCCGATGTATGTCGGCATGGGCATCTTCCAGGCCTTCGCCGACGTCTTCAAACTGCTGTTCAAGGAAATCATCCAGCCGGCCAGCTCGCACAAGGCGATGTTCATCCTTGCGCCGCTGATCACGCTCGGCCCGGCCTTCGCGGCCTGGTCGGTGATTCCCTTCGACGCCAAGATCGTGCTGTCCAATGCCAATGCCGGTCTGCTGTACCTGCTGGCGATGACCTCGCTGGGCGTGTACGGCATCATCCTCGCGGGCTGGGCGTCCAACTCCAAGTACGCCTTCCTGGGTGCGATGCGCGCCTCGGCGCAGATGATCAGCTACGAAATCGCGATGGGCTTTGCCCTGGTCGGCGTGATGATCGCTTCGGGCAGCTTGAACCTGAGCAGCATCGTGATGGCCCAGGCCGGCAGCTCCGGCTTCTTCGACTGGTTCCTGCTGCCGCTGTTCCCGCTGTTCATCGTGTACTGGGTGTCCGGCGTTGCCGAAACCAACCGCGCGCCGTTCGACGTGGTGGAAGGCGAATCGGAAATCGTGGCCGGCCACATGGTCGAGTACTCCGGTGGTGCGTTCGCGCTGTTCTTCCTGGCCGAATACGCCAACATGATCCTGATCAGCTTTCTGATCTCGATCTTCTTCCTCGGTGGCTGGCTGAGCCCCATCCAGGGCTGGGTCAACGCGGACATCTCGCCGTGGATCGACTGGCTGTGGAAGGGCGGTTGGCCGTGGCTGCTGCTGAAGGTGTTCTTCTTCGCCAGCGCCTACATCTGGTTCCGTGCCAGCTTCCCGCGCTTCCGTTATGACCAGATCATGCGTCTGGGCTGGAAGGTCTTCATCCCCCTCACCATCCTCTGGATTGCAGTGACGGCGGTGATGGTGTTCTACGGCGTGATCCAGAAGGGCGTCTAAGTGATGAATCGAATTACCCATTACTTCAAAAGCCTGCTGCTGCTCGAGCTGCTCGGCGGTCTGTGGTTGACCCTGAAGTACGCCTTCAAGCCCAAGTACACGCTGATGTACCCGATGGAGAAGTTCCCGCAGTCGCCGCGTTTCCGTGGCCTGCATGCGCTGCGCCGCTACCCCAACGGGGAAGAGCGCTGCATCGCCTGCAAGCTGTGCGAAGCGGTGTGCCCGGCACTGGCCATCACCATCGATTCGGCCAAGCGCGAGGACGGCAGCCGCCGTACCACCCGTTACGACATCGATCTGTTCAAGTGCATCTTCTGCGGCTTCTGTGAAGAAAGCTGCCCGGTGGACTCGATCGTCGAGACCCACATCCTCGAGTACCACTTCGAGAATCGTGGCGAGAACATCGTTACCAAGCCGCAGCTGCTGGCCATCGGGGATCGGCTTGAAGCCGAAATCGCCGAGCGTCGCGCCGCCGATGCCGCTTTCCGCTGAGGTCGAATGATGGATTGGGTAAATATCAGTTTCTGGGTCTTCTCCATCGTGGCGGGCATTTCCGCCGCGGCGGTGATCAGCGTGCGCAATCCGGTCTACGCCGTATTGAACCTGATCCTGACCTTCTTCTCCGTGGCCTGCATCTGGATCCTGGTCGGCGCTGAGTTCCTCGGCGTGGCCCTGGTGCTGGTGTACGTGGGCGCGGTCATGGTGTTGTTCCTGTTCGTGGTGATGATGCTCGACATCGATGCCACCAACCTGCGCGAAGGCTGGGTGCGTTACCTGCCGATCGGCCTGGTGGTCGCGGTCACCATGCTGGTGCAGATGCTGGTGCTGATCGGGGTGAAGGGCAGGGCGGTCAACCCGTTCCCGGCCGACAACGCCGCCGCACTGGCGGCCGACAGCTCCAACATCACCTGGCTGGCCCGCAGCCTGTTCACCGAATACCTGCTGCCGTTCGAGTTCGCCGCCGTCATCCTGACCGTGGCCGTGGTTGCCGCCGTGATGCTGACCCTGCGTCGCCGCACCGGCCTGAAGACCCAGAACCCGAGCGAGCAGACCATGGTCAAGGGCAGCGACCGCCTGCGCGTGGTCAAGATGGCTGTCGAAAAGCCGGTGGTCCACACCAACACCAAGCCGTCCAGCGACGAGGAGGCAACGCCATGATCACCCTCGGCCATATCCTGGCACTGGGCGCGCTGCTGTTCTGCATCAGCCTCGCCGGCATCTTCCTCAACCGCAAGAACATCATCGTGCTGCTGATGTCGGTCGAGCTGATGCTGCTGTCGGTCAACATCAATTTCGTCGGGTTCTCGCGGGAACTGGGTGACACGGCCGGCCAGCTGTTCGTGTTCTTCATCCTCACCGTTGCCGCGGCCGAGGCCGCGATCGGTCTTGCGATCCTGGTAACCCTGTTCCGTAATCGCCGCACCATCAATGTCGGCGAAGTCGACTCGCTGAAGGGCTGATCCGTAGATGGAAATCACTCTCTCCAAGAGTCTGTTGATCGCAGTGGTGCTTGCACCGCTGATCGGCAGCATCATCGCTGGCCTGTTCGGCCGGCAGGTCGGTCGCATCGGCGCACAGACGGTCACCATCCTGGGTGTCGGCGCCAGCTGCATCATGTCCAGCTACGTGCTGTACATGCTGCTGTGGGGCGGCGCACAGCCGTACAACGAGAACATCTATACGTTCTTCGAAGTCGGCCAGTACTCGGCGCATGTCGGTTTCATGATCGACAAGCTGACCGCCATGATGATGGTCGTGGTGACCTTCGTGTCGTTCCTGGTGCACGTGTACACCATCGGCTACATGCAGGATGACCCGGGCTACCAGCGGTTCTTCAGCTACATCTCGCTGTTCACCTTCTCCATGCTCACCCTGGTGATGAGCAACAACTTCCTGCAGCTGTTCTTCGGCTGGGAAGCGGTGGGCCTGGTGTCGTACCTGCTGATCGGTTTCTGGTTCAAGCGCCCGACCGCGATCTTCGCCAACATGAAGGCGTTCCTGGTCAACCGCGTGGGTGACTTCGGCTTCATCCTGGGCATCGCCGGCGTGTTGTGGGTGTTCGGTTCGCTGGACTACGCCACCGTGTTCGCCAATGCGCCCATCCTGGGCAGCCCGCAGGCACAGATGCAGATCTGGTCCGGCGCGATCACCCTGTTCGGCACCTCGTTCCAGGTGCTGGACGCCCCGGTGATCTGGTCCATCGCCACCATCATCTGCATCTGCCTGTTCATCGGTGCAATGGGCAAGTCCGCCCAGGTGCCGCTGCACGTGTGGCTGCCGGACTCGATGGAAGGCCCGACCCCGATCTCGGCCCTGATCCACGCCGCGACGATGGTGACCGCCGGTATCTTCATGGTCACCCGCATGTCGCCGCTGTTCGAGCTGTCGCAGACCGCGCTGAACTTCGTGCTGTTCATCGGTGCCACCACCGCGTTCTTCACCGGCCTGATCGGCATCGTGCAGAACGACATCAAGCGCGTCGTCGCGTACTCCACGCTGTCCCAGCTGGGCTACATGACCGTGGCGCTGGGTGTGTCGGCCTATTCGGCCGCCGTGTTCCACCTGATGACCCACGCCTTCTTCAAGGCGCTGCTGTTCCTGGGTGCCGGCTCGGTCATCATCGCGATGCACCACGAGCAGGACATGCGCAAGATGGGCGGCCTGCGCAAGTACATGCCGATCACCTTCGTGACCATGTGGATCGGCACGCTGGCCCTGGTGGGTACGCCGTTCTTCTCCGGCTTCTACTCCAAGGACACCATCATCGAGGCGGCGCAGCACCACGCGCACGTGTCGCATAGCTGGGTGGCCACCTACGGCTACTGGGCGGTGCTGGGCGGCGTCATCGTGACCAGCTTCTACAGCTTCCGCCTGCTGTTCCTGACCTTCCATGGCAAGGAACGCTTCCGCGACGCGCATGACGATCACGCCCATGGCCATGACGATCACCATGCCGACGCGCATGCGGTCGATGGCCATGCTGCCGACGCCCACGCCGCCGATGCCCACCATGGCGACGCGCACCATGACGACCAGGGCCATGGCCACGGTCCGCATGAGCCGCACGAAACCCCGTGGGTGGTGACGCTGCCGCTGATCCTGCTGGCGATCCCCTCGATCGTGATCGGCTTCTTCGGCATCGGTCCGATGCTGTACGGCACGGACTGGAAGGGCGCGCATGCCGAGCACGCGATCCCGGGCCAGGTCCATTCGTTCTTCACCGGCATCGTTGATTTCTACGTCCCGTCGCGCGACACCATTGGCGCGCTGGCCGAAGAGTTCCACGGCCCGGTCGCGTTCGCGCTGCACGGCATGATGGCCCCGGCCTTCTTCCTGACCGTGGCCGGCTTCCTGCTGGCGGTGCTGTTCTACCTGTGGAAGCCGGAGCTGGCGGGCAAGGCCCGCACGACCTTCGCGCCGCTGGTATCGGTGCTGGAGAACAAGTACGGCTTCGACAAGCTGTGGATCGGCGGCTTCGCCGGTGGCGGCATCAAGCTGGGTAAGGTTTCGCGCGCGATCGACACGAACATCGTCGATGGTGTGGTGGTCAACGGTTCGGCTCGCCTGATCGATCTGGCGGCCAACCTGCTGCGTCGCACCCAATCCGGTTTCCTCTATCACTACGCCTTCGCGATGATCATCGGCCTGATTGCCCTTCTGGGCGTCCTGATGCATTACCTGCGTTGATGACCTGTACGGAATAAGAAGACGTGTCGAACTGGCCCCTACTCAGTGTTCTCATCTGGCTGCCGATCCTCGGCGGTGCCTTGATCCTTGCCATCCGTGACGCCCAAACCGCCCGGTGGGCGTCCCTGGGCGTCGCGGTGCTGACCTTCGCGGCCAGCCTGTCGCTGCTCAGCGGCTATGACGTGGGGAACGACGCGCTGCAGTTCGTCGAAACCCGCGCCTGGATCCCCGCCTACAAGATCGGCTACAACCTGGGTGTGGACGGCATCGCGATCGCGCTGATCCTGCTGACCACGCTGGTGTCGGTGCTGGCCCTGATCGGCGCCTGGAGCGCCATCGACAAGCGCGTCAACCAGTACGTGGCCGCCTTCCTGATCCTGGAAGGCGTCACGGTGGGCATCTTCGCGGCAACCGACGCGATGCTGTTCTACGTGTTCTTCGAAGCCATGCTGATCCCGATGTTCCTGATCATCGGTGTCTGGGGTGGTCCGCGTCGCATCTACGCCGCGCTGAAGTTCTTCCTGTACACCTTCCTCGGCTCGGTGCTGATGCTGGTGGCCCTGATCTACCTGTACCTGAAGGGCGGCAGCTTCCAGCTGGCCGACCTGTACCAGCTGCAGCTGTCGGGCAAGGAACAGACCTGGATCTTCTTCGCCTTCCTGATCGCCTTCGCGGTCAAGGTGCCGATGTTCCCGGTGCACACCTGGCTGCCGGACGCCCACGTCGAAGCACCCACCGCCGGTTCGGTGATCCTGGCCGCCATCGCCCTGAAGATCGGTGGCTACGGCTTCCTGCGCTTCAACCTGCCGATCGTCCCGGACGCATCGCAGGAATGGGCCTGGCTGGTGATCACGCTGTCGCTGATCGCGGTGATCTACGTCGGCCTGGTCGCCCTGGTGCAGGACGACATGAAGAAGCTGATCGCCTATTCGTCGATCGCGCACATGGGCTTTGTCACCCTGGGCACCTTCATTGCGCTGTGGCTGGTACGTGATGCCGGCAACCCCGATGCGGCCCGCCTGGGCCTGCAGGGCGCCATGGTGCAGATGATTTCGCACGGCTTCGTGTCCGGTGCGATGTTCTCCTGCGTCGGCGTGCTGTACGACCGCATGCACAGCCGCCGCATCGCCGATTACGGCGGCGTGGTCAATGTGATGCCGTGGTTTGCCACCTTCGCCATGCTGTTCTTCATGGCCAATGCCGGCCTGCCGGGTACAAGCGGTTTCGTCGGTGAGTTCATGATCATCATGGCCAGCTTCCAGCGCAATCCGTGGCTGGCACTGGGTGCGGCAAGCACCCTGGTGATCACGGCGGCCTATACGTTGTGGTTGTACAAGCGCGTGTTCTTCGGTGAAGTGGCCAATGCCCATGTCGCCGAACTGAAGGACATCAACGGTCGCGAGTGGCTGGTGTTGGGTGTATTTGCCGTGGGCACGCTTGCCCTTGGCCTGTACCCCAAGCCGCTGACCGACCTGATGGAGCCCTCGATCGCGAAGCTGGCGATGCAGATCGCATCCAGCAAGCTGCTGTAATCGGGCCGTCGAGAGTATTGATTCCAGGATTTGATGATGACCACCTCGCCGCTGTTGCCGTTGACCGCCGCCGACCTGCCGCCGCTCGCTCCCGAGCTGGTGCTGATTGGTAGTGCGTTCGCCCTGTTGATCCTGGATCTGTTCATCAGTGAGAAGAACAAGATCTGGACCCACCTGCTGTCGGTCGCCGCGCTGGCCGCGGTGCTGTTCATGCTCGCCACCGGAGTGGGCGGGCAGGGCGAGGTCTTCCACGGCATGTTCGTCCGCGATACCGCGGCGGACGTGATGAAGACCGTGATCGTGCTGTGCAGTGGCCTGACCCTGGTTTACGGCTGGAGCTACCTGCGCGAGCGCAAGCTGTACCAGGGCGAGATTCCGGTGCTGATTCTGTTCGGCACCGCCGGCATGATGATCCTGGTGTCGGCCGGCAGCCTGCTGATGGTGTACCTGGGCCTGGAACTGCTGGCCCTGTGTTCGTACGCTCTGGTGGCCAGCAACCGTGAGAACGGCTTGGCTTCCGAAGCGGCGATGAAGTACATCGTGCTGGGTTCGCTGGCCTCGGGCCTGCTGCTGTATGGCATGTCGCTGATCTACGGCGCCACCGGTTCGCTGCACCTGGACGTCATCCACGCCGCCATTCCGCATTCGGAAGAGCGCGTGCTGCTGCTCACCGGCGCGGTGTTCATGATTGCCGGCGTGGCCTTCAAGCTCGGCGCGGCGCCGTTCCACATGTGGCTGCCTGACGTGTACCAGGGCGCACCGGCCCCGATCGCGCTGTTCATCAGCTCGGCGCCGAAGCTGGCCGCCTTCGGCATGGCTTACCGCCTGCTGGAAGTGGGCGTGGGTCCGCTGTCGGACGAGTGGAAGTATCTGATTGGTGGTCTGGCGGCGCTGTCGCTGGTGATCGGCAACCTGATGGCGATCGCGCAGACCAACCTGAAGCGCATGCTGGCGTACTCGACGGTGTCGCACATCGGCTTCCTGCTGCTGGGCATTGCCGGCGGTGGCGAGCAGGGGTACGCGGCGGCGCTGTTCTATGCCCTGAGCTACGCGATCATGTCGACCGCCGGCTTCGGCGCGATCATCGCGCTGTCGCGCAGCGGCTTTGAAGCGGAGAACATCGACGACTTCAAGGGGCTGAATGCCCGCAACCCGTGGATGGCCGGCCTGGTGCTGTGCATCATGGCGTCGATGGCCGGTATCCCGCCGTTCCTGGGCTTCTGGACCAAGCTGGCGGTGCTGGGCGCGGCGATCAACGGCGGCATGCTGTGGTTGGCGATCCTGGGCGTGCTGTGCGCGGTGGTGGGTTGCTTCTACTACCTGCGTGTCATCAAGGTCATGTACTTCGATGAGCCGGTGGGCGAGCCACTGCCGGCCAACAACGACCGTGTGCTGGGCGTGGTGCTGGGCGTGAATGCCTTGGCGCTGCTGGCCCTGGGCCTGTCGTGGAACCCGATCATGGTGTGGTGCCAGCAGGCATTTGCACATCTTGCGTAAAAAACGATACAAAACTGCGCAAATCGTGTAATATTCGTTTCCTGAGTTGTTGCTGCAGCGGTTTCGCCAGAAGATCGTTGCAAGGTACCCACCGTTGGTTGGTACGCCGGCTCATCCGCTTTTGATGCGGGGTGGAGCAGTCTGGCAGCTCGTCGGGCTCATAACCCGAAGGTCGCAGGTTCAAATCCTGCCCCCGCTACCATATATCTCCGGTGCAAGCCGGAGACAGTGGACGAATCAAGCGACTCCGGAAACGGGGTCGCTTTTTTCGTTGTATGCCCAGGGCGTTGGTCGGCTGCTCCGGCTGCTCCGGCTGCTCCGGCTGCTCCGGCTGCTCCGGACGCTCCGGACGCTTCGGTAGAGCCGACCGTTGGTCGGCTGCTTCACACGTTGCGGTAGAGCGGACCGGACGGCTGCTCCGGACGTTGCGGTTGCCCGGTAGAGCCGACCGTTGGTCGGCTGCCTTTCCTGGACGCCGGACGATATGTTTCACCAAGGGGTTGCATGGGAATGAAAACTCCCTTACAATTCCGCTTCTGCTGCGGGGTGGAGCAGTCTGGCAGCTCGTCGGGCTCATAACCCGAAGGTCGCAGGTTCAAATCCTGCCCCCGCTACCACAGAAAATCTGCAGTGCAGATGCAGTAGACGAAGAAGCGATTCCGGAAACGGGGTCGCTTTTTTCGTTGTGGGGTTTGGTTTGTTTTTTCGAGGCAAGTGCAAAAGCGAAAGCAACCGCTGAAGCCAGAGCCAGATCAAATTCGGTGTGCCGGCATCTGGGAGGGCGCTGGCATGGGTGGGCTCGCGGGGCACGCTGCAAGTACGTCCTTGTAAGCTCCGCCAGCGCATCCATGCGCTGGAGGGCCCCGCAATCCCACCCATGCCAGCGCCTCCATAGAGTGTCGGTGTGCAACGAAGATCAACGGCCGGCTCTGCTTTGCTCTCTTTCGCCGTGCGGTGCTGAGTTTAGTCGGGTGTGTTGTTTGGGTTTGTTGAGTTGGTGGTGTGGGGTAGGGCGAGGATCTGGCTTGGCTATCGGCGCATAGCGCTGCCTTGTTTGATCTCAGTGACTGGTCCATTTGCATCCAGGTGCCGGTGTGGGTGGGTTGGCGGGACCGTTGGGCGCCATGGATGGCGCCCACGAGCCTCCATGGATGGATTCACGGCGTGTCCCGCCAACCCACCCGCGCCGGTGCCCGCGACGCAAGCGACCAGCCCCGCCTTTGATCTACGCGCTGGAAGCCCGACACCCCCGTTCAGCTTTCGCAATAGCCACCCCGCAGAAACCCCTGGCCATTGCACCAGCGCGGTGCAACGGCTATCATCAGCGGCTTAGCGGACTGTCCATGCGTATCCTTTCAACGGATGTGAATGCGGCCCGCGACCGGCTTCCAGGAACGGCACCCTGTACCCAGGCCGCCGTGACCCCCCGGAAGGCTGGGCTCGCAGGAACACACACCGCGTGTGTTCCCGCTACCGGAATCCAGCATGACCGGAGTTGTACCGGACAAGGGGCCCAGCGGGCCCTTTGTTGTTTCCGGAACATGTTCAGTAGAGCCCGGCCAGCGTGACTGGCCAAACCGTATCTCTTTCAACGAATCAAGGCCGACTGTGAGCGACAAGGCAACCGAAATCGCGAATCTGCTCGCCCCCACCGTTCAGTCGCTGGGTCTGGAGCTGCTGGGCGTGGAATATCTCACTGCCCCGGGTGGTGCGACGCTGCGCCTCTACATCGACGTGCCGCTGGCCGAACAGCCCGAGCGTATCGTCAACATCGACGACTGCGAACGCGTCAGCCGCGAAGTGTCCGCGCAGCTGGACGTCGAAGACCCGATCAGCGCCAATTACACCCTGGAAGTTTCCTCTCCCGGTGTGGATCGCCCGCTGTTCACCGCAGAACAATTCGAGCGTGCCATCGGCGAATCCGCCAAGGTCACGCTCAAGCTTCCGCAGGACGGCCGACGTCGCCTGCAGGGCGAGATTCTCGCTGTAGACAATGAGCAGGGTACCGTCACCTTCAAGGTCGACAACGCCCCGTTCACCGCCGACGTCGAGAATATCGACAAGGCACGCATCATGCCGGACTGGGCCGCCCTCGGCCTCGCTCCGACCAAACCGACTGGCCCGGCACCCAAGCAGGGTGGCAAGGCGAACAAGAAACCATCCAACGAGCCGGCGGCTAAAAAGCCGCGCGCGGAGTGAGCCAATGAGCAAGGAACTTTTGCTGGTAGTGGATGCGGTCGCCAATGAAAAGGGCGTTCCGCGTGAAGTGATCTTCGATGCCATCGAGGCAGCACTGGCGTCGGCTGCGAAGAAGCGCTATCCCGACGAAGAAGTGCTGGCCCGTGTGTCGATCGACCACAAGGACGGCAACTACGAAACCTTCCGCCGCTGGGAAGTGGTGGCTGATGACGTGGTAATGGAGTCCCCGGACCGCCAGATCCGCCTGATGGATGCCATCGACGAAGCCGAAGGCGTCGAAGTTGGCGATTACATCGAAGAACAGATCGAAAACCCCGACTTCGGCCGCATTGCTGCCCAGGCCGCCAAGCAGGTCATCGTCCAGCGCGTGCGCGAAGCCGAGCGCCAGCAGGTCGTGGATGCCTGGAAGGACCGCGTCGGCGAACTGGTCACCGGTGTGGTCAAGCGCGCCGAGCGCGGCAACATCTATGTCGACCTCGGTGGCAACGCCGAAGCCTTCATCCCGAAGGACAAGGGCATCCCGCGCGACGTCCTGCGCGCCGGCGACCGCGTCCGCGGTTACCTGGCCGAAGTCCGTTCGGAACCGCGTGGCCCGCAGCTGTTCATCAGCCGCGCCGCCCCGGAATTCATGATCGAACTGTTCAAGCTCGAAGTGCCGGAAGTCGGCCAGGGCCTGGTCGAGATCAAGGCCTGTGCACGTGATCCGGGCGACCGCGCCAAGATCGCCGTGCTGGCCCACGATTCGCGTACCGATCCGATCGGTGCCTGCATCGGCATGCGCGGTTCGCGCGTCCAGGCCGTGTCCAACGAGCTCAACGGTGAGCGCGTGGACATCGTGCTGTGGAACGAGAACCCGGCCAACTTCGTCATCAATGCGATGGCGCCGGCCGAAGTGCAGTCGATCATCGTCGACGAAGAAAAGCATTCCATGGACCTGGCCGTCGCTGAAGAGCGCCTGGCCCAGGCGATCGGCAAGGGCGGCCAGAACGTCCGTCTTGCCAGCCGCTTGACCGGGTGGCAGCTCAATGTAATGACCCAGGACCAGGTGACCGCCAAGTCCGAGGCAGAGCAGGGCGTTGCCCGTCAGCTGTTCATGGACAAGCTGGAAGTGGATGAAGAAATCGCCGCCATCCTGGTGACCGAAGGCTTCAACACCGTGGAAGAAATCGCCTACGTCCCGGTCGGCGAACTGCTGGCCGTGGAAGGCTTCGACGAGGACATCGTCGAAGAACTGCGCGCCCGTGCCCGCGATGCGCTGCTGAACGAGGCGCTGGCGGTGGAAGAAGGTCTGGAAGACGGTTCGCCGTCGGACGACCTGCTCGCCCTGGAAGGCATGGACGAGGCAACTGCCTACGCCCTGGCCGGTCACGGCGTGCGTACCAGTGAGGACCTGTCGGACCTGGCCGCCGACGAGATCCTCGAGTTCGGTATCGAGGACCTGGACCAGGAGCGCGCCGCCGCCCTGATCCTGGCCGCCCGAGCCGAGGAGATCGCCCGCCTGGAGCGCGGCGAATGAGCCAGCGATGAACAGTGCCCTGACCCGCTCAGGGCTTAGACTCCGCGCTGCCTTCGCACGTTTCGAGGGAGCGCCAACCAGATCATAGGATCCGAATGTCGCAGCAAACCACCATCCGCAAGCTTGCCGAACTGGTCAACACCCCGGTCGATAAACTGCTTGTTCAACTTGCCGAAGCCGGCATGAAGTTCAGCGGTCCCGACCAGGTCGTGACCAGCACCGAGAAGGTGAAGCTCCTGGGCTTCCTTCGTCGTTCGCACGGCAAGACCGAGCAGCCCGTCGAGAGCACCGACGACGCCGCCAAGAAGATCACCCTCAACCGTCGCAAGTTGCAGGAAGTGACCGTCAGCGCCGGCCGCAGCAAGACCACTGTCAACGTGGAAGTGCGCCAGAAGCGCACCTACATGAAGGACGCCAGCGGCAAGCCGATGACGGCGGATGAAGAGCGCGCCGACATCCTGCGCAAGCTGGAGGAATCCCGCCAGCGCAATCTGGACGAGCAGCGCGCACTGGCCGAAAAGGACCGTGCACGCGACGAGGAAATCGCCCGCAAGCGTCAGGAAGAAATCGACGCCAAGGAGCGCGCCGAAGCCGAGCGCAAGGCAGCCGAAGCCGCTGCTGAAGCGGCCAAGAACGCACCGCCTGCACCGGCGCCGGCGGCTGCCAAGCCGGCCGCTGCTGCCGATGCACCGGCCCGCGCCGCGCGCCCGTCGGCGCCGTCGGCTGCGCGTCCGGCCCCGCGTTCGGATGACCGCAACTCGAACAACAACAACAACAACCGTCCGGGCGCCAAGCGTGACGACGAGGGTGGCAACCGCTTCGCCGGTCAGCTGCACCTGTCGGCTGCCGACCGTGCCCGTCGCGGCAACAACAGCAACTCGCGTGGTCGCCCGACCGGGCGTACCCAGCACGGCGGCCGTCGTGACAGCAACCAGTCGCGCAGCGGCGGCGGTGCCCATGGTTTCGAACGTCCGGTCGCTCCGATCGTGCGTGACGTCACCATCGGCGACACCGTCACCGTGGCCGATCTGGCCCAGAAGCTGGCCCTGAAGGGCGGCGACGTGGTGAAGGCGCTGTTCAAGATGGGCGTCATGGCGACCATCACCCAGACCATCGACCACGACACCGCTGCGCTGGTGACCGAAGAACTCGGCCACAACGTGATCCGTGCCAACACCAACGACGCCGAAGACGCGCTGCTGGCGCTGGCTGGTGGCAACCAGGGCGAGCCGGCGGCACGTCCGCCGGTGGTCACCATCATGGGCCACGTCGACCACGGCAAGACCTCGCTGCTGGATTACATCCGCCGCACCAAGGTCGCCACGGGCGAGGCCGGTGGCATCACCCAGCACATCGGTGCGTACCACGTTGAAACGCCGAAGGGCGTGATCAGCTTCCTGGATACCCCGGGCCACGCGGCGTTTACGTCCATGCGTGCCCGCGGTGCCAAGCTGACCGACATCGTGGTGCTGGTGGTGGCGGCCGACGACGGCGTGATGCCGCAGACCAAGGAAGCCATCCAGCATGCGCGTTCTGCCGGTGTGCCGCTGATCGTGGCGATCAACAAGATCGACAAGGCCGGTGCCGACCCGATGCGCGTCAAGAACGAACTGCTCACCGAGCAGGTCGTGTCCGAAGACTTCGGTGGCGACATCCAGATGGTTGAAATCTCGGCCAAGGCTGGCCTGGGCATCGACGACCTGCTCGACGCGATTTCGGTCCAGGCCGAACTGCTCGAACTGAAGGCCGTGCCCGATGGCCGCGCCAGCGGTGTGGTCATCGAGTCCTCGCTCGACAAGGGCCGCGGTCCGATCGCCACCGTGCTGGTGCAGCAGGGCTCGCTGAAGAAGGGCGACTACCTGGTCTGCGGTATCCAGTACGGCCGCGTGCGCGCCCTGTTCGACGAAACCGGCGCACAGCCCGACCAGGCGGGTCCGTCGATTCCGGTGCAGGTGCTGGGTCTGTCCGGCGTGCCGGATGCCGGTGATGACTTCGTCGTGGTCGAAGACGAGCGTCTGGCCAAGGACGTCGCGCAGCAGCGCGAAACCAAGCGCCGTGAATCGCGCTTGGTGCAGTCGGCCGGCAGCCGCATGGAAGACATCATGGCAACCCTGGGCAAGGGCGATGGCCAGCAGGTGCTGAACCTGGTGATCAAGGCCGACGTGCAGGGTTCGGTGCAGGCGCTGAGCCAGGCACTGGTCGCGCTGTCCAACGACGACATCCGCATCAACGTGATCCACTCCGGCGTGGGCGGCATCACCGAGTCGGACGCCAACTCGGCGGTTGCTTCCAAGGCCACCGTGATCGGCTTCAACGTGCGTGCGGATGCTTCGGCCCGTCGCATCATTGAATCCAACGGCGTGGACCTGCGTTACTTCTCGATCATCTATGACGTGATCGATCAGGTGAAGCAGGTGGCCTCCGGTCTGCTCGGCGTGGAAATCCGCGAAGAGATCATCGGTATCGCCCAGGTCCGCGATGTGTTCCGCAGCTCGAAGTTCGGTGCAGTCGCTGGCTGCATGATCATCGAAGGCACGGTGAAGCGCAGCAAGCCGATCCGCGTCCTGCGCGACAGCGTCGTGGTCTTCGAAGGCGAGCTGGAATCGCTGCGCCGCTTCAAGGAAAACGTCGAAGAAGTCCGCAACGGTACCGAATGCGGTATCGGCGTGAAGGCTTACAACGACGTCAAGCCGGGTGATCAGATCGAGTGCTTCGAGCGTATCGAAGTGCCGCGCACCCTGTAATGTCGCGGTGTGGCCCGACCAACGGTCGGGCCCTACCGTGATGTAGCGCCCGACCGTTGGTCGGGTCCCGTATACCGTAGCGTCCGACCGTTGGTCGGGTCCCGTATACCGTAGCGCCCGACCGTTGGTCGGGTCCCGTATACCGTAGCGCCCGACCATTGGTCGGGTCCCGTATACCCGTAGCGTCCGACCGTTGGTCGGGCGACCACTGAATCAAGAGTCCCTCGTGCCAAAAACCTTCCATCGAACCGACCGTGTTTCCGCCCAGATCCGCCGCGAACTGGGGACGCTCGTGCACAACGCCGTGCGTGTACACGGCCTGCCTTCGGTGAGCGTCTCCGACGTGGAAATCACCCGTGACATGGCGCATGCCAAGATCTTCGTCACCGCGCTGATGCCCGAACGTTCGGTAGAAGCCATGAAGGGCCTGAAGGAACTGGCCTGGGAGCTGCGGATGGAGCTGGCGCGTGCCATGAAGCTGCGCCACGTGCCGGAACTGCACTTCCACTACGATGATTCGGTGGATCGCGGCGAGCGCATCGACAACATCCTGCGTGACCTGCCCGATACGCTGGCGGCTGAAAAGAGCCGACAGCCTGAGGACGACGCCGGGGATGGCGACGCGGACGACAGCGACAAGAAATCGGATTGATGGACCAACAGCCCGCAAGGGCTGTTGTCTTATGGGGCGGTGCCCGGGTCGACAACGACCGCGCCGCCGACCGCCGGGACTGCCGGCAGCGCCACATGGCGCCGATTGAAACCACGACATGGCACCCCGAATCACATTCCGTCGCCTGGACGGCATCCTGCTGCTCGACAAGCCGGGCGGCATGAGCTCCAACGCTGCGCTGCAGATCGCGCGGCGCCTGTACCGCGCCGAGAAGGGCGGCCACACCGGCAGCCTGGACCCGCTGGCCACCGGCCTGCTGCCGCTGTGCTTCGGCGAGGCCACCAAGATTGCCGGCCTGCTGCTGGGCTCGGCCAAGGCCTACGACGCCGAGGTGGTGCTGGGCCAGACCACCGATACCGACGATTCCGATGGCGCGGTGCTGCGCGAACGGCCGGTGCCGCCGATCAGCGCCGACGCGCTGGCGGCCGCGCTGGCCCCGTTGAAGGGGCGCATCCTGCAGCGCGCGCCGATCTACTCGGCGCTCAAGCAGGGCGGCGAACCGCTGTACCTGAAAGCGCGCCGCGGCGAGGTCATCGAGGCGCCGGAGCGCCAGGTGGAGGTGCACGCCATCGAGGTGCTGGAGCAGCAACCGACGCGGCTGCGCCTGCGCGTGACCTGCGGTTCAGGCACCTATATCCGCAGCCTCGCCCGCGACCTCGGGGAAACCCTGGGCTGTGGGGCACACATCGCCGGCCTGCGCCGCCTGTGGGTGGACCCCTTCCGCGACGCGCCGATGGTGTCCCTGGACACCCTGCGGACCCTGGTGGAGCAGGGTGACGAAGCGGCCATCGATGCGCTGCTGCTGCCGCTGGACGCCGGCCTGGCGCACTATCCGCGGGTGACCCTGGATGCTGAACAGACCCCGCGGTTCTGCGTGGGCCAGCGCCTGCGCGACCCGACGTGGGCGCAGGGTACGGTGGTGGTATACGGCCCGGACGAGGCCATCCAGGGCCTGGGCCAGGTCGACGAGAACGGGCGGCTGGCACCGCAGCGGCGCTTCAACCTGGCCGGGCAGGGCTGACCCCGGCGCAGCCGGTCCTTGTCCCGGCGGGCTGCGCCCGTTACAATTTCGCGGCCTTTTCAGGCTTCCCGCGTTCTGCGGGTTCATCCTTTCGTTAACGGCGAGTCGCGCGGTACGTCAATGGGACGTTTCTGCGGGCCACGCATCCAAGAGAAAACAGATATGTCGATCGACACCCAGAAAGTCATTGAAGACAACAAGCGCAGCGCGGCCGACACCGGCTCCCCGGAAGTCCAGGTCGCCCTGCTGACCGCCCGCATCGAACTGCTGACCGGCCACTTCAAGACCCACAAGAAGGATCACCACAGCCGCCGCGGTCTGCTGCAGATGGTCAACCGCCGCCGCAGCCTGCTCGACTACCTGAAGAAGAAAGACGCTCCGCGTTACAAGGCCCTGATCGAAAAGCTCGGCCTGCGTCGCTAAGCAGGAATCCCAACCGCGGCGCAGGAATGCGCCGCGGTTTTGTTTTGGTAGTACCGCATCAAACGCCTGGGCCGGACAACCGGTCACCCGTCGGCGGCAAGGGTCGCCCGCGGTCCATTCGAAGAAAGCATCATCCCAAGGACATCCCCCGTGGCAAAAATCACCAAAACCTTCCAGTACGGCAAGCACACCGTCACGCTTGAGACCGGCGAAATCGCCCGCCAGGCCGGTGGCGCCGTCATCGTCAAGTTCGACGACACCGTGCTGCTGGTCTCCGCCGTGGCTGCCAAGAGCGCGCGTGAGGGCCAGGACTTCTTCCCCCTGACCTGTGACTACCAGGAGAAGTTCTACGCCGGTGGCCGTATCCCGGGTGGCTTCTTCAAGCGCGAAGGCCGCGCGACCGAAAAAGAGACGCTGATTTCGCGCCTGATCGATCGCCCGATCCGTCCGCTGTTCCCGGAAGACTACAAGAACGAAGTTCAGATCATCGCTACCGTGATGTCGCTGAACCCGGACATCGACGGCGACATCGCCGCGCTGATCGGCGCCTCGGCTGCACTGTCGCTGGCCGGCACCCCGTTCAAGGGTCCGATCGCCGCTGCCAAGGTGGGTTACAAGAACGGTGAGTACATCCTCAACCCGACCGTGACCGAACTGAAGGATTCGGAGCTGGAACTGGTTGTCGCCGGTACCGCCAACGCCGTGCTGATGGTGGAATCCGAAGCCGCGCTGTTGTCCGAAGACGTGATGCTGGGCGCCGTGACCTTCGGTCACCGCGAAATGCAGAAGGTCATCAACGCAATCAACGAACTGACCGTGGAAGCCGGCACCAAGCCGTCGACCTGGGTGGCCCCGGCCAAGAACGAGGTGCTGATCAGCGCCCTGCAGGAAGCCATCGGCCCGCGTCTGGGCGAAGCCTTCCAGGTGCGCGACAAGCTGCAGCGCCGCGACGCCATCTCGGCGATCAAGAAGGACGTGGTCGAGTCGCTGGCTGGCCGTGTGGCTGCTGAAGGCTGGAACCCGGCCGAGCTGTCGAAGGAATTCGGCGAGCTGGAATACAGCACCATGCGCAACTCGGTGCTGGACACCAAGGTCCGCATCGACGGCCGTGCGCTGGACACCGTCCGCCCGATCGCCGTGAAGACCGGCATCCTGCCGCGTACCCATGGTTCGTCGCTGTTCACCCGCGGTGAAACGCAGGCCATCGTGACCATCACGCTGGGCACCGCCCGCGACGGTCAGGTGATCGACGCCGTGTCCGGTGAGTACAAGGACAACTTCCTGTTCCATTACAACTTCCCCCCCTACTCGGTGGGTGAGACCGGCCGCATGATGGGCCCGAAGCGTCGCGAAATCGGCCACGGCCGCCTCGCCAAGCGCGGCGTGCTGGCAGTGATGCCGTCGCTGGAGTCCTTCCCGTACACGATCCGCGTCGTGTCGGAAATCACCGAGTCGAACGGCTCCTCGTCGATGGCCTCGGTCTGCGGTTCCTCGCTGGCCCTGATGGACGCCGGCGTGCCGGTCAAGTCGCCGGTGGCCGGTATCGCCATGGGTCTGGTCAAGGAAGGCGAGCGCTTCGTCGTCCTGTCCGACATCCTGGGTGACGAAGATCACCTGGGCGACATGGACTTCAAGGTGGCCGGTACCGCTGAGGGCATCTCCGCCCTGCAGATGGACATCAAGATCGAAGGCATCACCGAAGAGATCATGAAGCAGGCACTGCAGCAGGCCAAGGCTGGCCGTCTGCACATCCTGGGTGAAATGGCCCACGGCCTGACCGCTCCGCGTCAGGAGCTGTCGGACTACGCGCCGCGCCTGCTGACCATCAAGATCCACCCGGACAAGATCCGCGAAGTGATCGGCAAGGGTGGTTCGACCATCCAGGCCATCACCAAGGAAACCGGCACCCAGATCGACATCCAGGATGACGGCACCATCGTCATCGCGTCGGTCAATGCCATCGCTGCGCAGGCTGCCAAGGCCCGCATCGAGCAGATCACCTCGGACGTCGAGCCGGGCCGCATCTACGAAGGCAAGGTCGCCAAGATCATGGACTTCGGTGCGTTCGTCACCATCCTGCCGGGCAAGGATGGCCTGGTGCACGTGTCGCAGATCTCCAGCGACCGCGTCGAGAAGGTCGGCGACGTGCTGAAGGAAGGCGATGTGGTCAAGGTCAAGGTGCTGGAAGTCGACAAGCAGGGCCGTATCCGCCTGTCGATGAAGGCCGTCGAAGAAGGCGAAGGCGCCGTCGCCGAGTAATCGGCCGGGCCGAAGGCGCGGTAGGTGAGGACCGTTGGTTCTCACCTCTGCGCCTCACGCTTTCGAACAACGAAAAAGCGGGCTTCGGCCCGCTTTTTTGTGTCTGTCGTTCCGAAACCCGGCCGACAACGCTATCCAGCCGCGTGCCTACGCCTCGCCCTCGTCCGCATCGTCGCCAACACCCCGCCACCACACCGTGCCTTCTTCCGGTGCGCTTTCCACGCACGGCGGGCTTTCAATCGCATCGACGCTGCGCCCCGGCCCCGCGGCCACCCAGTTGGCCAGCAGCCGCTCCACGGCCGCCTTGCCCTGCGCGCCGATGCCCAAGTTGCGTTCGACCTGCCAGTCATCGTTGCTGGCCGCGCCTTCATCATGCGCGGTGTCCGCCGCATCCTCCTCGCCGTGGCCGACGCCATAGCTGCAGCGCAGGCACAGCGACACGATCGATGCGGTCCAGTCTTCCACGTAGCCGATGCCGGGCAGTTCGGCCTGCTGCAGCGCGTCCAGGTCGTCGGCCGACGGACAGCGGATGAACGCCACGAAGGTGCGGTGGTCCGAGCGCTGCAGGATCTGCAGGGCGTTGAACACCGGCACCGTGCCGTCATCCAGGGCGCGCTCGCCGGTCTTGGCGCCGTCGTGCAGCACGATATCGAACAGACGGTGGCCGGTTTCCGGCAGGGGCACATTCAACAGCCGCGCGCGCACCACATCGATGCGCCGTGCAAACACCGTTTCACCATTGCCCCAGGGATTGAGGCGGATGGAGACGAGACCGAAATCGTGTTCGATCGGACCGTCGCCCTCCGGGATGCCGATGCCGCATCGCGTCCACTGCCGGCGCGCTTCGGCCCAGTCGCCCAGCGCGGTCGCGGCGATGCCGGCATTCCAGGCACTGGCGTCGTCGGGCGACGCCTGCAGCGCCTGCGCGCGCAGGGAATGTTGCAGCGAGGCGGGCCAGTCGCGCAGGTATTTGTGGGCAAGGCCGCGCATGTAATGCAGGTATGGCACCTCGGGGGCCAGCGTGGCCAGTTCGCCGAACAGCGCGCTGGCCTGCTGCAGTTGGCCGTGATCGAAGGCGTCGTAGGCGCGCGCTTCCAGCGCGTCCCATGCGGCGGTGTCCGGTGCGGTGTCGCGTGGATCGGAAGTGTTGGTCATGTGCGCAGGATAGGCCGAATCCAGTCGTACCGTCGCCTGTCGCACGGGCAGGCCGCAGTGGCGCGACAGGACATCCGCGGACCTTGCCCGTCGCCGCGATCGACCGTGTGGGACACGGCGTTGGCGCATGCCGGCGGGGCGGTGTTGTCCGCTGGACGAATGTGCCGGACATGGTGCCAAAACGCCTGTATTACCGTCGTCGCCCGCATGTGCATTTGCTAACGTGGCCCGGCCACCGTGCCCTTGGAGTCTGCATGTTCCGTCAGCGCCTTGCCGTCCTTGCCGCCTGCGCCGCCGCGGTGCTATCGCTCGCTGCCTCCGCCGCCGAACCGCCGGCCAAGGTGATCGGGGCGTATTACCCGGGTGGCTCGGCCGACCGCTATCCGGTCGCGGACATCCCCGCCGACACGCTCACCCATCTGTTCTATGCGTTCGCCACCATCGACGCGGGCCGGTGCGTGGTCGGGCCGCAGGCGGACGCGCATTTCAAGGCGCTGGCCGCACTCAAGCGTGCGCATCCGACGCTGCATACGCTGATATCCATCGGCGGCTGGAACGCGGGCGGCTTCTCCGATGCGGCGTTGACGGCCGACAGCCGCGCGCGGTTTGTCGCGTCCTGCGTTGCGCTGTTCTTCGACACCCACCGCGGCAGCTTCGACGGCGTGGACATCGACTGGGAGTTCCCGGTGTACGGCGGACCGCTGGAGATCACCGACCGCCCGCAGGATCGGCGCAACATGACCCTGCTGGTGCGCGAGTTCCGCCGCCAACTGGACGCGGCCGGCACGGCCGACAAGCGCCGCCTGCTGCTTACCGCTGCGCTGCCGGCCGGGCGCGTGCAGACCGACGGCCCCTACGATCCGGCGCGCAGCTATGCGCTGAAGGAACTGGGCCAGACGCTCGATTTCATCAACTTGATGAGCTACGACATGGGCACCGGCTTCTCGGCCGTGTCCACCTTCAACGCGCCACTACGTGAGGTGGCCGAGGATCCGTTGGACCCGGCGCAGCGCCGGTGGAACACCGTGGAAGGCGCCGTGGCCTACTACCAGCAGCACGGCGTACCGGCCAGCAAACTGGTGCTGGGCGTGCCGTTCTACGGGCGCGGTTTCCGCGTCACCGCGGGCGGCAACGATGGCCTGTACCAGCCTTACAGCGGCCCGTTCGATGCCGGTGACTGGCGGCGCATCCGCAGCGCGTTCCTGGACGCGCCCGGCTGGCAGCGGCACTGGCATCCGGTGGCGCAGAGCCCGTGGCTGTACAACCCGACCGAGCGGATCTTCATCAGCTATGAAGACCCGACCTCGATCGGGTTGCGCGCCGCGTTCGCCAAATCCGCCGCGCTGCGCGGCGTGTTCACCTGGGAGCTGACCGGCGACGACGCACAGGGCAGCCTGCTGCAGGCGATGTCCGCACCGTTCCTGCCTTAATCCAGGTAGTGCGACACCTCGATCAGGTTGGCATCCGGATCGCGGAAGTACACCGACAGGATCGGCCCGGTGGCACCGGTGCGCTGCACCGGGCCGTCTTCCACGTCCACCTGCTGCGCTTGCAGGTGGGCCAGGATCTCGTCCATGCCGGCATAGGTGATCAGGCACAGGTCCGCCGAGCCGGGCGTGGGGCGCAGCGCCTTGGGCTCGAACTCGCGTCCCGCAGCGTGCAGGTTGATCTTCTGCAGCCCGAAGCGCAGCGCGGTGCGCCCGGCGCCGAAGGTCTCCACCTGCATGCCCAGCACGCGCCGGTAGAAATCGCAGGTGGTGTCGATGTCGGCCACGGTGAGCACGAGGTGGTCGAGGCGGTCGATATGCAGGTCGGTCATGGCAGTGCGGCAAGGCGGGGAAACCGGCACGTTACCCCCGCGACCGGCAATGCACGGTGAGCGAGGGCGGGCTGCAGGGTGGGAGACCAACGGCACCTGCGGGGCGGTTGCGCCGTGCCCTATGCTTGGCCGCATGGAGACCGTGCGCCTGCTGGACCTGGACATCGACCGCGCCCTGCAACAGGTGCGGCGCGGCGATGCCGTGCTGCCGGTCAGCGGGCTGAGTTGGCGGCTGCTCGATTGCCTGCTGGCGCACGGCACCAACGTGGTGAGCTTCGATACCCTCGCCGCGCAGGTGTGGGCCCCGGCCGTGGTCGGCGAAGATGCGATCAGCCAGCGGGTGAAGCTGCTGCGCCAGGCGCTGGGCGATGACAGCCGCAGCCCGCGCTATGTGCGCTCGGTCCGCGGTCGTGGCTACCAGCTCTGCGCGCCAGTGCAGCCGGTCGCGCACGCCGCACCCGCAGATCAGGCACCGCCCCTGACGCGGCGCTGGGGATGGCGCGCGTCCGCCGCCGCAGCGAGTGCGGTGGTGGTTGCCGCCGCACTGGCCGTCGTGGCCTGGCCCACCGCCGCGCCGCGCTCCCCGGCCGACCCGCTGCTGCAGCGTGCCGACCACTACGCCGACATCGGCCAGGCCAGCAACAACGCGCGCGCCATCGCGCTGTACCGGCAGGCGCTGCAGGTCGATCCGGACCTGCCGGCCGCACGACGCGGGCTGGCACGTGCGCTGGCAGCCGATACCTGCCTGTTCAATGGTCCGGCCGAGCGCGCGCAGCAGGCCGTGGTCGAAGCGGACCGGGTGCTGCGCGCGGCACCGGACGATGCGGCTGCATTCGCTGCACGCGGGTACGCGCATGACTGCCTGGGGTCCATGCCGCGTGCGATCGCCGATTACCAGCGGGCGTTGCAGCGCGACCCGGACGATGAGCGCACGCGCGCCTCGCTGGCTTACCTGCAGCAGGAACAGGGGCAGCTTGCGCAGGCACTGCAGGCCAACCTGTCGCTGCGCGCGCCCGAGCGGGTGCGTTTCCGCGAGGTGCAGGTGGCGCGCGAGCTGGAACTGCTCGGCTTCACCGATGCCGCTGCACGTCGCCACGAACGCAACTTCCAGCTGTTCCCCGACAACGTGTTCGCCAACATCGCCTGGCCGCGCAGCCTGCTGCTCATGGGCGATGCGGGCCGGGCACGGACGGCGCTGCAGCAGGCGCTTGCGCGCGGTACGCCGCATCCACAGTTGTTCCGGCTGCAGGGTGAGATGCTGCTCCTGCAGGGCGACGCCACCGGCGCCGCACAGGCCTTTGAGGGCGGCCGGGCGCTGCGTCCGCAGCAGTCGATGGGGCAGACCCTGGTCGGCCTGCACGGCACCGTCCCGCCCACGCCGGCGTGGATCGCCGCGCAGCTGCAGGCGCAGGCGGGCGAGGCCGGGGATGGCTGGTCGGACATGGCCATCGAACGCGCCCTGCTGCACCAGGCCCAGGGCGATACGGCGGCCGCCGTGGCCGACCTGCAACGCGCGGTGGACGCGGGCTTCCGCGATGCCGCCTGGCTGCGTGCCACGCCGCTGTTCGCCCCGCTGCGCGCAGCGCCCGGGTGGCCGCGGCTGTTGGCCCGGATCGACGCGGATGTCGCTGCGCAGCGCGCGCAGGTCCTGGCCGCCGCGTGGCGGCCAGGCGAGCTGGATGGGCTCAGTCCAGCGCGGGCAGCAGGAACCCGGTGAGGATGCGGCGCGACTGCGGGTGGGCGTAGGTGCGGTTGTAGGCACTGCTGGTGATCACCGCCACCAGCTTCCTGTCCGGGATCACGAACACGTAGTTGCCGCCGTTGCCGGACATCGCCCACAACGTCGTTTCGTGTCCCTGTACGGGCAGTTTCAGGCCCCACCACTGGTACCCGTAGTCGCTGCCATCGCCGGTGCTGGCCTGTGCGCTGACCATCGCCGTCACGTAGTCGGCCGGGATCAGCGCCTTGCCCTGCCAGCGTCCACCGGCCAGTACCAGCGCGCCCAGGCGCGCCAGGTCCCGGCTGCGGTAGCGGGTGCCGCCGCCGCCCATGCCGATGCCTTCCGGCGAACGGTTCCACCGGCTGGCGGTGATTCCCAGCGGACGCTCCAGCGCCTGGGCGGCATAGTCGGCCAGCGGCATCTTCGTGGCGCGTTCCAGCACCGCGCCGAGTACGAACGAATTGGCCGTGCAGTAGGCGTGGGCACGCCCATGCGGGCTGTCCTGCGGGCGCGTCATCCACGGGGCGAAGCCCTTCACCGGCAGCGCCAGGGCGAAGTCGAGCCAGCGCTCGGTGACGTACATGCGTTCTTCGTTGCCGGCCGAGAACGCGTTCTCGTCGTCGCACTCCCACAGGCTGCTCATGGTGAGCAGGTCTTCGATCGTGGTCGCGCGCAGGCGCGGATCGACCGGATGGGTGGCGGTGAATTCGGGGAAATAGTCGTAGACCCGCGCCTTCACTCCCGGCAGGTGGCCATCGCCGATGGCTGCGCCGACCAGCATCGCGGTGACGCTTTTGCTGGCCGAGCGCACATCATGCAGCGTGTCGGCGCTGGCCCCGTTGAAGTAGTGCTCGTAGGCAATCTGTCCGTCCACCATCAGCAGCACGCTGGTGACCTGCTTGATGTCTTCGGCGGCGATGGCCGCTTCCAGGGCGGCCAGCTTGGCCGGATCCGGTGTCGGTGGCGCCGCCCGGGCCGCCAGTGGCAGGCAGGCAAGCCAGAACAGGATCAGGGCGGCGTAACGGGGTGAACGGGTGTGCATGGTCAGGCTCCTCGAAGTGGAACCCGACTAGGCCATGGACGCGACTGAAGTGCTGGAAGAACGTCTGAAGGTTTCTGAAAGCCCGCCCGCACAAGGGCTCCGGTGGGCGAGGGCGCGGCGCACGGGGCGCCGCGTCGCGGTTACGGCGCGGGCGTGGCCAGACGCTGCGGTCGCGCCCACACGCTGTTCGGCTCGCCGTGGATCGCGCGCCGGCTGCTGGCGCGCGCCATCGCGGCGAACCCGATGGCCATGGCCAGCGCCACCCCGTCCACCCAGAACAGCGGCCAGTAGCCGCGCTGCGCGCTGGTCCACAGCCACAGCCCGCTCATCGCGCCATGCACCAGCGGGATCAGCGCGGTGACGATTGCCGCGGCCCACAGCAGCTCGCGTGCGGCCTGCCACGGCGCGCGCAGCGCCGCCCACAGGGCGCAGCCGCCCCAGGCCAGGAAACAGATCCAGCGCATGCCAGCGTCGGCATGCGCGGGGGCCAGATGTTCCAGCAGCTGCACGCCGACGAAGGCGGCCGAAATGGCCACGCACAGGCCGATACACACTCCGACCGTGGCACGCGCCATGTTGATCTGGGCACGGCCTTGGGCCTGCTGACGGCGCTTGCGCCGCGATTCGATCCACAGCAGGTTGCCCGAATAGAACAGGAAGGCACCGCCCAGGCCCAGCGCGAAATACAGCCAGGGCACCAGGCCGTTGCCGAACTCGCCGAAATGCAGGGCGTACGCCGTCGCCAGCGTGGCGTGGTTGGCGTCGCGCCGGCCCGGCAACTGGGTGTGCAGGACGTCGCCCGTATTGGCGTCCAGCGCCACCGCACCCAGCGGTCCCAACGACACCCCGCCGTCGCCGGTGATCTCGATCACCGCGTTGGCATCGCCGGCGTTGGCCAGCTTCAGGTACGCCGGTTCGAAACGTGCCTGGCCCTGGTCGTTGGCCACGGCGATCGCACGGGCATGCAGCATGGCCAGGCTGCCCGCCCGTACCGGCTCGCCGCTGGCGGCGCGGATCGGCGCGGTATCCATCGCCGCCGGCAGCGCGGCCAGCAGCTTGCCGTCGTAGATCAGCGGGTTGAGCGCGGCCATCTGCAGGAACACCAGGCACAGCAGCGCGCCGGTCACCGCAAACAGCAGGTGGAAGGGCAGGCTGAGCACGCCGATCACGTTGTGCGCGTCCTGCCACATCTGCTTCAGGTTGCGGCCCGGGCGCAGGGCGAACAGGTCGCCAACCAGCTTGGGCAGGTGGATCACCAGCCCGGACAGCAGCGCCAGCCCGTACAGCAGGCTGACCACGCCCATCAGGTAGATGCCGGCCACCGGAAGGCCCAGGGTGTAGTGCAGTTCGTTGACCAGCTCGGCCAGCCCGGCCTGGGGTGGGGTAGGGCTGCCATCGTACTGATCGGCCCAGGCGAACAGCCAGGTGCCCTTGGCGTCCTGCCAATAGGCCACCGATTGCGGCGTTTCGGCGCCGGGGAAGGTCATGCCCAGGTGCTGGCGGGCTTCCGGGTGCCGGGCCAGCACGCCGTCCAGCAGGCGCTGCGCGTCGTCCAGGGTCTGCGCGGGCTGGGTCATCGCCTGCGGCGATTGCCACAGCGGCAGGTCATGGTGGAACACGGTGATCGCGCCGGCATAGAACGCCACAAACAGCGCAAAGCCGGCCACCAGGCCAACCCAGGTATGCAGCGTGGTGAAGGTGCGCAGGGTGAGCGAACTGAATTTCATCGAGGTTCCTTTACTGCACCAGATCGGCGGCGCGCAGCAGCCACAACAGGGCAAAGCCGGCCACTGCACTGATGCCCAGCCCGGCCCAGGCGCGCACGCCGCTGCGGAACGCGAAGGCCCACAACGCGGCCAGCATCCAGAACGGGATGAAGGTGATCAGGCTGGGCACGATGGCGCTCTGCCACGGGCCCGGCGGCAGCCACGCCACCAGCCCGGCGCACGCGCCGGCCACGAAGAACCCGGCCACCAGACCGGCCAGCGCACGCGCCCACATCAGGGTCGCGCCTCACGCTCAGGCCGCGTCCAGGCGGCCAGGTAGGGCAGGACCAGGGCGGTCAGCATCCACCCGGCCAGGGTCACGCACAGGCCGGTGGCCAGACCCAGTTGGCCCATCCACAGCCACAACGAGGTGGCGGCGGCCACCAGCCCGATCTGCCGGCCCAGCCGCCCGGCACGGCGCAGCCGCGGCCAGCGGCAGTGCGGGGAGGCGGCATAGAAGGCCAGCGCCGAGAACGCAGAGGCTGCGCCGGCAACGCCGCAGTACAGCAGGGCAAGGGTGGTGCCGCTCAGCACGGGACGCACGTTGGACGGGCAGCGGAGGCCATGGTGGATCCTTGGGGGAAAAGGCAGGACCGCATGTCGCACGGCCCGCTGCGCATGGTAATCATTGCGGTTTTGGTCCGCCACAGCCGCGCGTTCAGGCGCATGCGGGGGCGGTGCGGGCGCAAAAATCCGCGCTTTGGTTTAAGATCGGCAGGGTATCCATCCAGGCAACAAGGTGGCCCGCGCCCAGCGCCGGTCCAGCGTGCGACATGAGCACTACCATCGCCCACCGCTGAACGCTCCCGACGGCCCCTTGCAGGCGCCTTCGTGGCGCTTTTTTTATGGCCGAGCGGCGTGTCGCCGTTGCCTCTGTTCCACCTCCGATTCCCCGGCCTGCGTTGCGGGCCCACCAGAAAAAGCCCAGTCATGATCGCGATCACGCTTCCCGACGGCAGCCGCCGTGAGTTCGAAAACCCCGTCAGTGTCATGGACGTCGCCCAGTCGATCGGCGCCGGCCTGGCCAAGGCCACCATCGCCGGTTCGGTCGACGGCGTGCTGGTCGATGCCAGCGACGTGATCGATCGCGACGCGACCCTGCGCATCATCACCGCCAAGGACGAGGAGGGCGTGGAGATCATCCGCCACTCCGCCGCGCATCTGGTCGGCCATGCGGTCAAGCAGCTGTACCCGGACGTCAAGATGGTGATCGGCCCGGTCATCGCCGAAGGCTTCTACTACGACATCTACTCCGAGCGCCCGTTCACCCCGGACGACATGGCCGCCATCGAAAAGCGCATGGGCGAGCTGATCGCGCAGGACTACGACGTCATCAAGAAGGTCACCCCGCGTGCGGAGGTCATCGAGATCTTCAAGGCGCGTGGCGAGGACTACAAGCTGCGCCTGATCGAGGACATGTCCCCGGAGATCCAGGCGATGGGCATGTATTACCACCAGGAATACGTGGACATGTGCCGCGGCCCGCACGTGCCCAACACGCGCTTCCTGAAGGCCTTCAAGCTGACCCGCATTTCCGGCGCCTACTGGCGCGGCGATGCCAAGAACGAGCAGCTGCAGCGCATCTACGGCACCGCCTGGGCCGACAAGAAGCAGCTTGAGGCCTACATCAAGCGCATCGAAGAAGCCGAAATGCGCGACCACCGCCGCATCGGCAAGCAGCAGGAGCTGTTCCACCTGCAGGAAGAGGCCCCGGGCCTGGTGTTCTGGCACCCCAAGGGCTGGGCGCTGTGGCAGGTGGTGGAGCAGCACATGCGCCGCGTGTACCGCGACAGCGGCTACGGCGAAGTGCGTTGCCCGCAGATCCTGGACGTGTCGCTGTGGCAGAAGTCCGGCCACTGGGACAACTACCAGGAAAACATGTTCTTTACCGAGTCGGAGAAGCGCACCTACGCGGTCAAGCCGATGAACTGCCCGGGCCACATCCAGGTGTTCAACCAGGGCCTGCACAGCTACCGTGACCTGCCGATCCGCTACGGTGAGTTCGGTTCGTGCCACCGCAACGAGCCGTCCGGCGCGCTGCACGGCATCCTGCGCGTGCGCGGTTTCACCCAGGACGATGGCCATGTGTTCTGCACCGAATCGCAGATCGAGGCCGAAGTGACCGCCTTCCACCAGCAGGCGCTGGCGGTGTACACGACCTTCGGTTTCGAGGACATCCAGATCAAGATCGCGCTGCGCCCGGAAAAGCGCCTGGGCGACGATGCCACCTGGGACAAGGCCGAAGCCGCGCTGCGCTCGGCGCTGGGCAACTGTGGCGTGGAATGGCAGGAGCTGCCGGGCGAGGGCGCCTTCTACGGCCCGAAGATCGAGTACCACCTCAAGGACGCCATCGGCCGTACCTGGCAGCTGGGCACGATGCAGGTCGATTTCATGATGCCCGGCCGCCTTGGCGCCGAGTACGTGGACGAAAACAGCCAGAAGAAGCACCCGGTCATGCTGCACCGGGCCATCGTCGGTTCGATGGAGCGTTTCATCGGCATCCTGATCGAGCACCACGCCGGGTCCTTCCCGTCCTGGCTGGCTCCGACCCAGGTGGTGGTGGCCAATATCACCGATGCCCAGGCTGAATACGTGAGCGAAGTCCGGAAAACCCTTGCAGATCAAGGGTTCCGGGTAAACGCCGATTTGCGCAACGAGAAGATCGGTTATAAGATTCGCGAGCATACGCTGCAGCGGGTCCCGTACCTGCTGGTGGTTGGCGACCGTGAGAAGGAAAATGGCGCCGTGGCCGTGCGTACGCGCTCTGGCGAAGATCTGGGCAGCATGTCCGTCCAGGCCTTCATCGAGCGGTTGCAGGCAGAACAGTCCGTGTAAGAAAGTCCCGGCCCTGCGGATGCTCCGCGATGGGCCGGTTTGATTCCTCTGGGAGATTGCAATATCAGTACCCCTGACAACAAACAGAACCGCAAGAATCAGGAAATCCGGGTGCCGCGCGTACGCGTGATCGGCAGCGACGGAGAAATGATTGGCGTGTTGACGCGTGACGAAGCGCTGTCGATGGCCGAAGACGAAGGTCTGGACCTGGTCGAGATTCAGCCGCAGGCTGATCCGCCGGTGTGCAAGATCATGGACTTCGGCAAGTTCAAGTTCGAAGCGCAGAAGAAGGCCAACGAGGCCAAGAAGAAGACCAAGCAGGTCGAGATCAAGGAAGTGAAGTTCCGTCCGGTCACCGATGAAGGCGACTACCAGATCAAGCTGCGCAAGATGCGCGGTTTCCTGGAAGAGGGCGACAAGATCAAGGTCAACATCCGCTTCCGTGGCCGTGAAATGAGCCATCAGGAACTGGGTCGCGAAATGGCCAACCGGATCGAGGGTGATCTGGGTGAGGACATCGTGATCGAGTCCCGTCCGCGCCTTGAAGGCCGGCAGATGGTGATGATGATCGCGCCGAAGAAGAAGTAACCGCCCACCGGGGGGTAGAGCCGACCGTTGGTCGGCTGCACACCCCACCGTGGCGAGGGGTAGAGCCGACCGTTGGTCGGCTGCACGACCTACCGTGCCGAAGGGTAGAGCCGACCGTTGGTCGGCTGCACCGAGCGGTCGCTCGGCGTCCCCGCTTCGCGCACCACACGGCGGGCGCCCACCGGCGCCTTCCGCGGTTTCCCGCGTGCGCGGCCTGGCATGACGCCGGCCCTCGCGGCCGTTCCGTTCAGGTTCGCCCGCCCCGCGGTAAACATTCGCCCAATCAACAGTTTGCAACCTCCCGTGTTCGCGGGCATAATGGGCGGCCCCGTTTTGCGGGGCGCTGTTTTGAACGGTTTCAAGCCCGGCAACGGGCATGCTGTTTCAACGGCAACAGGACCGGCCTGGTTCCCATCGGGGATCCCGGGCTTACAAGCAGGCAAGGGTATGGACGGAAAGTGTGGCGCAGGCCACCGCCCTGGTCAGTGACAAAACATCATCAAGGACATTGCAATGCCCAAGATCAAAACCAACCGGGCGGCGGCCAAGCGTTTCCGCAAGACCGCCTCCGGCAAGTTCAAGGCTGGCCATGCCAACCGTAGCCACATCCTCACGAAGAAGTCGACCAAGCGGAAGCGCAATCTGCGTCAGACGAACCATGTTCGTGCAGAAGACGCAGGCCGTTTGAACCGTATGCTTCCCTACCTCTGAGGACTGACCCATGGCACGAGTAAAGCGTGGCGTACAGGCGCGTCGCCGCCACAAGAAAATTCTGACCCTTGCGAAGGGTTACTACAACGCTCGCCGCAAGGTCTTCCGCGTTGCCAAGCAGGCCGTGATCAAGGCACAGCAGTACGCCTACATCGGTCGTAAGCAGAAGAAGCGTAATTTCCGTTCGCTGTGGATCACCCGCATCAACGCGGCTGCCCGCATCAACGGCCTGAGCTACAGCCGTTTCATGAATGGCCTGCTCAAGTCCGGCATCACCCTGGACCGTAAGGTTCTGGCTGACATCGCCGTGCACGACGCAGCCGGTTTTGCTGCACTGGCCGAAAAGGCCAAGGGCGCGCTGGCGGCATAAGTCCATTCCCCCGCCGTTGCCGCAGTCGCGCAGCGGTGGTGGGTAAGGCAAATGCATGGGGAAGGGCGCAAGTCCTTCCCCATTCTTTTTTGTGTTGGCGGTGGCCCTCCCGGTGCCCCCGATCGACAGCGGTGGCGACGGGGGTCGGCCCGGCGCGTATCGCGATGGCATACCGACGCGAGGCTCCGGCTATCCATGAGTGACATCCAATCCCTGACCACCCAGGCACTGGCCGACGTGGCCGCTGCCAGCAGCCCCGATGCGCTGGAAGCCCTGCGCGTGGCACTGCTCGGCAAGAACGGCAGCATTACCGCCCAGCTCAAGCAGCTTGGCGCATTGCCGGCCGACGAGCGCAAGGCCGCCGGTGAAGCCATCAACCGTTCCCGCGACGCGCTCACCAGCGCGCTGGCCGAACGCAAGGCCGTGCTGGAAGACGCGGCGCTGGACGCGCGCCTGGCCGCCGAATCCATCGACATCACCCTGCCGGGACGCCGCGCCGATCGCGCCGGCCTGCATCCGGTCACGCGTACCCTGGAGCGCATCACCGAGATCTTCGGCCGGCTCGGGTATGAAGTGTCCGAAGGCCCGGAAATCGAAGACGACTGGCACAACTTCGAAGCGTTGAACTTCCCGCCGCACCACCCGGCGCGTGCAATGCACGACACCTTCTATTTCGGCGACGGCCGCCTGCTGCGCACGCATACCTCCGGGGTGCAGGTGCGCTACATGGGCGACCACGCGCCGCCGCTGCGCATGATTGCCGCCGGCAAGGTCTACCGCAGCGACAGCGACCAGACCCATTCGCCGATGTTCCACCAGGTGGAGGGCCTGCTGGTGGACGAGCATTCGACCTTCGCCGACCTCAAGGGCACCTTGTCCGAGTTCGTGCGCGCGTTCTTCGAGCGCGATTTCGAGATGCGCTTCCGACCCAGCTACTTCCCCTTCGTCGAACCCGGCGCGGAAGTGGACATCGCCTGGCAGCAGCCCGACGGCAGCACCCGCTGGCTGGAAGTGCTCGGCTGCGGCATGGTGCACCCGAACGTGCTGCGCAACGTGGGCATCGATCCGGAGCGCTACACCGGCTTTGCCTTCGGCATGGGCGTGGAGCGCTTTGCGATGCTGCGGTATGGCGTCCATGACCTGCGCGCGTTCTTCGAGAACGACGTGCGGTTCCTGAAGCAGTTCGCGTAACGCCGGTACAGCGTAGAGCCCGGCTCTGCCCGGCTATCCGACAACGCCCAACGCACCACCATTCATCACGGCCCAGGCGCATGCGCCGGGCCCACCAGGGTGACACCATGAAATTCTCTGAAAACTGGCTGCGCAGCCACGTTCCCACCTCGGTCTCGCGCGACGAACTCGGCGCGGTGCTGACCGCCATCGGCCTGGAAGTGGAAGAGGTCACCGCGCTCGGCGTGGGCCTGGACCACGTGGTGGTGGCGCGCATCGTGTCGGCCGAGCGCCATCCCGAAGCCGACCGCCTGCAGATCTGCCAAGTCGATGCCGGGCAGGGCGAGCACCTGCAGATCGTGTGCGGCGCGCCGAACGCGCGCCCGGGCCTGGTTGCGCCGCTGGCGATGATCGGTGCGCAGATCGGCGAGCTGAAGATCAAGCCGGCCAAGCTGCGCGGCGTGGACTCCAACGGCATGCTGTGCTCGGCCAAGGAACTGGGCCTGGACAACGACGCGTCCGGCCTGTTCGAACTGCCCGATGACGCGCCGATCGGCCAGACCCTGGTGGAGTACCTGGGGCTGCCCGACGCCAGCATCGAGATCAAGCTGACCCCCAATCGCGCCGACTGCTTCAGCATCCGCGGCATCGCCTTCGACGTGGCCGCTGCATGCGCCAGCGAAGTGGTGCCGTTCGACGCGGCCCCGGTTGCGGCGGTGGGTACCCGCGAATTGACGATCGACCTGGCGGCCGGTGCCGAAGCACCGCGCTACGTGGGGCGTGTCATCGAAGGCATCAACGCACGCGCCGCCACCCCGTTGTGGATGGCCGAGCGCCTGCGCCGCAGCGGCGTACGGCCGGTGTCGCTGCTGGTGGACATCACCCAGTACGTGATGCTGGAACTGGGCCAGCCGATGCACGCCTTCGACCTGGGCACCCTGCAGGGCAGCATCGGCGTGCGTCGCTCGCGCGCCGGCGAAGCACTGAAGCTGCTCGATGGCCGCGATGCCGCGCTGGACGACAGCTTCCTGCTCATCACCGACGCCGATCGCCCGATCGCGCTGGCCGGCCTGATGGGCGGCTTCGACACCCGCGTCACCGACGACACCACCGCCGTGTTCCTGGAGGCCGCGCATTTCGCGCCCGCCGCGATCATGGGCCGTGGCCGCAAGCTGGGCCTGCACACCGATGCCGGCCACCGCTTCGAGCGCGGCGTCGACCCGGCGCTGCCGCGCACGGCGATCGAGTACGCCACCCGCCTGGTGCTGGACCTGGCCGGCGGCACCCCTGCGCCGGTCAGCGAGGCCGTGCGTGAGGCTGACCTGCCCGCGACCGCCACCATCGGCCTGCGCCGCGCCCGTATCGCCCGCGTGCTCGGCATCCAGATCGCCGATGCCGACGTCGAGCGCATCCTGCGCGCGCTGGGCATGGAGGTGGTCGCCAGCGCCGACGGCTGGCAGGTGACCGCACCGAGCCGCCGGTTCGATATCGCCATCGAAGAAGACCTGATCGAAGAACTGGCCCGTATCCACGGCTACGAGCAGATCCCGACCACGCTGCCGGGCGGTGCCTCGCGCATCGCCATGCCCAGCGAGACCCGCCTGGACGACCTGAGCGTGCGCCGCCAGCTGGTGGCGCGCGACCTGCAGGAAACCATCAACTACGCCTTCGTCGATGCCGGCCTGCTCGGTCAGTGGCAGCTGCATGAAGACGTGGTGGCGCTGGCCAACCCGCTGTCGGCCGAACTGGCGGTGATGCGCCCGTCGCTGCTGCCGGGCCTGGTGGCCACGCTGGGCCGCAACGCCGCGCGCCAGCTGGGCCGGGTGCGCCTGTTCGAGCTGGGCCGCAGCTTCCACCCGCAGGCAGGCGAGGGCACCCCGGCACCGCTGGAAACCCAGCGCGTGGCCGCCGCCGTGTGTGGCGACGCCGACCCGCAGCAGTGGGGCCTGGCCACCCGCAAGGTCGATTTCCACGACCTCAAGGGTGACCTGGAATCGCTGGCGGCCGCCTCCGGCGCGGTGCTGACCTTCCAGCCCTCGCAGCGCCCGTACGGCCACCCGGCGCGGTCGGCCGAGGTGCTGCGCGATGGCGTCAGCCTGGGCTGGATCGGCCAGATCCACCCGCGCCTGGCCAAGGCCATGGACATCGACGTGGACGTGTTCGCCTTCGAGCTGGACCTGGCCCCGCTGGCCGCCCGCCAGCTGCCGCGTGCCGCCGAGCTGTCGCGCTTCCCGTCGGTGCGCCGCGACCTGGCCTTCCTGGTGCCCGAAGCCGCCGCCTGGGCCGACCTGGAAGCCACCCTGCGCCGGGCCGTCGGGCCGCTGCTGCGGCAGGTGACCCTGTTCGACCGTTACGTCGGCCAGGGGGTCGAGCCGGGCTTCAAGAGTCTCGCTATGGGCTTGATTTTGCAGGACAAGTCGCGCACTCTGACGGACCGCGACGTGGAGTCGGTAGTGGCTGAGGCTGTCTCTGCCATGGAGCGTGAACACCACGCCCGGATCCGCGGTTGAGCGGGCAGCATGGGGGGTAGCAGGAATGGCATTGACCAAGGCTGAGATGGCCGAAAAGCTGTTCGACGAAGTGGGTCTGAACAAGCGCG
Source organism: Stenotrophomonas sp. 10N36 (assembly GCF_056395005.1). Classification (NCBI taxonomy): domain Bacteria; kingdom Pseudomonadati; phylum Pseudomonadota; class Gammaproteobacteria; order Lysobacterales; family Lysobacteraceae; genus Stenotrophomonas; species Stenotrophomonas sp. 10N36. The sequence continues at coordinate 34,973 of NZ_JBFTIS010000014.1, read as the reverse complement.
AAGCCAAGGAATTTGTCGACGCGTTCTTCGATGTGTTGCGTGAGGCATTGGAACAGGGACGTCAGGTGAAGCTGTCCGGCTTCGGTAACTTCGATCTGCGGCGCAAGAACCAGCGCCCGGGTCGCAACCCGAAGACCGGTGAGGAAATTCCGATTTCCGCCCGTACGGTGGTCACCTTCCGTCCGGGCCAGAAGCTCAAGGAAAGGGTAGAGGCATATGCTGGATCCGGGCAGTAACCGCGAACTTCCGCCGATACCGGCAAAGCGCTACTTCACCATTGGTGAAGTCAGCGAGCTTTGCGATGTCAAACCGCACGTGCTGCGCTACTGGGAAACCGAGTTTCCCAGCCTGGAACCGGCCAAGCGCCGCGGCAACCGTCGCTACTACCAGCGCCACGACGTGCTGATGGTGCGGCAGATCCGCGGCCTGCTCTACGAGCAGGGCTACACCATCGGCGGCGCACGCTTGCGCCTGGAAGGTGCCGGTGCCCGCGACGAATCGACGCTGAGCAACCAGATCATCAAGCAGACGCGGATGGAGCTGGAAGAAGTGCTGCAATTGCTTCGTCGCTGAACAAATTCTTCGATAAAACCGTTATACTCGTCGGCCCGCTGAGAGGCGGGGACAGTACCAGCATCATCGGGGCGTAGCGCAGCCTGGTAGCGCATCTGCCTGGGGGGCAGAGGGTCGTCGGTTCAAATCCGGCCGTCCCGACCATTGTTGGTAAATCGAAGAAGCCTGCGCAGCACTGCGTGGGCTTTTTTGTGTCCGCAGGCCGCGTAGAGCGGGGCTCTGCCCCCGCTGCGCTTCGCACGTGATTCAACACCAGCCGGGCAGAGCCCGGCGCTACGACGATGCCCCGCACCCCATGCGATGATGCTGCCCCCACGCCTCGCCCGGCGCGACGATGCTGCCGACGCCACGTAGAGCGGGGCTCTGCCCCGCTGCGCTTCGCACGTGATTCAACACCAGCCGGGCAGAGCCCGGCGCTACGACGATGCCCACGCCACGCGCGGCGCGACGATGCTGCCGACGCCACGTAGAGCGGGGCTCTGCCCCGCTTCGCTCCGCATGTGATTCAACACCAGCCGGGCAGAGCCCGGCGCTACGATGCTGCCCAGCGCTACGTCAGCCGTCAGCCGGTAACCGGCTGCGCATCGTCATAGGTAAAGCTCACCACGCATTCGCGCAGGGCATCGATTCCCGCCGGGCCGCTCTCAACCAAACCACCGCCCAACGCCTGCAGCCAATACCCGTCAGCGGCCAATCGCGCCACACGCAACCGGGGGGCACCACGTTCGGCCGGCACCTGGGCCAGGCGCTCATCCAGCCAGTGGCGCCACAGCGCGGCAAACGCCGGTTCCACCAGCGCACTCAACGAGAAACGCGCCCAGTTGGCGTCTTCGGCGTGCATGGCCTCGAAGGTGGCCCGGACGTAGGCGCGGGTGAAGCGACCGTGCGGCACCGGGTCCGCGGCGACAAGTACATCCAGCGCATCCCCGAAGCGCGCCAGGCACTCGGCATACGCCGCTTCCAGCAGCTCCTGGCGGTTGGCGAAGTGGTGGAACAGCGCGCCCTTGCTGACCCCGGCGCGTTCGGCAACCGAGAGCACCGTGACGTTGCCCAGGCCGTGCAGCATCGCTTCCTGCACCGCTGCATCGAGCAGGGACGCGCGCACCAGGGCCGGCTGCCGGCGTCGTCGGGTGGTGTCCATCAGTGTGCCCCCGCCTTGGAGAACGCGTTGATCATGACCACCCCGCCCACGATCATCGCCACACCGGTGATGGCCTGCCAATCCAGGCTCTGCTTGAACACCGTGACGCTGATGATCAGGGTGAGCACGATGCCCACGCCGCCCCAGATCGCATACGCGATGCCCAGCGGCAGCGCCTTCAGCGCATGGCTGAGCAGGTAGAAGGACACCACGTAGCAGAGCGCCATGCTCAGGGTGGGGCCCAGCTTGGTGAACTGAGCGGTCTTCTGCAGCAGCATCGTGCCGGTGACTTCGGCGACGATCGCGCCCGACAGGAACAGATACGCGGTGAGCAGGGGTGACATGGGTTTCTTCCAGTTAGATACCGACCGGACGGTATGTTACTTGGTGGCACGGTGAATGGTATCTGACTGGAACCCACCCGCTGCCTTCGCGGGTCCAACCATGCGGGAGCCCCACGGTTTCCCTGGCCGCGCGGTGCGGACGGTGTTTGCGACTACCATGGCGCATGAACCCCACCCCCGATAACGCGAGCGCCCCCCGGCTGCTCGGTTTTGACGTACCCGGTCTTCAGGCCACGGTCGATCATGCCGAAGACGAGGCGATCGTCGCCTTGCTCGATGTGGAACCCTCGGCGCGCTGGCTGCAGGTGTTCCATCGCCGCGTCGACGCCTTGAAGGGCGAACTGGGGCTGGCGGGCGTCCAGATGGACGGCCGCAGCATCCGCTTCTTCGGCTCCGTTGCCGACAGCCGGCGCTTGGCCAATGAGATTGCCGGGCTGATCAAGGACATCGCGCAGGAACTGTCCAGCCCGCCGTGACACCGACGGCGCGGCGCGGTAACAGCCTCAGCGCGCCAACAGGGGCAGCGGTCGGTCCACCACCACCTCTTTCATCACCAGCGTCGAGGTCAGCCGCTGCACGCCGGGCAGCGCGGACAGGTGCTCGTCGTAGAGCAGGCAGACGACGGACGCGCGTCGGTGCCGGCGCGCTGTTGCGCACCCGGCCGCGTGCGGCGCGCATGGTCGGCCGCATTTCCGGTGCGGCCATGGTGATCATCGCCGTGCTGTTGTTGTGCCGAACCACTACGATCTGATCCCCCCTCATGAAACAAGGACATGCCATGACCGAACAGCTTCATCCGTACGCGAACTCGCCCAGCCCGCTGAGCCAGGCAAAGCGCGTGCGCATTCCGCACCTGCAGGAGATGAAGGCACGCGGCGAGAAGTGGGCCATGCTCACTGCCTACGACATGTACACCGCGGCGATCTTCGAAGACGCCGGCATTCCGGTGCTGCTGATCGGCGATTCGGCGTCCAACAACGTGCTTGGCAATGACAGCCTGCTGCCGATCACTGTGGACGAACTGATGCCGCTGGTGCGCGCGGTGAGCCGCTGCACGCGACGCCCCCTGGTGATCGCCGATCTGCCGTTCGGCTCGTACCAGGCATCACCGGAACAGTGCTTCCACACGGCGGTGCGCTTCATGAAGGAAGGTGGCGCGCACGCGGTCAAGCTGGAAGGCGGCATCGAGATGGTGCCGCAGGTGCGCAAGCTGGTCAGCTCGGGCATTCCGGTGATGGCGCATATCGGCTTCACGCCGCAGTCGGAACATCAGCTGGGCGGCTTCCGCGTCCAGGGCCGTGGCGACAATGGCCCGGTGCTGGTGGAAGCGGCGCGCGCGCTGGAAGCAGCCGGTGCGTTCGCGGTGTTGATCGAGATGGTGCCGGCCGATGTGGCCGCGCAGATCACCGCGGCGGTGTCGGTGCCCACGGTGGGGATCGGCGCGGGCAGCGAGTGCGATGCGCAGGTGCTGGTCTGGCAGGACATGGCCGGGCTGCGCACCGGGCAGCTGCCGCGCTTCGTCAAGCAGTACGCCGACATGCATGGCCTGCTGCACAAGGCGGCCAGCGAGTTCGCCGCGGATGTGGAAGCAGGGGTCTTCCCGGGGCCGGAACACGCGTTCCAGTCGTAACCGGCCAGGGCAGGGTTGCGCGCCCGTATCAGCTCAGGGCGCGCAGCACTTCTTCGATCAGAACCACATAACAGGCCACGAAGTAGAACTTCAGCAGGGCCGGATGTTGCTTGGTGAGGAGTGCGCGCATGTGCGTGACTGGGCTGGGTGGATGGCCTGATTGTGACGGAGGTGTGAATTTGTGGCAATCATCACAAATTAAATTCGCTTAGCTAGATGAGGGAAGCTGATAACGCCCCTTGAATTCCACTCTAACCTATTGATTGTTTTGCGTAATGTGCGCTCGGCCGCGCCGCCTCCACAGGCCTGGATGGGGGCGCCTGCAGGCTCCCAAGCGCCCACAACGGCTTCAAAAGCCCTCAGCGCCGGCTCCTCGCCAGCCGAGCAGGCGCCGGAGCATGACCGCCGCCACGGTCAACGGCACCACGATCGGCCATTGCAGCAGGAACAGCCCGGCGGTGATCTCCCACGTGGTCCAGGTGGTGCCGAACACCTGGGCGTCCGGTGGCCCCAGCCTGAGGACCAGCAGCGTGGAAAGCGCGAAGGCCAGGTCCTGCCAGCGCGGTGAGCGGCGCGCGCCCTGGCGCCTGCAGAGCATCAGCACAGGGATCACCACCAGACTGGCCAGCAGCGCATGGATCCAGACGTCGCCCCGCGTGTAATCGTAGGGAATCGACGGCCAGACCCAGCCGAACCGCTCTGTTTGCAGCTGGGCGGTAAGCACGCACGCAAAGGTGATCGAGGTAGCCAACAGCACCACAAGATCGAGACACGCCTGCAGTGCCGTGCGTGCGATGTTCGATACGGGTGCGAAAGAAGAGGGCGGCATGGGCGGGCGGCACGGTACGGCGGCCAATCTCAGCAGAATTCAATGGATTTGTCGCGTTTTACCGCGGCCTGCCTGCGCACGTGGCTTAGAGTGAAGCGATGTACACAAACAGGACGAAGACACGATGATCAGACCTCTGCGGGACACCGATCTGCACGCCGCCAGCGCCGTCTGCATGCGCGCGTTTCTGGGCACGGTGGCACCGTCGCTGTCATCGATCGGGGTGGACACCTTCCGCACGATTGCCGCGGCGGACGGTTTCGCGCAGCGCACCGGGCCGGACAGCCTGCAACTGGTGTACGACGATGCGGGCGTGATCAAGGGCGTGGGTGAACTGAAGCAGCGTCGCCATGTGGCGATGCTGTTCGTCGACCCGGCCTGTCAGCGGCAAGGCGTGGGCGAGGCACTGCTGGCCGCATTGATCGCGCAGGCGCACGTCGATGAGGTCACGGTGAGCGCGTCGCTGCCCTCGGTGGCGTTCTACCAACGCCATGGCTTTGCGTGCAGCGGCGAGGTGGGGGAGTCGGCCGGGCTGGTGTACCAGCCGATGGTGCGCACCATGCCCCGTGCGACCGAGGCCGCCACAGAGGAACGCTGATCCATACAGCCCAGACTTCACGCCGTTCGCGCGTGTCGTTCACGAAGGGCGGACAGCCGCATCGCTACGTTGAAGGCCTGTCATTCATCCCGGTTTGCGGGTAAGGATCATCATGATCAAGTGGGCCATCATCTTCGCTGTCATCGGCCTCATTGCCGGTGCACTCGGCTTCGCCGGCATCGGCGGCGCCGCGATCGGCGTGGCGAAATTCCTGTTCTGGGCCGGCATCATCATCGCCGTGGTGTTGTTCGTGCTGGGCATGACCATCGCCAAGAAGGTCACCTGACCGCAGGTCAGCATCGGATCCAGATATCAACGCCTGCGCAGTGATGCGCAGGCGTTTTTGTTTGGGGCGGTGCACCGCCGGCATTCGATGGAACGTCCGGGTTTCACGAGGGTGCGTTCGGTTGCATGGGTGGCCACACGCAGTGCGTATCTGTGTGCGTGGGCACGGATCGCGCGCAGCCACCCGTGGGGTGGCTCTACCCCCCACTGTGTAGTGAGCGAGCAGGTGGTATTGGCGCTGGCTCTGCGTGTTATCGGAAGAAGAACGACACGCCCAGGCCGGCCTGCAGGTCCGGGCTGTTGTTGTCCAGGCCGACGTCGAACGAGGCATCCAGCTGTACGGTGCGGGCCACCATCCAGGTGACGCCGGCCCCGGCGATGGCGGTGGACGCTTCGCCCTGGGTGTGGGTGAAGCCGGCTTCCAGGTAGCTGCTGACGGTGTCGGTCAGCGCCACGCTGACGCTCGGTGACCAGGTGAATGCGTCCGCGCCGGCGCCGCGGGTGGCGTTGGCATACAGCGCGCCGCTCCAGCGATCATCGAAGCTGTATTCGTAGCTGGCGCCCAGCGCGTACTGGGTGCCGCCTTCGCTGAAATCGCGCGCACCGGTGGCGAAGGTGGTGCTGGCCAGCAGCGCCCAGGCATGTTTGTCCGAGGCGGTGGGCAGGGCGATCTTGACGGCAAGGCCGCTGTCGCCGCCGCCGTTACTGCTGCTCGCCGACCCATCGCGTGGCTTGAGCTGCAGGTGGTTGAACGGCGTGCTGAAGGCCTGCAGTTCCACATGCTCGGCCAGGCCGATGCGCAGGTTGAGGTCGCTGCTGTACTGGGTGGACCGGGTACCGTCGGCATCGCGATCGCGTTCCAGGCTGGGCAGGCCCCATTCCAGTGCGACGCTGCCGCGCGGCAGGGTGCTCGGCGAGAAGCCGATACCGGGGCGATCGAACGACGGCGTGTCATCGTCGTCCTGGGCCAGGGCAGGGGAGGCGATCAACAACAGGACAAGGGCAACAGGCAGGCGCATCGTGCAATCTCCGGGCTGCGGTGCAGCATCGGCAAAGTGTGCCGCAAGCGCCTGTGAGGAGGCAGCCCCTGGGTAGCGATCAGCCGTCGGCGCGGGTCAGTGCCAGCAATCCATCCAGCAGGCGGTCGGCGCGGGGGCGGCCGTCTGCATCGATCGGATTGGCCAGCGACTGCAGCCAGAAACCGTGTGCTGCACGCCGCGCGGCGGTCAGCCGGTGGTCGCTGCCTTCGCCGGGATGCTGCTGCAGCTGGTCCTGTATCCAGCGCTTGAGCGCCTGCGCGATTTCCGGGTCGGGGCGGCCGCGCGGCGCGCCGGGGCCGGGGTCGCTGGGGGCCAGGCAGGCACGGAAAATCGCGGTGACATACGCGCGCGAGAAGCGCCCATGCGCCACCGGGTCGTCGGCGATCAGGCCCTGCACGGCACGGTCGAAATCGACCAGGGCCTGGGCCAGCAGCGGGTCTTGTCCGCCGTAGTGGGCGCTCATCATCGGAAAGGGACGGCTCATGCGGGCTCCGGGAGCGGGGGGCGGAAAGGCGGGGAAGGCCCGGCTCAGTGCGGTGCCCGTGCCTGCGGCAGGCGCGGTGCGGCCGCGCCGGGTTGCAGCAGCAGGGCGTTCAACAGCGCGATCACCCGTTCGCCCTGGCCATCGCAGGCCAGTTCGAAGGTGGTCTGCCCGCCGAGCGAGGGCAGCGGCGTATGCAGGATCCACTCCAGCACCGCGCTGCGGTCCGGTTCGATACGCAGGGCCACATCGGCAACACGACGGACGATTCCCTGGCGCATGATCAGAATCCGTAGCTGAGCGAAAGTGCGGCCGAGTCCATGTGGTCGCCGGTGGTCATCGGGCTGTCCTTGACCGCATCGGACAACCGCGTGCGGCGCACAGATGCGGTAGCGGTCCAGTGCGGGCCCAGCGGCATCACCGCGGTCAGGTCGGCGTAGGGCGACACCCCACTGCCGGCGCGGTAACGCGCCAGTCCACTGCGGCGTGCTTCGTCCTCGCTGACCCCGAAGTAGTAATCGTTGAGCCCCTTGCCGGCGTAGTTCAGGCCCACGCCGGGCACCAGCGTCACCCGGCCCATGGGCAGCGGGTAGGCGTACTTGGCATCGGCGGCGACGCCGCCACCGTGGCCGCTCACTTCGGCCTGCACGTTGCCCTGCAGCAGGCCCCACGGCGCGGTATGCCGCACCGCCACCCCGGCCATCGCCGAGAAGCCGCGGTTGGACAGCTGGCGCAGCTGCGGGTCGTGGCTGTCCTTGCGCTTGAAACGCATCATGTACGGCGAGGCCATCAGGGACACTTCGGTGCTGTCGCTGTCCAGCAGCTTGTAGCCGAAGCTGCCGCCGCGGAAGTGGAACTTCCTGCCTTCGTAGCTGATGATCGGCGCGCCCACGGTGTCGGTCTTGTAGCCGGTATAGGGCGACTTCAGGGCCACCACGGCCACGCCCAGACTGCTGCGCGGCTTGGCGCCCGGTGCCTGGGCGAACGCGCTGCCGGCCACCAGCCATGCCGCGGTCGCCAGCACGACGGCGGCGATGCCCGGGCACAGCGACTGCCGGGTACTTTCATTGCCAACCCGGCCGCAGGTGCCTGCCGGGGGGGAATCTTCCTTGCAACGCTCGCGCATGTACCTGCCACACTGGGAATGCCAAGCGGCCATGGTGCCGTGCCTACATTGTCGGAACGTTGCGCCGGGCCGCGCGGTACCATCGGCAGCCGTCGTCCCCTGTGTCCCCACCCATGCGCATCCTGCTGCTCGAAGATGATCCGGAACTGGCCAATGCCATCCAGGCCAGCCTGGGCCGGCACGGCATGGTGGTGGACGTGGTGGTCAGCATGGCCCAGGCCGGCGAGGCGCTCAAAGCCGGCGTGCACCAGATCCTGCTGCTGGATCGGCAGTTGCCCGACGGCGACGGGGCCAATTTCGTGCGGGTGGCCCGCAGCCTGGTGCCCAACCTGCCGGTGATCATGCTCACCGCGCGCGATTCGGTGGCCGACCGGGTGCTCGGCCTGGACGTCGGCGCCGACGATTACCTGACCAAGCCGTTCGCGGTGGAAGAACTGCTGGCACGCATCCGCGCGATCTCGCGGCGGCCCTCGCAGATCGCCCTGCCGGTGCTGCTGCTGGGGCGGCTGCAGTTTGATTTCGTCGCGCGCGAAGCCAGCGTCGACGGTGTGCTGCTGGCGCTGCCGCGCCGGCAGTTGCTGGTGCTGGAAGCCTTGGCGGTGCGCCAGGGCCGTACCGTGGCGCGCGCGGCGTTGCTGGAGGCGGTGTATGGCTTCGACGATGCGATCCAGTCCAACGCACTGGACGCGCACGTGTCCAAGCTGCGCAAGGCATTGGCCGAGGCCGATGCGCGGGTGGAGATCCACGTGATGCGCGGCATCGGCTATCTGTTGAAGGACGTCGCATGAAATTCCTCAAACCCGGCTCGCTGTCTTTCAGCCTGGCCTGGAAGATCATCCTGATCCAGGTGACTATGGTGGCGATGGGCCTGATTGGCATGGTGCTGATGTACGGCGACAGCGGCGCCGGTTACATCGACTGGAAGATGAGCGAGTCGATCGCCAAGTCGATCCATGTGCGGGACGATGCACTGCACGTGGACTGGCGCGCGCTGGACCAGGCCGCGCAGGATCGCCCGTCCACGTTCTGGTTCGCGGCCACCGATGAAGACGGCCGCCAGGTCACCCACGGCACGGTGCCGGAGATGTACCGCCCGCTGGTGGCCCAGCTGCGCTACCTGGAGCCGACCGACGTACGCACCCGCACGCGGGCGGCCGAACTGGCCATGCGCATCTGGGTGAACGACACGCCGGAGGGGCGCGTGCACGTGATGATCGGCGGCATGCCGCACCGTGGCCTGTGGCGGCAGATGCTGGTGGTGATCGGCTACCTCGGTGGCTGGATCACCGTGCCGTTGATCGTGATCACCCTGGTGGTGGCGCCGTGGGCGATCCACCGCTCGCTGCGCGGGGTGAACCGGGTGGCCGCGCAGGCGGCGGCAATCCAGATCAACGAACGCGGCGGTGGCCTGGACACGCACGCCGTGCCCGCCGAGATCTTCCCGCTGGTGGATGCGTTCAACGCGGCGGTGCGCCGCATCGGCGAAAGCTACGATGCGCAGGACCGCTTCCTGGTGGGCGCGGCACACGAACTGCGCATGCCGATCGCGATTCTGGCCACGCGCATCGCCGACCTGCCATCCGGCCCGGCGCGCTCGCGCCTGCAGCGCGACCTGGGCCGGCTGAGCAACATCGCCGAGCAGCTGCTCGACCTGCAGCGGCTTGACCATCACCGCAGCCAGTCGCAGCGCGTGGACCTGGCCGCGCTGACCCGCGAGGTGGCCGGCGACGTCGCGCCGCTGGTGCTCGATGCCGGGTATACCTTCGCCGTGGATGCGCCCGATGCGCCGGTCTGGGTGCGTGGCGATCCGGATGCGCTGCACCGGGTGGTGGCCAGCCTGTTGCAGAACGCGATCGCCCACGGCGGCGACCACGGCCTGATTGCCGTGGCGTTGCAGCCCGATGGCGTGCTGGCGGTAAGCGATGAAGGCTCCGGCGTGCCGGAGCAGGAGCGCCAGGCGATCTTCGAGCCCTTCCACCGGCTGCGCCCCAGCGGCAGTGGCAGCGGGCTTGGCTTGTACCTGGCGCGCGAAATCATGCTGCGCCACGGTGGCAGCATCGCTGCGGAAAGCGCCGCCGGCGGCGGGGCGCGGTTCGTGGTGGCACTGGCGGTGGACCGGCCGGGTATCGTGCCGGGCTGATCGGGCGCGGCCGGACGGTTCACCCTTCCATCACCCAGGGTCCGGTGTGATCGGGCCATTCCGCGTCGGCATGCAAGTGGCGTGGTTGCCCAACATCCTGCAGGGAGAGATGCCATGAAGGCGTTTGCGTACGCGGTGTTGCTTGCGATGGCGGTCGTCGGTGCGGTGGCCCCGGCCAGCGCCTGCACCCGGGTGGTCTATCTGGGCGAGAACCAGGACGTCATCACCGCCCGTTCGATGGATTGGCAGAGCGACATCGCCACCAACCTGTGGGTGTTGCCACGTGGCATCGCGCGCAACGGCCAGGCCGGCAAGGATTCGATCCATTGGAAGGCCAAGTACGGCAGCGTGGTGGCCAGTGGGTTCGACATCTCCACCACCGATGGGCTCAACGAAGCGGGGCTGTCGGCCAACCTGCTGTGGCTGGTGGAATCGGAGTACCCGGCACAACGCGGGCGCAAACCCGGCCTGGCGATCTCGCTGTGGGCGCAGTACATGCTCGACAACTTCGCCACGGTGGCCGAAGCGGTGGCCGCGCTGGAGCGCGAGCCGTATGCGCTGGTCACCGATGACCTGCCGGGCGAATCGCGGCAGGCCACGCTGCACCTGGCGCTGTCCGATGCCAGCGGCGACAGTGCGATCGTGGAATACATCGGCGGCAAGCAGGTGATCCACCATGACCGCGCCTACCAGGTCATGACCAATTCGCCGGTATTCAACCAGCAGCTGGCGCTCAACACCTATTGGCAGCAGATCGGCGGCACCGTGATGCTGCCCGGTACCAACCGCTCGGCCGACCGTTTCGCGCGGGCGTCGTTCTACATCAACGCCATTCCCAAGAGCGAAGATCCGGTGGTGGCGCTGGCCAGCGTGTTCAGCGTGATCCGCAACGTGTCGGTGCCCTACGGCATCACCACTCCGGACCAGCCCAATATTTCCTCCACGCGGTGGCGCACCGTGGCCGACCACAAGCGCCGGCTGTATTTCTTCGAATCGGCCCTGACCCCCAACACGTTCTGGGTGGACCTCAACAAGGTCGATTTCGCCGTGGGCGCGCAGGTGCTCAAACTGGACCTCGGCCGCGACCAGCGCAATGTGTTCGCCGGCGATGCGCTGGGGCAGTTCCAGCCGTCGGCGCCGTTCGCGTTCCTGGGCACGGGCGACTGATTCGGGGCGCGGGCCGCGTAGGCGGGGCGCCTGCCGTCGCACCCTGCTGGCAGGTGGCATCGGCCGACCCTGCCATCAGGGAAATGCGTGCCGTCAGGTCGGTCGCCGCCTAAATTCAGACTAATCCGATATCCCGGCACCGTCCTGGGGCCGTATCGTGCTGATCGAGGGAGGGATGCCTCACTTGCCTGTCCCCACGCGGTCAGCGCCCCATGCGGCGCACCGTAGTGCCACTCCGCATGGATGCCCCCGCAGGAGCGATCAGCATGATGATCAAGGTGCAATGCCAGGACCACCGCTGGCACGTGATCCACCCGACCCGCCCGGACCCGGTCAGCTTTGATGACGGGGCGGTGGCCTTCGACTTCGCCGACACCCTGGCGCGCGAGCGTCACGCCGAGACGGGCAAGGCCTGTGCGGTGCGGGTGGTGGCGATGGACGCCTTCGTTGACGCGGTGCGCTACGGCTAAGGACCGGCGTGTGCCGCGGGCGGTCAGCCGGTGCGGTCGAGGTTGGCGCTGAGCCGCTGCAGGAAGCTGGTCAGCCGCATGGTTTCGTCCACGCTGAAGCCGCCCAGCATGCGCGTATTGCCTTCGTTGAGGATCTCGCGGGCCTGCGGCAACCGTTGTAGCGCCAGTGCCGTGAGTTCAATGCGCTGGGCGCGCGGACGCTGCGGATCCGGCGACCGTCGGATCAACAGGTCACGCTCCAGCCGCGCCAGGGTCTGCGCCATCGAGGGCTGCTCCACGCGCAGCAGGCGGGCCAGTTCGGCCTGGGTGGTCGCCTTGCCCTGGCGCACCGCCTCGAGCACCGGCAGGCTGGCCATGCCCAGCCCCAGCGGACGCAACTGGGTTTCGGTCAGACGGCTGAGTTCGCGTGCCACCTGCTTGATCAGGAACGACGGGACGTTGCTGGGATCGGGTGCGGGCCGGGACATGGGTTCACCTGCAGGGAGTTACATAGGCGCCTATGATAAGGGTAATAGGATCCTATGCTTAAGCCCGTTGGGGCGGCCCACCTACGCGCTCCGCCCGCAATACCCCGCCGTGTCTGTTGCAGGGTCGACCCAATGTGACCGCGCTGGCGCCGTCCGGTCAGCCGGCCGTCGGGTTCCTAAATAGGGCATGAAATCGGGGACTTCCGGCCTATGTTGCCCGTGTTGGGTTTGCCACATCCTGTGCGCCACCACCACACACAGTTTCGAGGCAAGGCATGAGGAGCAATGGGATGAAGCACGGAAAGCAGGCGTGGTTGTGGGCGCTGCTGCCCGCGATGCTGGCGCTGGGCACCACCGCCCAGGCGCAGAACTACGATCGCTATCGCGACGATGGCTACAACAGCGGGCCGGTGCGCTGCGAATCGATCAAGGGCCGCACCCAGCAGTGCCCGTTGCAGGGGCGTGCACGCCTGGTCCGCCAGATTTCCGGTTCGCCCTGCGTGGAAGGCCAGACCTGGGGCCAGGCCCGGGACGGGGTGTGGGTGACCCAGGGGTGCCGCGCCGAGTTCATCGCCGAAGCGGGCCGTGGCGGCCGCTGGAATGGCGGCGGCGGCTGGGGCCACAACAATGGCGGGCGCGGCCAGGTCCTGACCTGCGATTCCAATGACCATCGCCGCCAGCGCTGTGTGGCCAATGTACGCCGCGAGGCGCGGCTGATCCGCCAGACCTCGCGCACGGCCTGCGTGGAAGGGCGGACCTGGGGCTGGGACCGCACCGGCGTCTGGGTGGATGGCGGTTGCCGTGGCGAATTCCAGGTGAATTGAGCTCGCAACCATCATTGGGCTGGTGAATCAGAAAAATCTGATACAGATCACAGTTCCGATTGGTTACTGTCCGGGGCGGGAAGCCCCGGCTTCACCCGCTCACAGGTCCCCCGCACGGTCGTGCGGCGGGACCTGCCCGATATGCCGACTCATGGAGAGAGCACCGCATGTTGATCCGCCTGCAACTGGAGCACCGCCTGTGGCGCGTGCTGCACCCGGACAAGCTGGAATCGTTCCGTTTCCACGACAGCGCCAAGGCCTTTGATTTCGCCGATGCGCTGGCGCGCCTGCACCACACCGAGACCGGCCGACGCAGTTCGGTGCGGGTGGAAGCCAGCGGGGCATACGTGGAGGCCGTGCGTTACGGCTGAACCCGGCAGGGCACACCGATAACCGAAAAACAAACGGGCCGCGTCGACATGACGCGGCCCGTTTGTTTTCCGGTCACAGCCCGACCATCGGTCGGCTGCCTTGCGCGTAAAACCATCCCGTGACGTCGGGAAACACCCAGCCGGGCAGAGCCCGGCTCTACGACACGCCTACCGACCCTTGGTCGGCTGCCTTGCGCGTAAAACCATCCCCGCTTTGGCCGGTAGAGCCGACCGTTGGTCGGCTGCTTTACGCGTAAAACCATCGCGAGACGTCAGGAAACAGCCGGGCAGAGCCCGGCTCTACGAGACGCAACCTCAACCCGCTGCGCTGAGCGGATGCCCGTCGCTGGCCAGCTGCGGCCAGCGCTTGAGCACCGCCGCCCGGATGCCGGCGGCATCGATGCCGGCTTCGGCCAGCAGGTCTTCGCGGCTGGCGTGGTGCTGGAAGCTGTCGGGCAGGCCCAGGTGCAGGATCGACTTGAGCACGTCTTCGGCATTGAACAGTTCGGCCACGCCCGAGCCGGCGCCACCGGCCACCACGTTGTCTTCAATGGTGACGAAGCCGTCGTGGGTGCGTGCCAGTTCCAGCAGCAGGGCGCGGTCGAGTGGCTTGATGAAGCGCATGTTGACCACGCTCAAGCCCAGCGCACGGCCCACCGCTTCGGCGGCCGGCACGGTGCTGCCGAACGCCAGCAGGGCCACGCGGCTGCCCTGTACGCGCAGGTCGGCCTTGCCGATCTCCAGCGTGGACAGATCGGTGCCGGCGTCCACGCCGGTGCCGCTGCCGCGCGGGTAGCGCACCGCAGCCGGGCCGTCGAACGCCAGGCCGGTGCTCAGCATCTGCCGGCATTCGGCTTCGTCGGCAGGTGCCATCACCACCATGTGCGGTACGCAGCGCAGGAAGCTCAGGTCCAGGTTGCCGGCATGGGTGGCGCCATCGGGGCCCACGACGCCGGCACGGTCGATTGCAAACAGCACGTCCAGCTCCTGCACGGCCACGTCGTGCACCAGCTGGTCGTACGCGCGCTGCAGGAACGTGGAGTAGATCGCCACCACCGGCTTGGCGCCCTGCGTGGCCATGCCCGCAGCCAAGGTCACCGCGTGCTGTTCGGCGATGGCCACGTCGAAGTAGCGCTCCGGGTATTCCTTGCTGAAACGGACCAGGCCCGAGCCTTCGCGCATGGCCGGGGTGATGCCCACCAGCTTGGGTTCGGCGGCCGCGGCGTCGCACAGCCAGTCGCTGAACACATCGGTGTAGGTCGGCTTCTTGGCGGCGCCCTTGGACACCAGGCCCTTGTCCGGATCGAACGGCCCGACGGCGTGGTAGCCGATCTGGTCGCCTTCGGCACGCTCGTAGCCCTTGCCCTTGGTGGTCATCACGTGGAGCAGCTTCAGGCCCTTGAGGCCCTTGAGCGTCTTCAACGTGGCTACCAGTGCCGGCAGGTCGTGGCCATCGATGGGGCCGGTGTAATGGAAGCCCATTTCCTCGAAGAACGTGGACGGCACGAACATGCCCTTCCAGTGTTCTTCCCAGCGCTTGACGAAGCGCGCGGTGGGGTTGTTTTTCTTGTCGCCCAGGATCTTCTTGCCGCCCTCGCGCAGCGCGTTGAGCGTGCGGCTGCCGGTGGCGCGGCCGAGCATCTTGGTCAGCCCGCCAACGGCCTCGGAGATCGACATGTTGTTGTCGTTGAGGATCACCAGCAGGTTCGGTTCGCTGTCCATGCCACCGGCATGGTTGAGCGCCTCGTAGGCCATGCCGGCGGTCATCGCGCCGTCGCCGATCACCGCGACCACCTTGCGATCGTCGCCTTCCAGCTGGCGCGCGATGGCCATGCCGAGCGCGGCGGAGATCGAGGTCGAAGAGTGGCCCACGCCGAAGGTGTCGAACTCGCTCTCTTCGCGCTTGGGGAACGGCGCCACGCCGTCCTTCTGCTTGACGGTGTGGATCGCGTCGCGGCGACCGGTCAGGATCTTGTGCGGGTAGGTCTGATGCCCCACGTCCCAGACCAGCTGGTCCACCGGGGTCTGGTACAGGTAGTGCAGGGCCACGGTCAATTCGATCACGCCCAGCCCGGCGCCGAAGTGGCCGCCGCTCTTGCCGACCGATTCGATCAGGTAGGCACGCAGTTCGTCGGCGATGGCGGGCAGTTCGGATTCATCGAACCTGCGCAGGTCATCCGGTGACTGGATGCGCGACAGGCGGGGATAGCGGGCGGAATCGATCATGTTTATCGCGCTTCTTCTGAGCGCCTATTTTCCCCCCCAAACCGGGGTGGGGCAAGCAAACCGCCTTCGGAGTGACCAAACGGTGACGGGGCCTGCGTCAGTTGGTCGCAGGTCAGGCCGCCAGTTTGGAGCGTTTGGGCAGCTGCGCCTTCAGGAAGGCCATCTGGTCGGCCAGGATGTTGCGGTTGGACAGGATCATGTGTTCGATCCAGCTGGGCCGGTACGGCACGGCCAGCAGCGGCATGCCGGCCTGTTGCGGGGTGCGGTCGCTCTTGCGCGAGTTGCAGTGGAAACAGGCGCTGACCACGTTTTCCCACACGTCCAGGCCGCCCTTGGAGATCGGCATGACGTGGTCGCGGGTCAATTGCGGGCGGTTGAACTGTTGGCCGCAGTACAGGCACAGGTGCGCGTCGCGGGCGAACAGCGCTTGGTTGGACAGGTTCGGGGTGGGATCCAGCGCGCGCGAACGGGCGTGGCCACGTGCGGCGATGATCGGGTGCAGGTCCATGCCGCTCTGGATGCCGGTCAAGCGACTGGTACCGCCATGGATGTGCAGGCAGGGGTCGCCCAGGGTCCAGGCGACGGCATCACGCGCATACAGGCAGGCCGCATCCTGCCAGTTGATCCAGTCCAGGACCCGCCCGTGCGCATCCAGCGAGAGCAGGCGGACGCTGCCGGGCCGGTGCAGGGTGGCGATGGGCGACACTTCGTCGACCGGGGCGGACGAGGCTCCGGTATCGATCAGACCTAGGCGTGTAGTGTCTGTCTCCATCGGGAAAACAGCTTATACCGGAATGTTGACGTTTTGTGTATAGGAACGAACCAAAGGTTCGTTCCGGGTAGCAACCGACCGTTGGTCGGTTGGCCCCAAGTTCGTTCCGGGTAGCAACCGACCGTTGGTCGGTTGGCCCCAAGTTCGTTCCGGGTAGCAACCGACCGTTGGTCGGTTGGCCCCAGGTTCGTTCCGGGTAGCACCCGACCGCTGGTCGGTTGGCTTCCGGGCGTGGCACCGCCGTGGCCGCCGATGTGCCGATCAACGGTCGGCACCTACCCGGGCAGGCCTTTCATCCGCGGCCACTGCATGCCGATCCCCCAGGCACCATCCACACTCGATTGATCCACATCCCTGGCAGCCACCGACCGTTGGTCGGTGGCCCGGTCACCAATCAACCTTCCCCGAAATGCGCATCCGCCATCGCCATCAGCGGCGCGGCGCCGCTCTGGATCGCGGCGGCGTGGCTGAGCGTGCGCGGCAGCACGCGGGCGAAGTAGAACCGGGCGGTTTCGCGCTTGGCCTGCTTGAACGCCTCGCTCTGCGCGGAGGCGTCGGCGGCGGCAACGCTGCGTGCCCACCAGTAGGCCAGCACCACGTAGCCCGAATAGAACAGGTAGTCGAAGCTGGCCGCGCCCAGTTCCTCGGGATTGCCGGCCGCGCGCTGCAGGGTGGCCATCGTGAGCGTGCCCCATTCGGCGGCCTTTTCGCGCAGCGGGCCAATGAACTCGGCGAGCGCTTCGTTGCCTTCATTGGCCTTGGCGAACGCCTCGATCTCGGCCAGCATCAGCTTCAGCCCGGCGCCCTGGCTGGAGGCGGTCTTGCGCCCGATCAGGTCCAGCGCCTGGATGCCGGTGGTGCCTTCATACAGCGTGGTGATGCGCGCGTCGCGGGCCAGCTGTTCCATGCCGTGCTCGCGGATGTAGCCGTGGCCACCGAAGCACTGCAGGGCGTTGTAGGTGTTCTCGATGCCCCATTCGGTCTGGCAGGCCTTGGAGATCGGGGTCAGGAAGCTCACCAGGGTGTCGGCGCGCTCGCGCTCGCCGGCATCGTCGGCATGGTGGGCCACGTCGACCAGGGTGGCCGCGTGCAGGGCCAGCAGGCGGCTGCCTTCGACCAGCGACTTGATGGTCAGCAGCATGCGGCGCACGTCCGGGTGGACCAGGATCGGGTCAGCCGGCTTCTCGGGATTCTTCGGGCCGCTCAGCGAGCGCGACTGCAGGCGCTCGCGGGCGTACTTCAGTGCGTTCTGGTACGCACGCTCGGACAGGCCGATACCCTGCAGGCCAACGCCCAGGCGCGCGGTGTTCATCATGGTGAACATTGCCTGCAGGCCCTTGTGCGGCTGGCCGACCAGATAGCCTTCGGCGCCGTCGAAGTTCATCACGCAGGTGACCGAGCCCTTGATGCCCATCTTGTGTTCGATCGAGCCGCAGCGCAGCGCATTGCGCTCGCCGACCTTGCCCTCGCGGTCCACCTTGAACTTGGGGGTGACAAACAGCGAGATGCCCTTGGCACCGGCCGGGGCGTCGGGCAGCTTGGCCAGCACCAGGTGCACGATGTTGTCGGTGAGGTCGTGCTCGCCGGCGGTGATGAAAATCTTGGTGCCGGTGATGGCGTAGCTGCCATCGGCATTGGGTTCGGCCTTGGTCTTGAGCAGGCCCAGGTCAGTGCCGCAATGCGGTTCGGTCAGGCACATGGTGCCGGTCCAGCGGCCTTCGATCAGCGGCTTCAGGAAGGCCTCCTGCTGCCACGCTTCACCGTGCTGCTTGAGCGCTTCGATGGCGCCGTGCGAGAGCAGCGGGAAGTTGCCCCAGGCCAGGTTGGCGGCGTTGATCATTTCGTTGAGCGGCACGCCGAGGGTGTGCGGCAGGCCCTGGCCTCCCAGTTCCGGTGCTGCGGTGAGGCCGGTCCAGCCGCCGTCGACGAACTGCGCGTATGCCTGCTTGAAGCCGGGCGGGGTGGTGACCTCGCCGGTGGCCTGGTCGAGCACGCAGCCGATTTCGTCACCCACGCTGTTGAGCGGCGCCAGCACGGTGGTGCTGAAGCGGCCGGCTTCCTCGAGCACGGCGTCCACCACGTCGGAGGTGGCGTCGGTGAAGCCGAGGCGGGCGAACAGGGGTTCGACCTTGAGCACGTCATGCAGGGCGAAACGGATATCGGAAAGCGGTGCGGTGTAGCTGCTCATCGTCAGGTCTCGATCAGGTGCAAAGGGAGGCGGGCGGTGCGCGGGTCAGCGCAGCACGCCGGGCAGGCCGGGGGCCTGGTTGAGGGTGCTGCGGCTGTCGACATCGAAGCTGCGCTGTTTCTTTTCCTGCGGGGTGGCGCTGACCGTGCCCTTGAGCGAGTAGGCGAGGGTGCGGTTGCCGGCAAGGGCGTCGGCGACGACCAGGCGGGCGCCGGAGGCAGGCTGGAGCTGGAGGGTGACGACTTCGGCGGAGACGCCGCCGATGGACACGGCCGGTTTGGCGGTGAGGGTGCCGGCGTCTTCATCGCCGACCTTGAGCGCCAGGCTGAGGTCATTGAAGACCATGGGCATGGAGCTGAAATTCTGCAGGCGCAGGGCAACATCCCACCCGCCGTCGGCGCGCACGGTGAGCTGCTGGACGCTGGCACCGGGGGGCGAGACGCGCTTGACCACGCCACTGTTGCAGGCGGCAAGGGCCAGGGTGCTGCCGGCGACAAGTGCGACAAGCAGGGCGGTACGGAAGCGGTGGTACATGGGCGCAATCCTCGAGCAGGTGCCGCGTGGGCCAAAGCATACTACGGCGTATGGTGGTTGTGCTGGCTTTGGGTTTTGGTGGGTGCAGGGTAGGGGGTTTTTGTTTCGAAGCCGAAGCCAGAGCCAGAGCCAGAGCGTCGGCTTGGTGGGGGGCGGGCGTGGGTGGGTTGGCGGGACACGCTGCAAGTCCCGCTCCGCGGCCCGGCCCAGCCGCTGGCGGCTGTGCGTTCAGTCGCATGCGAGGCAGTGCCTCGCAAGCAATGCGCCTTCACCCATGTAAGCTCGTTCGCGCCATCCATGGCGCTCTACGGTCCCGCCAACCCACCCACGCCCATCCTTCCAGCCATGGTCGGCGCGTAGGTGAGAGCAAGAGCAGTGGGTCGGGGGGGAGGAGGGGGTAGTGCCGAGCGTTGCTCGGCACCTACGCCAACCCCAACCCCAACCCCAACCCCAACCCCATACCCCATACCCCATACCCCATACCCCATACCCCATACCCCATACCCCATACCCACCTCCCACCTCGATCCCTCCCTCGGCCCTCCCACCGTCAGCACACAGCCTCAAAAAGGCCAGCGCTTTTCCCCTGCGCACCCGTTCACTGTCGGGGGTCGGGGCGGGTGGGTGTGCGGGACCCTCCACCGCATGGATGCGGTGGCGGAGCTTACATGGACGTACTTGCAGCGTGTCCCGCGCACCCACACGCCCCGGCCTAGCCAGCGCAACACGCACACCAAAGCTCCGGCTCTCGCTCCGGCTCTGGCTGTGGCTCTTAAGAGCTCTTAAAAGCTCTTAAAAGCTTCTAATAAATAAAACGACCCCCAACCCCGTAAAGTCAGACCGGAACAAAAGCGCGGCCAATCACCGGGCGCAGTGGCGGAACACGCACGCCGGTGCATCTGGATTGTTCAGGGGGGTACGAAACATCGCCGCTCATGTTCACTTTCACGGGGAAGTATCCATGCGTTCGTACAAGTTGCAGCCGTTGGCCCGCGCCATCCGCGGAGGCCTGATGGTGTCGGTGCTGGGCATGGTCACGCCCGCCCTGGCCCAGCAGGCCAGTTTTGATATCGCCGGGGGGCGTATCGAAGAAGCACTGCCCGAGTTTGCGCGCCAGGCCGGCATCCAGATCATCAGCCCCGCCGCAGGCGAAGGCGGCATCGCCGTCTCCGCCCTCAAAGGCCAGATGGACGCCCGCCAAGCCCTGACACAGCTGCTCGCCGGCACCGGGCTCAGTGTCGCCTCCGATGATGGCCGTACCATTACATTGCGCGCCGATCGCCCGCTGCTCGCCTCGCTGGGCGGCACCGCACTGCTCGCCGCCCAATCTTCGGCCACCACTGTCGCCCCCGAGCCCGCGCCGCTCGACGCCGCACGCAGCGCCCCGGTCACGCTCGACTCGGTCACCGTCGTCGGCACCCAGATCAAGGGCGCCAAAAGCGCCGCCCTGCTGCCCGTCGCCACCCTGCAGGCCGAACAGATCGAAGCCACCGGCGCGGTCTCCGGCGACGAGCTCTACCGCGCCATCCCACAGATGGGCGACGTCTCCTTCAGCGGCACCAACGGCGGCAACAGTTCCAACTATGCGCGCGGCGACATCGCCTCGGTCAACCTGCGCGGGCTCGGCGTCGGCAACACCCTGCTGCTCATCAACGGCCGCCGCACCGTCGTGCATCCCACCAGCCAGGCCGACGGCAACCTCGTCCCCGTGCTCACCTACAACGCCAATACCGTCCCGGTCGCCAACCTGCGTCGGGTCGAAGTGCTGCTTGACGGCGCGGCCGCCATCTACGGCACCGACGCCGTCGCCGGCGTGGTCAACAACGTCCTGCGCGACGATGTCGACGGCGGCACCATCAGCGTCCAGCGCGGCATCGGCGAAGGCACCAACCTGCGTGACATCGGCATCAACGGCCTGGTCGGCAAGAACTCGCAGGACCTGCGCAGCAACGTCACCTTGGCCTTCAACTACTACGCCACCACCGGTCTGAACTCGCTCGACCAGGACTGGACCCGCAGCGCCGACCGCGCCCCGGACTTCGTCGGCACCGCGTTCGAAGGGCTGAGCGGCACCGACAACCGCAACAGCAACAGCCCGTGGGGCAACTTCACCGCGATCGGCCCGCGCGTGCGCCAGGGCAGCACCTTCCTCACCACCGCCGCGGGCGCGTTCCACGTGCAGCCGCTCACCAACGACGGCTGCAACGCCACCGTGGCCGATGGCCTGTGCGTGCAGTCCGGCAGCAAGGCCACCGCCGGTGCCGACCGCAACCTGCTGGACAACCAGCAGGCCCAGTTCCCGCTGTCGATCACCCCCGACGTGCACCGCGTCAACCTGTTCCTGACCGGCAAGCATGACTTCGAGAACGGCATCACCGCCTTCGGCGAAGCCGGCTGGTATCAGTCCAAGGCCCGCAGCCTGCAGTCCGGCGTGAACACCATTGCCGCACTGCCGATGACCGTGGCGGCCAGCAACTACTGGAACCCGTTTGGCGCCACCACGCTGCCCGACGGCAGCGCCAACCCCAACCGGCTGGCCAACCTCAACGTGGCCGCCGGCGGCATTCCGGTCAGTATCAGCAGCTACCGCTTCGAGCGGCCCACCCAGATCGACGTCAAGAACACCCAGGTGCGTGCGCTGGGCGGCCTGCGCGGCGTCCACTTCGGCTTCGACTGGGAAACCGCGGCGCTGTATTCCAAGGCCAAGGTGGTCGATACCCAGGACGCGGTCAGCATGACCCTGTTCCAGCAGGCGCTGACCGATGCCACTTCGGCCGCCTACAACCCGTTCTGCGGCGGCTGCAACGACTACGGCAAGCTGGACCGGTTCTTCTACAAGGCCACCCGCACCAGCGAAACCGAGCTGTACCTGTGGGACCTGAAGGCCTCGCGCCCGGACCTGTTCCGCACCTGGGCCGGTGACGTGGGCATGGCCACCGGTCTGGAAGTGCGCCGCGAAACCCAGCGCGACGACCGCGACGCGCGCGTGGACGGCAGCATTACCTATACCGACAGCATCACCGGCGTCAGCTACCCCAGCGACATGTACGGGGTGAGCCCGACCCCGGACACCGAAGGGTCGCGCACCGTGGCCGGCCTGTTCGCCGAGTTCTCGGTACCGCTGGTGTCGCGTGAGATGTCCATTCCGCTGGTGCGTGCACTGGACCTGCAGGTGGCCGGGCGTGCCGAGCACTACAGCGATTTCGGCAGCGTCACCAAGCCCAAGCTGGCCCTGGGCTGGACCGTGATCGACGGGCTTACCGTGCGCGCGTCGTGGGCCAAGGGCTTCCGTGCGCCGAACCTGGAGCAGGTCAACGCCACCGTGGTCAGCCGCTCCAACACGCGCACCGACTACATCCAGTGCGAAGCCGACGTGCGCTCCGGCGCACTGGCCTCGATCAATGCCTGTGGCAGCACCTACCGTTCGTCCACCACCGCGCGGCGCTCGGGCAACCCGGACCTCAAGCCGGAAACCTCGACCAACACCAGCGCCGGCATCGTGTTCCAGCCGCAGTTCATTCCCGAAGACTTCGGTCGTTTCACCTTCGCGGTGGACTACTACAAGTACGAACAGGAAGGCATCATCGGCCTGTTCGGCGAGGGCAACGGGCTGATCCTGGACTATCTGCTGCGCCAGCAGGGCAGCAGCAATCCGAACGTGGTCCGCGCCGCCCCCACCGCCGATGACATCGCGCGCTTCGCCGGTACCGGCCTGGATGCTGCCGGCAAGGTGCTGTATGTCACCGACCAGTACGTCAACATGCAGCCGCAGACCGTGCGCGGCGTGGACTACAGCGCTGCCTGGAGCTCGCCGGACACCCGCATCGGCCGGTTTGACGTGGGCATCAACGGCACCCGCCTGATCGAGTTCTACCGCGACCGCTCGCCGGCGCTGCAGGCCTTGGAAGACGCCAAGGCGACCGGCCTGGTCGATCCGTCGATCGCGATCACCGGCGGCGGCGACCTGATCGGTGACGGCGGCAACCCGCAGTGGAAGTGGAGCGGCACGCTCACCTGGCGCTACCAGAACCTCAGCTTCGGGGCGAGCGCGCGCTATGCCAGCAGCTACCACGAAACCAGCCTGACCGTGGCCGATGGCACGCCGTGGACGGTGAAGTCGCAGACGCTGGCCAACGCCTACGTCAAGTACGACTTCAACCGCGAGGGCCTGTTCAACGGGGTATCGGTCAAGCTGGGGGCCAACAATATCGCCGACAAGCGGCCGCCGGTCTCCGATGACAGTTATGGTTACTCCTCGGCGGTATACCAGGCGTACCCGCGCTACTGGTATGCCAGCGTGACCAAGGCGTTCTGATCCGCAGGTAGTTCCTTACATCGCTGCCCGGCCACTGCCGGGCAGCGCAGCAGGAGTTCAAATGGGCGCAACATTGGCAGCAGAGCGTGCGTTGTGGTTGGCCGAGCATGTCCTGCCGTGCGAGCGGGGCCTGCGCGACTGGCTGCGGCGGCGCATGGCGCATGCGCAGGACGTGGACGATGTGGTGCAGGAAACCTACGCGATCCTGGCGGCGATGGCCGACGTATCGCACGTGCGGCAACCGCGCGCCTACGTCTACCAGGTGGCGCAATCGGTGGTACTGCAGCAGGTGCGCCGCGCCCAGGTGGTATCGATTGAAATGGTGGCCGAGTTCGACCGGCTGCCGATCACCGGTGAGGACGCCTCACCGGAACGGCTGGCGTCTTCGCGCCAGGAACTCAACAAAGTCACCGCGCTGATCGCGCAGTTGCCGGACAAATGCCGCCAGGCCTTCATCCTGCGACGGGTCGAGGGATTCTCGCAGCGCGAGATCGCCGAGCGCATGCAGATCAGCGAGAACACGGTGGAAAAGCACGTGTGCAAGGGTATTCGGTTGTTGATGGAATCGATGAAACAGGAAGCGGGTGATGCAGGGTCCACAGGGAAACCGGACAGCACGGAGGCAGTTCATGCACGGCGCCGTTGACACCAACCCGATCGATGACCAGGCCGCGCAGTGGGTGGCGCGCGAGGATCGCGGTGCGCTGGCCCCGGACGAGGTGGCCGAGCGTGACCTCTGGCTGGCCGCCGACCGCCGCCATTTCGGCGCCTACGCACGCGCCCACGCGGTGTACGCGCGAACCGGACGCGCGCGCGCGTTGGGCAGTGCCGAGCGCGTGCCACACACCCGCTCAAGCGGCCCACGGCCGCGGCTGCAATGGGCCATGGGCCTGGCGGCCACGTTGTGCCTGCTGGCGCTGGGCGTGCACGAGCACAGCGATGCCGGGGACTACCACGTCACCCGCAAGGGCGAGATTCTGCGGGTGCCGTTGGCCGATGGCTCGGCGGTGACCCTGGATTCGGGCGCGGCGGTGCGTGTGCACTACACCGGGACGCGGCGCGAGATCACCCTGCTGCGCGGCGAAGCCCTGTTCGACGTGGCCAAAAACCGGGCCCGCCCGTTCGTGGTGACCGCGCGCGATACCGCGG
Organism: Stenotrophomonas sp. 10N36; assembly: GCF_056395005.1. Classification (NCBI taxonomy): domain Bacteria; kingdom Pseudomonadati; phylum Pseudomonadota; class Gammaproteobacteria; order Lysobacterales; family Lysobacteraceae; genus Stenotrophomonas; species Stenotrophomonas sp. 10N36. The sequence continues at coordinate 10,303 of NZ_JBFTIS010000014.1, read as the reverse complement.
TGACCGCGGTGGGCACCAGCTTCTCGGTGAGCCTCAACGAACAACGCACGCACGGGGTGGAAGTGCTGGTGCGCGAGGGCATCGTCGATGTCGCCACGGCCACCGGCGCGGTGGCCCCCACCCGGCTGCAGGCCAACTACCGTGCACTGGCCAACCGCACCCATGGCATCCGCATCGAGAGCGTTGCCCATGATGACCTGGACCAGCAGCTGGCGTGGCGCGAGGGCATGCTGTCCTTCAACGGCGACACGCTGTCGGTGGCCGCTGCGCAGTTCCTGCGCTACAGCGACGTGCGCATCATGATCGACGACCCGCTGGTCGGCAGCCGTCGCATCGTCGGCCTGTACTCGGCCAACGATCCGCTCGGCTTTGCGCGCAGCGTCGCGCTCAGCCTGGGCCTGGAGGTGGACCAGCAGGGTAACGATGTCTGGCTGCGCACGCCGCACAACGCCTTCCACAGCGCGCCGCGCTCACTGCAATGAACCGGGATGCCCGAATGACTGCCACTGTTTCGCGTGCGCGCCCGCTGGCGCTGCTGACCGCCCTGTTGCTGGCCAGTGGCCAGGCCTGCGTGGTGGCCAGTGCCGCCGACAACGACGTGCTGATCCGCAACGCGATAGTCTTCGACGCCACCGGGCGTGCGCCCTATGCGGCCAGTGTCCTGGTGCAGGACGGTCGCATTGCGGCGATCGGCACCGATCTGAAGGCACCGGCGCATACCCGCCAGGTGGATGCGCGGGGCCAGGCGCTGCTGCCGGGCCTGTTCGACCTGCACACCCACTGGACCCCGAACGCCGAGCCGGCGACGCTGCCGCAGATCGCCAACCGCTACCTGGCTGCGGGCGTGACCACCGTGAGCGATTTCCACCAGCCACCGGAGGCCTATGCGCCGCGGCGCGCATGGCTGCAGAGCATCGCCGCGCCGGATGTGAAGTTCGCCGCGCGCATGAGCACGCCGCTGGGTCACGGCGCCGACTGGGGGGATGAGAACACCACCCGCTGGGTCAACTCGCCCGAAGCGGCCACCGCGGCGGTGAAACAAGTGGCGGCCTACAAGCCGGACTTCATCAAGGCGTTCACCGACGGCTGGCGTTACTCCAACGCGGCCGACAACAGCAGCATGGACGAAGAAACCCTGGCCGCCCTCGTGGAGGAGGCGCACCGCCAGCAGTTGCGCGTGTTCACCCACACGGTGATGGTCAAGCGTGGCAAGACCGCCGCGCGTGCCGGGGTGGATGCACTGGCGCACAGCGTGCAGGACGGCCCGGCCGACGCCGAGCTGATTGCCCTGATGAAGCAGCACGGCACCCGTTACTCGCCGTCGCTGGCGGTGTACCTGCCCGAGCGCGTGGATGGCAGCGGCAAGGCCCGCGCCGGCACCGAGGCCTACCGCCAGCGCGAGGCGAACTTCGCCAATGCACTGCGCAACGTCAAAACCCTGCACGATGCCGGCATTCCGATCGTGCTGGGCACCGATGCCGGCATGACCGGCACCCCGCACGGCGCGTCCACTCTGCGCGAGCTGGAACTGTTCGTGCAGGCCGGGCTTACCCCGACCGAGGCCCTGCTGGCCGGCACCCGCGCCAGTGCGGAAGCGCTGGCCCTGGACGACCGCGGCAGCATCGAGGTCGGCAAGCGCGCCGACCTGCTGCTGGTCACGGGCAAGCCGTGGGAGCGCATTGGCGACATCCGCAACACCCAGCAGGTCTACGTGGCCGGGCGCCAGGTGGTGGGCAAGGGCGTGCAGCTGCCGGCGGGCAACCGCGCCGCGTCGCTGCCGCCGCTGCGCATTGGCGCGCTGGTGGATGACTTCGAGCGTGCCGACCAGCGCACCGCGCTGGACACCCTGCGCAATGACGATGCCGACGGTGGCAACGACCGTACCGTGCAGGTCACCGACGTGATCGATCGCGATGGCGGCGGCAAGGCGCTGTCGATGCAGGCCCGGCTGTCGAGCAAGGACGACGCCTACGCGGGCGTGATCCTGCCGCTGACGCGCGGCTCGGTGGCCCCGGCCGAGCTGCGCGGCTGGAAGGGCGTGCGCGTGGATGTGCGCGGCGATGCCACGTTGCGCCTGGAAGCGCGCGGTCTGCAGGGCCGCCGCTGGGCCGCGCCGGTAACGACCAATGGCAGCTGGCAGACCGTGGAGATCCCGTTCCATGCGCTGCAGGGCCAGCGGCCGCACCGCGCCAAGGGGCCGTTGCCCGTCTGGCGCGGCGATGACGTGCAGCAGCTGGTGTTCACCGGCACCGGCGACGCGGGCGCGAAGATCTGGTTCGAGATCGACAATGTCCGGTTCTACTGACGTGGTGCGGCGTCGTGCACGGGTTGCGCTGGCAGTGCTGGCCTGCATCGTGGGCCTGCCTGCAGGGGCCGCCGATGCCTCCCGTGACGTGCTGGCGGCGGTGGATGCCTACGCCACGCGGCAGGCCGAGGTGGGCCAGCAGCTGTGGGCACAGCCGGAACTGGGCTACCTGGAAACCCGGTCATCGGCACTGCTGCAGGACGAGCTGCGCAAGGCCGGTTTCCGTATCGAGGCCGGCGTGGCGGGCATGCCTACCGCGTTCGTGGCCCGCTACGGCAAGCGCGGCAACGGACCGGTGATYGCGCTGCTGGCCGAGATGGATGCCTTGCCCGGCATGTCGCAGGCGGCGTTGCCCAGCCGCAGCCCCATTCCCGGCCAGGACGCGGGCCAGGCCTGTGGCCACAACCTGTTCGGCGCCGCGGTGGTGGGCGCCGCGCAGGCCGTGGCGCAGTGGCTCGCGGCCAGTGGCCACGACGGCGAAGTGCGCGTGTATGGCACGCCGGCCGAGGAGGGCGGCAGCGGCAAGGTCTACATGACCCGCGCCGGCCTGTTCAACGACGTGGACGTTGCGCTGCATTGGCACCCGGCGGCGGCCAACTCCGCCGCACAGGGCACCAGCCTGGCCAACATCAGTGGCAAGTTCCGCTTCAAGGGCATCGCCGCGCACGCGGCGCTGGCCCCGGATCGCGGGCGCTCGGCGCTGGATGGCGTGGAAGCGCTCAACCACATGGCCAACATGATGCGCGAGCACGTGCCCGACGGCACCCGCATCCATTACGTGATCAGCAACGGCGGCGCCGCGCCGAACGTGGTGCCCGATGCCGCCGAAGCGTACTACTACGTGCGCCACGTCGACCCGGCCGTGGTGCGCGATGTGATCGACCGCCTGCAGCTGGCCGCGCGCGGTGCGGCGATGGGCACCGGCACCGAGGTGGTGTTCGAACCTACCGGCGGGGTGTACTCGCTGCTGCCCAACGATGCGCTGGGCCGCGTCATGCAGGCCTCGCTGCAGCAGGTGGGCGGCGTGGTGTATGACGCGGCCGACACCGCGTTCGCCACCCAGCTGCAGCAGACCCTGAAGCAACGTCCTGCCTTGGCCGCTGCGGCCACGCTGGAGCCGTATCGCGACGATCAGGCCGGGGGCGCATCCACCGATGTGGGCGATGTGAGCTGGAACGTACCCACTGTTGGGCTCAGCACCGCCACCTGGGTGCCTGGTACGCCAGCGCACAGCTGGCAGGCGGTGGCGGCCTCGGGAGCGCCGATCGGCACCAAGGGGGCGCTTACCGCGGCGAAGGTGCTGGCGCTGACCACGGTGGCGTTGTTGCAGTCGCCACAGACCGTGACGGCGGCGAAGAACGAATTCGCACAGCGGCGGGGCGCGCAGTTCCGTTATGTGCCGCTGCTGGATCGCACCGCACCGCCGCTGGATTACCGCGTGCGCGCGAAGGACTAGGCAGGCACGGCGCCGCTCAATCGAGCGGCGCCATCACTTTCAGCGGGGCCAGGTCGTAGCCCATGGCTTCGGCCTTGGCCTTGATGCTGTCGAACTGCGTGGCGTCCATGCGCGGCGAGCGCGACAGGATCCACAGGTATTTGCGGTCGGGGTCGCCCACCAGTGCCCACTGGTAGTCCGGATCCAGTGCGATCACCCAGTAGTCGGCCCACACCAGCGGCACCCACGCCAGCCAGTCGGGGACGAAGCGCACCTGCAGCTGGCCCGGCGCGCCCTCCACCGGGCGTGCCACGCCTTCGGCGGCGATGCGCTCGCCATCGGCGGTGCGGCACGCGTTGTGCACGCTGATGCGGCCGTCGCCGCGCAGCGCGTAGGTGGCGGTGATGTCGCCCACGCACTTCTTCTGGAACGACACCGGCAGATGCGCGATCTCATGCCACTGGCCCGCGTACCGGCCCATGTCCAGGGCGGGCACCGAGCGCACGGGTTCGGCCGCCCACAGCGATGTGGCTGCAGACAGGAGAAACAGGGCAAGACACGGGCTGATGATGCGCATCGACGGCACTCCGGAACGGTCGCCCGAGCTTAGGGGCAGGGCAGGGGTGAGGTGTGAAGTTTCTGTCATTTGCGGGCGCGGCCAGAACAGCGCCTTGAGAGACGCGACGGCCAGGAGGACGTATCGGCCCCATTGGGCTGGCGGTGATACGCGCAACGCGGGCATCGCTTCCGACACGTTGCGTTTGAGTTCCGCGCAGTGCGGTCTAGAGGCTGCGGACGAAGGCCTTCATGGTTGCCTGCCAGCGCACCTCATCCGATCGGAAGTCCAGGCGCGCGCCGTCGCTCGCGCGGGTGACGTAATGAAGGTCTGCCACTGTATTCACGTCGCCCGGGTGCGACGGCAGCCAGAACACCAGCGTGTCCGTTTTCGCCGACCACGCATGCACCAGGTCCCACTCGATCTCCTTGCGGACGATCTCGAACAGCGCGGCCGTGTTGCTTACGGTCCAGCCGGCATCGTGCAGGTGCGTCCTCAGTTCGATCATCCAGTCGCGCGCGTGCATCTGCGTCCTCGCAGGAAAGGGATCCGTGCAGATTCCGTACAACCGCACAAAGAAAAAGAGCCCGCATTTCTGCGAGCTCTTCTTTGAATCATGGTGGCCGAGGACGGAATCGAACCGCCGACACGGGGATTTTCAATCCCCTGCTCTACCAACTGAGCTACTCGGCCACTTCATCGCTGCGTTGCCGCTGGCGAGGACGCGAATAATACGGAGGTATGCAGGGTTCGGCAAGCGTTTCGCGAAAAAAATTTCACATTTGTTGCCAGGCCTCGCGCGAAGGCCTGCAAGTGCTTGATCCGGCGTGCCCGTACGCGGTTGCCGTGCGCATGAACATCGGTTCAGTCCGCACCTCGCGCGCTGCGCTCAGTGCGTGTCGTCGGGCATGCACCACAGCAGCACGATGCCGATGGCCATGATCACCGCAGCCAGCAGCAGCGATGCCTGGTAGGAGCCACTGTCGCGGGCGAGGGTGCCGGCCAGCGCCGGGGCCAGGATCTGCGCCACGCCGTAACTCAGCGTCAGGTTGGCCATCGCCTTGGCGGGGTTGCGCGGGTAATGGCGGCCGACCACGGTGAGGGTGAGGCTGACGATGCCGGCGAAGGTGAGGCCGAACAGCACGGCGCTGCCCAGCCCGGCCAGCAGCCCGTCGTCCAGCAGCGGCAGCACGAAGGAGACGGCCTGCAGCGCGAAGGCCAGCATCAGCGCACGGATCAGCCCCAGCCGCGCCGCCAGCCGGTCCCAGCCGAAGGTGGAGGGCACGGCGGCCAGCCCGACCAGCACCCAGACCGCGCTGCCATGGCCGTCAAACACGGCGGTCTGTTCCAGGATGGCCACGATGAAGGTGGCGCTGACCACGAAGCCGAAGCCGGCGCAGAAGTAGGCGGCGACCAGCAGGTAGCGCCAGCGACGGCCGGGCGGGGTGGGCGCGGTGCCCGTGGCCTGGGCAGATGCCGCCGCCGGCGCAGGCATCCACGCCCAGGCCGGCACCAGGAACAGCAATCCCAAGGCGGCCAGCCAGATCCATTGGCCACTGGAACTGGCATGCCCGGCCAGCGCAGCGGTGGCCAGCCCGGACACCGCGATGCCCAGCCCCAGCCCGGCAAAATGCAGGCCCAGCCGCGGGCGCAGGCCCTGTGCCAGCAACCAGTTCAGCACCAGTCCCGAGGCCAGCAGCAGCCCGGCCGTGCTGGACAGGCCCGCCACGAAGCGCAGCAGGCTCCATAGCCAGGGCGTAGTGGTGAGCCCCATCAGCCCGGTGGCCAGCACGGCCAGCACCAGGCCGACCCGGTAGAAGTGGAACTTCTGCCGCATGTCGCCCACCCGCGCCACCAGCAGCGTGCCCAGCAGGTAGCCCAGGTAGTTGAACGTGGCCAGCCAGCCGCCTTGGGCAGCGCTCAGCCCGGCGTCCACCCGCATCAGCGGCAGCAGCGGGGTATAGGCGAAGCGGGCCAGGCCCACGGTAAGCACCAGCGCGCAGATGCCGGCGCCGATGACCTGCCAGGGGCGGCGTGCGGGCGCAGCAGAGGGGAGGACGGACATGGCGGCAGGCAGAAGGGGGTTGGCCCATCCTCAGTGCACGGGGCCTGACTGTCTTTCGATAGAATGACCCATCATGTCGACCAAGCGACAATCCCGGCCGTCCACACAGGTGCCGCCCTGGCGCGAAGTACCGGTGCCGGCGTTGCGGCAGCTGCCGTGGCCGGTGGTCGCGCGCAGCCAGCAGCTGGCCGCCGGCGAGCGCTTTCCACCGCACGCGCATGCCTGGAACCAGCTGGTGTTCGCCACCGACGGCGTGCTGCAGGTCAGTGCGGCGCACGCGCGCCATGTGATCACCCCGCAGCAGGCCCTGTGGGTCCCAACCGGCACGCTGCACCACACCGGCGCCCTGGGCGCGGCGGCCTTCCGCAACCTCTATGTGGCCGACGACGCGGCGCTGGGCATGCCCGACCATTGCGTGGTGCTGGAGGTGTCCGCACTGCTGCGCGAACTGATCGTGGAACTGGACCGCACCACCGCCGACCACGATCCGGACTACTACCTCACACTGTGCCGCCTGATCACCACCCAGCTGCGCCGCCAGCCGCGCCACCTGCTGCACCTGCCGTGGCCACAGGATGCACGCCTGCAGCGCTGGTGCCAGACCCTGCACGACCACCCCGGCGACGAGCGCGACATGGCGTACTGGGCCAACCGGCTGGGTGCATCGACGCGCACGTTGGCGCGGCACTTCGAGCGTGAGACCGGCATGACCCTGCGCGCGTGGCGTACGCGGTTGCGCCTGCTGCGTGCGATCGAATGGCTGGCGCAGGGGCGTTCGCCCACCGTGATCGCGCACGAACTGGGCTATGCATCGGCGTCCGCGTTCAACTACATGTTCCGGGTGGAAATGGGGATCAGCCCATTGCAGTGGCGGCGAACACGCTGACCGTCGCACACTGTCGGGCTACCCCTGCACACGCTGGAGCACGGCAATGCCCGATTGGAACGCACTGGACGATGCCTACGGCAGCGCCGCCACCGTGGGCGCGATGCTGGAGGACCTGGATGCGGGCACCGGCGAGGTGGACTGGGATGTGCTGTGGTCACACCTGTGCCACCAGTCCACGGTGTACTCGGCCAGCCTGCAGGCGCTTCCCTATCTGCTGCGTGCCGCGCTGAACGCGGTGCCGGCGCAGCGGATCGAGCCGTTGGTGCTGGCCGGCGCCATTGTCAGCCATGCCGACAGCGCGCCGGTGCAGGTGCCGGGCCATCCGCAGCTGCTGCCGCTGCTGCAGCACTGCACCGCACAGACCCTGCGCGAGGTTGCCCAGGACGACCTGCCCGACGCGTCGTTCCTGCACCTGCTGCAAGCCCACCTGGCGTTCGGTGGGGAACGGGTCTGGTCGCGCGCGTTGGCCGGGGTGCTGGAAGGCGAACTGTCGGGCGTGTGCCCGGCCTGCCAAACCGATCTGTACATCGTCATCGACCCGCCGCCGGCCTTCGTCACGCACGAGGAATGGATAGGGGGCGGGGCGGTGCGTACGGCGGTGATCGAAGCGGCGGCCGGTGATCCGGCCTCCGAGTCGGAGCGCTGGCTGCTGGAGATGGCACGCGCGCACCGCGACGGATTCGTCGACACGCTGCGGTTGCTGTTCGGCAGCTCACGCTGTACGCAATGCGAGGCACCGTTCGAACTGCGTGAGGCGGTGCGGTTGGACGGCTGAGCCCGGTGTCGGGTGCGCGCGTCGGCTACTTCGCCAGCGGGCAGGCCAGGCTGACCAGCCGATCACCGTCGAAGCGCGCTTCGATGATGCCGTCGCCTTCCTTGAACGCCTGCCAGTGCGCCAGTGCCGGGGCACCGGGCAGCGGGTCGCCCAGGTGGAAGTACACCTTGCCGCGGGAGTCGCCGGGCCGGACGTGTGCGCAACCGATCGCCGGCGTGGCCATCTCCCCGCAGTCACCCTGCAACAGGCACAGCCGCGTATGGCACAGGCCACTGCCCGACCAATGGCCCTGCGCGGCCAGGCAGCCCGGCTCGGTGGCCAGCACCACCCACAGGCCCAGACCAAGCGCGGTGGTGGCCGACATCAACAGCAGCAGATAGCGCGCGGCGTTGGCGCGAACGTGGTGGACGAGGGCGATCATCGCGCCATGATGCGCCACGCGGCATCCCGGTGGCCATGGCAGGCTGGCAGGCGGCGGCCAGTGGAATGCTGGTGTCGCATCGGTACTGCCGATGCAGGCGGGGCAGGGGCTGGCGGTGCCGCGCGGCCAGCGCACGGATGGAACGCTGTTTTACCCCCACCCCAGGCACCTCGCCAACGACTACCGTGAGCACACACTGTCATGGAGTTGCCCATCGATGAACGACATCACCAACACCCGCGTGGTCCTGGCCTCACGCCCGCAGGGCGAACCGGTTGCCGCCAACTTCCGCCTGGAGCAGGCCGCCGTGCCGACGCCGGGTCCGGGCCAGGTGCTGCTGCACAACCGCTGGCTGTCGCTGGATCCGTACATGCGCGGTCGCATGGAGGAGGGCGCCTCGTATGCCGCGCCGGTGGCCGTGGATGCGGTGATGGAAGGGCGCACGGTGTCGGATGTGATTGCGTCCAACGATCCGCGCATTGCGGTCGGCGCGCAGGTCGTGGCCACGGGCAACTGGCAGACCCACGCGGTGGTGGACGGAGACAGCATCACCCGCACACTGGGCGACACCGGCTTGCCGGTCAGTACCGCGTTAGGTGTGTATGGCATGCCCGGTTTTACCGCGTATGCCGGCCTGCAGGAGATCGGCAGGCTGCAGCCCGGCGAGACGCTGGTGGTGGCCGCCGCCAGCGGCCCGGTCGGCGCCACGGTGGGGCAGATCGCCAAGCTGCAGGGCGCGCGCACGGTGGGCATTGCCGGTGGCGAGCAGAAGCGCCGCTATCTGGAAACGCTGGGGTTCGACGTGGCCCTGGACCATCGTGCCGACGACTTCGCCGCCCGACTGCGCGCGGCGGTGCCCAATGGCATCGACGTGTACTTCGAGAATGTCGGCGGCCACGTCTTCGAGGCGGTGGTGCCGCTGCTCAACGACTTCGCGCGCATTCCGGTGTGCGGCACCATCGCCACCTACAACGCGCGTGGCGCGGTGCTGCCAGGGCCGGACCGACTGCCGGGCTTCATGAGCCAGGTGCTGCGCCAGCGGCTCACCGTGCGCGGCTTCATCCAGTCCGATTTCCACGCGCTGTTCCCGGCGTTCCTGACGGACATGGCGCGGTGGTTGCAGGAGGGCAAGGTGCAGTACCGCGAAGACATCGTCGAGGGCCTGGCGCAGGCACCGGAGGCATTTTTCGGCCTGCTCAAGGGGCGCAACTTCGGCAAGCTGGTGGTCAAGCTGGACTGAGCGGTGCGGTGCGCGGGCAGGTGCGTTCGAGCGCAGCGGCGTTGCCATGGCCCACACGGGTCCGTGACCGGCGCATCACCCCGCGCTGGCTAGGCTGGCAGCCATCCCCGTGACACAGCCACAGCGAGTACCCAGCATGACCAGCAACGACAAGCAGCAGGGCCAGCAGGAAGGCACCAAGGAAGCCCAGCAGGACCGCAAGCAGGACGAAGTGGCCAAACAGCGCCCGGGCCAGACCGACCAGGCCATCCATGACGCGGAAACCCGGCGTCCGGAGCGCAAGGACCAGGGCGACGATTGACGGGGTTGCAGACGGGCTGCAACGCCCAGTGACCCGCGGCTGCTGAGGTCACTGGGCGGGAACCGGGACAATCCGCGCGCCAAATATCTCCGAAGTGACGTAGTGCAGCAGCTCGACCTGGCCGTCGGTGACGCCTGTGATATGGAATGGACGAGAGAGTGTGTCGGCGACCTGGATGGGGGTCATGGTGTTGCTGGAGATGGTGTACAGGTAGATCAGTGTGTCCCGGGGAGGAAGCGACTCCACCTCGGCTGCCGTCAGGCCTTCGGTGTCCAGCGAAGGGAGGTCGGCCTGCCCGATGAGATGGTTGTTGTCG
>NZ_JBFTIS010000013.1:0-94770 GCF_056395005.1 Stenotrophomonas sp. 10N36 | reverse complement strand
CTCCAGGTGACACCATGGGTTCATGAGGAGCCGGCCAGCGGCCGGCACTACCGGGCGCGGTGCAGGAGGACGGCCAACGGCCGGCACGACCGCCTGCGGTACGGGAAGCCGGCCAGCGGCCGGCACGACCGCGTTCGGTGCAGGAAGACGGCCAACGGCCGGCACGACCGGGTGCGGTGCGGGAAGCCGGCCAGCGGCCGSCACGACCGAGTTGGCCGGGTCAGGCCCCGGCCATCCATTTCAGGATCAGGCCGGTGACATAGGCCAGGCCGGTGCCGGTGGCGTAGCCCACCGTGCCCAGCAGCACGCCCACCGGGGCCAGCGACGGATGGAACGCAGCAGCCACCACCGGTGCCGACGCGGCCGCGCCGATGTTGCCCTGCGAGCCGATCGCAAAGAAGAACAACGGCGCGCGCAGCAGCTTGGCGGCAATCCACAGCACCAGGATGTGGGTGAGCATCCAGATCGCGCCCAGCGCGAACAGCCACGGGCGATCCAGCAGCGACAACAGGTCCATCTGCATGCCGATGCAGGCGATCAGGAAATACAGGAACAGCGTCCCCAGCCGCGATGCACCGGCCGACTCCAGCCGCCGCGCGCGGGTGAAGCTCAAGCCCAGGCCCAGGGCGGTGGACAACAGCACCACCCACACGAACGGGCTGTCCAGGCTGAACTGGCTGGCCCAGCTGACGTTGGCCTTGAACCACCCGCTCAGCGGTGCGGCGATGGCATGCGCCAAGCCCACGCCGCCCAATGCCACGCCCACGATCACCATCAGGTCGGTGAGGCTGGGAATGCGGGCGTTCTGCGCTTCATAGGCCGAAATGCGCGCCTTCATTTCATCGATGGCCGAGGTGTCGGCCCCGTTGCGCGTGTCGATCTGCTGGGCGCGGTTGGCCAGGAACAGCAGCACCGCCATCCACAGGCTGGCACAGGCCACATCCACCACGGCGAACTGGCCGAAGGTGGTGGCGTCGGTGCCGAACACTTCGCGCATCGCGACCATGTTGGCCCCGCCGCCGATCCAGCTGCCGGCCAATGCGGCCATGCCCTTCCAGGTGTCGCCCGCGACGGTTGCCGGGTGGATCCAGGACATCGCCTGGAACGACACGATCGCACCAAGAATGATCCCCAGCGTACCGGCGCAGAACATCACCAGCAGCTTCGGGCCCAGCTTGAGGATCCCCTTGAGGTCGATCGACAGGGTCAGCAGCACCAATGCGGCCGGCAGCAGCACGTCGCGCGCGACCGGGTTGTAGAGCGAGGTGTTGTGGCCGTCGATGAGGCCGGCGGTGTTGTAGATGGCCGGGATGAAGTAGCACAGCAGCAACGCCGGCACCCAGGCGAAGATCTTTTTCAGGCGGGGGGTGGGGCCGCTGGCCGCCCAGAAAATCACGGCGAGCGTGGCGGCAATCAGGCCAAGCCCGACGATATCGTTGGTGATCAGGGCGGTACTGGTTTCGGTCGGCATCTTGCCATCCTCTGTCGATCGAAGAAAAAAAAAGCGCCGCATAAAGCGGCGCCCTTCCAGAGGTTAACATCATCTTCACGCTGCGCCACCCTGCAGTGCAGCGTTCTTGATGTCGGTTACGTCATCGCATCGCCCGGTGCCTGCGGCAGCGACGCCCCCAGATCCAGAATCACCCGGGTGCCGCGTGGCGCACAGGGCTCTATCTGCAGGGCCCAGCCCAGGTGCTCGCACAGCTTGGCGATCAGCTCCAGCCCGATTCCGCTCTGTTCATTGCGATCACCCCGCGCCAGGCGTGCATGCACCGCGGCGATTTCCTCCGGGCTCATGCCATGCCCGGGATCCTGCAGCGTCACCACGGCCCGGTCGGACACCTGCACATGGATGGTGCCGCGCCCGCTGTTCTCGATCGCATTGCGCAGCAGGTTGCCGATGGCCGCCTGCACCACCGCCGGTGGCGCGATGATGTCGATACGGGCCAGGCCGTCCACGGCGATGCGCAGGTCCTTGTCGCCCATCAGGTGGCGGTGGTCTTCAATGATGGCCGGCACCAGCTGGTCCAGCGCGATGCGCTCGCCCAGCGCAACCAGCCGCGCCGGTTCGCGGGCCAGCACCAGCAGCAGCTGGATCAACTGCTCCACGCCCTGCGCGGTGCGATGCACGCGCTGCATCTGCTGGCGCGCACGTTCGGGCAGGCCGGGCTGCTCCAGCGCCAGTTCGGCCGCGCCGGTGATCACCGCGATCGGCGTGCGCAGTTCGTGGCTGGCGGTGCTGACGAAGATGCGCTCACGTTCGACGAACTGTTCGTTGCGGGCCAGGTAGTCGTTGACCGCATCGGCAATGACATACAGCTCCGAACTGCCGCGCGGATCCACCTGCACCTGCTGCCCCGGCACGCCGGGCTTGAGCCCGTCGATGCGCTGGGCCAGCGACCGCAGCGGGCGGACCAGCCGGCCCACGCCGAAGGAGGCCATCAGCACGGTCACGATGATCATCACCACGCCGGCCAGCATCACCCAGCGCGTGGCGAACTCTTCCAGCTCGTGGAAGTCATTGATGTCCAGCACCAGGGCCAGCCGCCCCAGCCGCTCGGTATCGCGCACCATCACCGCGCTGGAGCGGCCGTTGATCACCACCCCGTCGTGCAGGCCCGGGTGCAGCGTGCGCAGGATCGGCGGCACGCGTTCACTGGCATCCACGGTGAACAGGCGCAGCGTGTCCGAGTCCTGCCAGCGGTAGTGCGGCTCGTGTTCGATGTGGTTGACGATACTGTCCAGCTCGGAGTTGAGCAGGGCGCGCCAGGCGGAATGCTCGGCATGTTCGTGCACGTAGTTGCCCACGCTGAACACCGCCAGCGAGATCAGCCCCAGGTAGCCCAGCAGCCACCACACCAGGCGCCGGTGCAGGGGTGCCGGTTTACGCGGTTTCATCGGCACTGTCCGCGGCGCTCACACCCAGCCGGTAGCCCACCCGTGGCAGGGTGTGGATCAACTTCTGCTGGAACGGGCCGTCCACGCTGCGGCGCAGTTCGTACACGTGCGACCGCAGCAGGTCGCCGTCCGGTGGTTCATCGCCCCACAGCGCGAACTCCAGCTGCTGCCGGGTCACCGCGCCGGGGCTGGCACGCATCAGCACTTCCAGCAGCTTGCGGCAGGCCGGATACAGGTGCAGCGCCTTGCCGTCGCGGTGCGCCTCCAGCGTGGCCAGGTCCAGCTTGAGGTCGGCCACCTCCAGCAGCTTGCGCGGGTTGCGGCCATGCGCGCGCACCATCAGCGCCTCCAGCCGTACTTCCAGTTCGGGCAGCGCGAAGGGCTTGGTCAGGTAGTCGTCGGCACCGGCGCGGAAACCGGCGATCTTGTCGGGCAGTTCGTCACGTGCGGTGAGCATGATCACCGGGACTTCCGAGCCATGGTCGGCGCGCAGCCGGCGCAGCACCTCCGGGCCTTCCATGCGCGGCAGCATCCAGTCCAGGATCAAGGCGTCGTACGCATGGGTGGCCGCCAGGTGCAGGCCGGTGACGCCATCGGGCGCCACATCCAGAACATGCCCGCGTGACTCGAAATAATCGAACAGGTTGGCGACCAGTTGGCGGTTGTCTTCAATGACCAGGAGCCGCATGGCAGACTCTCGTGAACGGATCGGCGCATGGTAGCCGCATCCATGTCGGAATCCGGTCGCAATGGCCCGGTTTCGACGCTTTTCCTACGCTGTCGGGGAGACAGTACTGGTTTTTCCCAAGGATCCGGACGTGCCTGAAGCCCGCTTGTCCCGCCAGCATTGGCATCTGCTCGCCTGCGTGGCCATCGTGCTGGCGCTGCTGGCCGGGATCGGCATGCGTCAGCCCTCGCCACCGGATGAGCCGCGCTTCGTACTGGCCGCCCGCGCCATGGTGGACAGTGGGCAATGGCTGCTGCCGCATCGCGGCGGCGACCTCTATGCCGAAAAGCCGCCGGTGTTCATGTGGATGCAGGCCGCCAGCCACCAGTTGCTGGGCAACTGGAATCTGGCCTTCCTGCTGCCGTCGTTGCTGGCGGCGCTGCTGACGCTGTGGCTGTGCTGGGACCTGGGGCGTCGCCTGTGGAACCGGCGTGTTGCCTGGTGGGCCATGCTGGCGCTGGCCAGTTGCCTGCAGTTCGGGTTGATGGCCAAGCGCGCGCAGATCGACATGGTGCTGGTGGGGCTGACCACGCTGGCCATGTGGGGCCTGCTGCGGCATCTGCTGGAGGCGCCCAACCGGCGCGCGGTGCTGGTGGCCGGGTTTGCCGCAGGCCTGGGCACGGTGACCAAGGGGGTGGGCTTCCTGCCGCTGCTGGTGCTGCTGCCCTGGGCGCTGTGGCGGTGGCGGGTGCAGGGCGACGACGGCCACGCCGGCCGTGGACGTGCCTTGTGGTTGCTGGTGCCCGGGTTCCTGCTCGGTGCCGCGGTGTGGCTGGCGCCGCTGGGCCTGGCCCTGCTGCACTCCCCCGACCCGAGCCTGCAGGCCTACGCACGTGAACTGCTGTTCAAGCAGACCGGCACGCGCTACGCCAATGCGTGGCACCACGTGAAGCCGGCCTGGTATTACCTGCAGGTGATGGCCACGTTGTGGCTGCCCGGCTGCCTGCTGCTGCCGGCCCTGCTGCCGGCATGGTGGCGGCGGCTGAAACGCCTGGATGGCCGCTACTGGCTGCTGCTGGGGTGGGCGGTGCTGGTGCTGGTGTTCTTCAGCGCCAGCCCGGGCAAGCGCGAGGTCTACATTTTCCCGATGCTGCCGCTGCTGTGCGTGGCCGCCGCACCGGTGTTGCCCGGGCTGCTGCGCCGCACCGGCCCGCGCTGGCTGCTGCTGGCCTACGTGGGCGTGCTCGCCGCTGCCGCGCTGTACGTCAGCGTGCAATTGCTCGGCGGAAGCCCGTGGGCGCATGCCCAGCTGGATCGGCGTGGCATGCCCGACAGCCTGCTGCCGCTGCTGGGCGGCTGGCTGCTCGGCTTCGGCGTGCTGCTGGTGGCCGCACTGGTGTGGCTGCGCCAGCGACGCGTCGGCGCCCTGGTGGTGGTGTGCGCCTGCCTGCTCTGGAACGTGTACGGCTGGGGCCTGATGCCGGCGCTGGACCCCTACAGCTCGGCCTCGGCGTTGATGCAGCGGGTTGGCCAACGGATCGGGCCGGAGGCGCAGCTGGGCCTGGTGGCGTGGCGCGAACAGAACCTGCTGCAGGCCGATCGCCCGGTGACCGAGTTCGGCTTCAAGCGGCCGTGGGACGAACAATGGCAGCAGGCCGGGCCGTGGCTGCAGCAGGCGCCGGATGCACGCTGGCTGCTGGTGCTGGACCAGGCCATGAGCCCCTGCGTGGACGCCGCCCAGGTGGTGGACATTGGCAGCAGCAACCGCAATCGCTGGCAGCTGGTGCCGGGCCATGCATGGCGCGCCGGGTGCCAGGCCCACCTGGCGCCCGATGCGGCGTCGGACGACGAGCAAGACTGAACCGGCGGCATCGGCGGTCGGGGCTTAACCTGCGGGCAACACCGCTCCGACCGCTCTCCGACACACCGCTGACGACCATGGCCGCGGATCACCCCGCCCGGCGCTTTGCCCATGTCTTCAGTTCCAGCCATACCGTTTCGCCCGCTTCCACTGGCCGCAGCTGCCCGCCCGGGCTTTCTGCGCAGCCACCTGTGGCTCCCCCTGCTGCTCACCCTGGCCGCCAGCGTGGTGCTGATGGGCATGGGCGGCGACCAGTGGCTGGCCGACCAGTTCTATCGGTTGGAAGGGCACCACTGGGCGCTGCAGAACGCCTGGGCCACCAGTCAGCTGGTGCACAAGGGCGGCAAGTGGGCCAGCGCGCTGGGCGCGCTGGTCACGATCCTGCTGTGCACGCACGCCTGGCGCAGCGACCGCACTGCGGCATGGCGTTGGCCGCTGCTGTACCTGGTGCTGGCGGTGGCCCTGGGCACCGGGGCGGTGTCGCTGCTCAAGTCGCTGACCAACATGGATTGCCCGTGGGACCTGGCCCGTTATGGCGGGCTCCGCGAATACGTGGGCGTGTTTGCCAGCCGTCCACCGGGCATGCCGCGCGGTGTGTGCTTCCCGGCTGGGCATTCCAGCGCCGGCTTCGCCTGGGTCAGCCTGTACTTCTTCGCGCTGCTGGTGCGCCCGGCGTGGCGCTGGCGCGGGTTGGCGGTTGGGCTGGTGGCCGGCGGCGTGTTCGGCCTGGCCCAGCAACTGCGCGGCGCGCACTTCCTGTCGCATGACCTGTGGACCCTGGCCACCTGCTGGGCCCTCTCGCTGGGCTTGTACCTGCTGGTAGAGCGCATTGCCGCCCGCCCGCAGGCCATGCCAGCCATCGCCGCACAGGGAGAGGCCGCATGAGCGCCACCCTGCCGCGCAGTGTGCGCCTGCCCGCGCTGGCCACGCTGCTGCACTGGCGGCCGCAGCTGTCCACCGAGCGCCTGATCGTACTGACCAGCGTGTTCTTCGCGCTGGCCTGCAATGGCCTGTTCTGGCACAGCGCCATGGCCACCCACCCGGGCAGCCTGCGCTTTGCCACCTCGCTGCTGCTGTTCCTGGTGGGTGCGCACTGCCTGCTGATGGGCCTGCTGGTGTGGCGGTGGAACGCCAAGGTAGTTCTGGGAGTGTTGCTGCTGTGCACCGCGATGGCCGCGCACTACATGGGCAGTTACCACATCTACCTGGATGCGGACATGCTGCGCAACGTGCTGGCCACCGACCACAAGGAAAGCGGCGAGCTGATGACGCCGGCGCTGATTGCGCCGCTGGTGCTGCTGGCGCTGCTGCCGATGCTGGTGCTGTGGCGGGTACAGCTGCTCAAGCGCAGCTGGGGCAAGGCGCTGCTGTGGCGCGCCGGCTTCCTGCTGCTCTCGCTGCTGATGGCACTGGGCGGGGCGATGCTGTCCTTCCAGGAAATGTCGGCGCTGATGCGCAACCAGCGCGAAGTGCGCTATCTGGCAACTCCCGGCAATTTCCTGCTGGGCCTGCCCAAGGCACTGCGCGGCGACAATCCGATCCAGCGCGCCCCCAAGCTGCCGATCGGCACCGACGCCACGGCCACACCGCGCGCCGCAGGCAGCCGGCCGCGGCTGCTGGTGATCGTGATGGGCGAAACCGCACGCGCGCAGAACTGGGGTCTGAACGGCTATGCCAGGCAGACCACGCCGGAGCTGGCGCAGGCCGGGGTGATCAACTTCCCGGACATGCATTCGTGCGGCACCAGCACCGAAGTCTCCCTGCCGTGCCTGTTCTCGCCGTACGGTCGCCATGACTACGACGAGAAAAAGATCCGCGCGCACCAGTCGTTGCTGCACGTGCTGGACCGCGCCGGCATCAGCACGCTGTGGCGTGACAACCAGTCCGGCTGCAAGGGCGTCTGCGAAGGCCTGCCGATGCAGGCGCTGGACGATGCCAAGCACCCGCAGCTGTGCGCCAACGGACGCTGCATGGACGAGATCCTGATCGACGACCTGGCCGCGCAGGTACGCGCCAAACCTGGCGACCGGGTGGTGGTACTGCACCAGCTGGGCAACCACGGGCCGAGCTATTTCGAACGCTACCCCGCCAGCTTCCGCCACTTCACCCCCACCTGCGACACCGCCGACCTGGGCAAGTGCAGCCGCGAGCAGATCACCAACAGTTACGACAACGCACTGCTCTACACCGACCACCTGCTGTCGCGCACGATCGGCACGCTGAAAGGCATGGACGACTACGACACGGCGATGATCTACCTGTCCGACCACGGTGAATCACTGGGCGAAAAAGGCCTGTTCCTGCACGGCGTGCCGTATGCGATTGCACCACAGGAACAGACGCGGGTACCGATGACGATGTGGTTCTCCCCATCCTTCGCCGCCAACCGCGGCCTCAACCTGACCTGCGTGCGCCAGCGCGCGGCCAAATACACCGACCACGACAACCTCTTCCCGTCCGTCCTGGGGCTGATGCAGGTCAAGACCGCCATCTACGAACGCGACCGCGATCTGTTTGCAGGGTGCGAGGCCTAGTCTTCTGCTGGCGAGTCGGTTTCCGCGCAAGACGAGAGTGGCCGTTGTAGTTGCACTTGCCGTTGCCATGCGCACCAGCCCTGTGTGGACGGGTCGGTGTGGGTGGGTTGGCGGGACCGTTGGGCGCCATGGATGGCGCTCACGAGCCTCCAGGGATGGATTCACGGCGTGTCCTGCCAACCTACCCACACCGAGCCGCTCCCGGAGCCGGCACAGCCAACTGCTTTCAAAGGACGTGCGCAGTACACGTTGCTGCCCTGCCCCTTGCGGTGTGACGGACGCTTCACTAGCCTTCGCCGGTCTGTCACCACCCAAGGATGTCCCCGTGAACCACCGCCCGCTCCTGCTGGCCCTGGCTGTCAGTGCTGCCGCACTGACGCTGGCGGCCTGCCAGAAGGAAACGACCCCGGCCGATGCCCCCGCCGCGGCTGCTGCCACCCCGACCGAAACCGCGGACCAGTTCATCGCCCGCGTCAACGCCGAGTACAAGGCCATGTACCCGGAAATGACCTCGGCACAGTGGCTCTCCTCGACCTACATCAACGAGGATTCCGAGCGCGTGGCGGCCAAGGCCAACGAACGCTGGCTCACCGTCCTCAACGGCTGGATCACCCAGGCCGGCACCTACGACGGCAAGCCCATGAGCGAGGATACCAAGCGCCAGATCCACCTCCTCAAACTCATGACCTCCATGCCCGCCCCGCGCGACCCGGCCAAGCTCTCCGAGCTCACCCGCATCGCCAGCCGCATGGAAGGCGCCTACGGCTCGGGCAAGTACTGC
The DNA here is from genome assembly GCF_056395005.1 of Stenotrophomonas sp. 10N36. Classification (NCBI taxonomy): domain Bacteria; kingdom Pseudomonadati; phylum Pseudomonadota; class Gammaproteobacteria; order Lysobacterales; family Lysobacteraceae; genus Stenotrophomonas; species Stenotrophomonas sp. 10N36. The sequence continues at coordinate 86,029 of NZ_JBFTIS010000013.1, read as the reverse complement.
ACCGACGACGCCAACCCCGCCACCTGCCGTCAGCTTGGCGACCTCGAACAGGTCCTGGCCCGCAGCCGCGACTACGACAAACAGCTTGACGCCTGGCAGGGCTGGCACGCCACCACCAAACCCATGCGCGCCGACTACCAGCGCTTCGTCGGCCTCGTCAACGAAGGTGCCAAGGAAATGGGCTTCGCCGACGCCGGCCAGATGTGGCGCAGCGGCTACGACATGCCCCCCGAGCAGATCGGCCCGGAAACCGACCGCCTGTGGGAACAGGTCAAGCCCATGTACGAACAGCTCCACTGCTACGCCCGTACCAAGCTGGACGACACCTACGGCAAGGACAAGGCTGAAACCGAGGGTGGCCTGATCGCCGCCCACCTGCTCGGCAACATGTGGCAGCAGGACTGGTCCAACCTCTGGGACCAGCTGGAACCGTATCCCGGCGCCGGCAGCCTGGACATCACCGCCGCGCTGGAAAAGCAGTACCAGACCAACCTCAGCGGCGCGCTGGCCAAGGCCGGCGGCACCACCACCAGCATCGAAGCGCAGTTCAAGGCGCAGCGCGAGGCCGAACTGCGTACCGCCAAGCAGATGACCGAACGTGCGCAGGACTTCTACGTCTCGCTCGGCATGCCCGCGCTGCCCAAGTCGTACTGGGACAAGACCCAGTTCATCAAGCCGCTGGACCGCGACGTGGTCTGCCACGCCAGCGCCTGGGACATGAACATGGACGGCGACGTGCGCACCAAGATGTGCATCAAGCCCACCGAAGAGAACTTCACCACCATCTACCACGAGCTGGGCCACATCTATTACGACCTGGCCTACAACCCGCTGCCGCCGCTGTTCCAGGGCGGTGCCAACGATGGCTTCCATGAAGCGATCGGCGACACCATCGTGCTGGCGATGACCCCGCAGTACCTCAACTCCATCGGCCTGGTCGACAAGCCGCAGGAAAGTCGCGAGGCCACCATCAACGCGCAGATGCGCATGGCCCTCAGCGGCGTGTCGTTCCTGCCGTTCGGCCTGATGATCGACCGGTGGCGCTGGGGCGTGTTCGATGGCTCCATCACCCCGGACCACTACAACCAGGCGTGGTGGGATCTGAAGGCCAAGTACCAGGGCGTGGCCCCGGTGGGGGCGCGCGGTGAGGAGTTCTTCGATCCGGGTGCCAAGTACCACGTGCCGGGCAACACCCCGTACACCCGCTACTTCCTGGCGCGCATCCTGCAGTTCCAGTTCTACAAGGGCCTGTGCGATGCCTCCGGCTACAAGGGCCCGCTGCACCAGTGCAGCTTCTACGGCAACAAGGAAGCCGGGCAGAAGTTCTGGGCGATGCTGAGCAAGGGTGCCAGCCAGCCGTGGCAGGCCACGCTGCGCGAGATCACCGGCGGCGACAAGCTCGATGCCGGCCCGATGATCGAGTACTTCACCCCGGTCAACGACTGGCTCAAGCAGCAGAACCAAGGCCAGATGTGCGGTTGGAAGGCACCGGCGGCCACCGCCGCGGCCGCCCCGGCCGCGACCGCACCGGCAGCACGCTGACCGTGCACTGGGGCCGGCTGTTGGTCGGCCCCACTGCTGCATGAAAAAAAACCGGCCAAAAGGCCGGTTTTTTCTTGTTTGCTGTCGGTGGCCTTGGATGGATCTGATGACATCCGAACCGACCGCACCCACGCATGGCGTGGCTCTACCCCCGGCCTCAGGAGTGCGTCGGGGTCTTCAGGCTGGCGGCGAGTTCGGCCTTGAACTGCTCGAAATCCTTGCCGTCGGCCTTGGCCTCGGCATGCGCGGCGTCCTTCAGTGCATCCGAATACACCAGGCGCACCGGCGTGCCCTGGCGTTCGTGCAGTTCGGCGGCCTGCATGATCAGCGCCAGCACGCGGGCGGCACTGGGGGTCTGGCCGGCGATACGGCCGTCCATGCCCAGCACCCATTCGCCATCGCGACGCACCACGCCAGCCAACAGCGTGCGCTGCTGGTCGCGCAGTTCCGCATGCGGTTCGACCGGCGGGGCGGCGGCCTGCTCACGGTTGGCGGCCTGGGTTTCACGGCGCCGGCGGATGTCGCGGCGCAGTTTGGAGGTGGTCGACATCAAGAACGTCCGGACTGCATCAAAGCGCCAAGGATACCGCACGCGCCCCGCCAGGCCGGCCGCTGGCCACCGCCGCCCCTCAATCCAGCACCTTGCCGTGGCGCCAGTACCCCATGAAGGTGATGGCCCGTTTGTCGATTCCGCAGTCCTTCACCAGGTGCCGGCGGATCGCCAACACCGCGCCGGCTTCACCGGCGACCCAGGCGTACAGCCCGCCGCCCGGCGCACTGGCCTGCTCCCACAAAATGTCCTGGTCGATGTCGATCTCGGCCAGGTCCTGCTCGGCCGCGCGCAGCCCCAACGGCCCGACCCGCGCCTGCACGGCCTGCTGCAGCAGCTGCCCGTGCGCGGCGCCCTCGCGGGCCAGCCAGAACAGCTGCGCCCCCACCGGGGCCACCAGCGGCAGCACATCGGCGTCGTGGGCCACTTCCAGGAAAGCCTGCACCTGCGGCGGATGTGGCCAGCGGGCCAGGTCTTCCAGGATGCCGGCCACCGCCGGCAATGCGGTCTCATCGGCCACCAGCAGCACCCGCTGCACGTCGGCCGGCGGCTTCCACTCGAATCCCTGGCTGCTGTCGGCCACCTGTGCATCCGGGGCCAACAGGCCGATGCGGTCGCCGATACGGGCATGGGTGGCCCAACGCGAGGCCGGGCCGGTCTCCCCGTGCAGGACGAAATCGACGTCGACCTCGCCGGCCTCCGGGCGCAGCGCACGGATGGTGTAGGTCCGCATCGGGGCGCGTTCGTCCTCAGGCAGGGCGCGGTAGCGTGCGTACCAGTCCTCGCCCTGCGGCACCTGCGGCGCGTCCTGGCCGGGCAGCGGGAAAAACACCTTGATGCGCTGGTCCGGCCCCTCGGTCTTCATGTTGGCCACGTCGGGCGCGGCGAACACCATGCGGGTCAGCGACGGGGAAAGGACGGTGCGCTGCTTGAGCGCGACGTCGAACAGGCGGTAGGTCTGCTGTGCAGCCATGCAATCACCCTGGAGTGCGGCGGACACGGACGGCCCGCAGGGGAATGTGTTGGCTGTCGTGGTGCACGAACTGGCTGGCGAGCACACAGAATACGCCGCCACCGCAGGTTGGCAATGGCGGCGGCGCCACGGTTGCGCACGACGCAACCGTGGCGTGCGCGCGGCTTATTCGATGGGCGTCAACAGCGCGCGGCGCTGCTCGCAGTGGCGTTCCCAATACCAGAAACTGGCCCCCACGGCGAAGAAGCCCGCATAACCCAGCGCAAGATGCAGCGGCTTGGCACTGAGCAGCGGCGAGACCACGCCGGCCACCACGGTGTTGATCATCAGCTGGATGAACATCTGCATCGACGAGGCCAGCCCGCGCTGGTGCGGGTACATGTCCAGCACCGCCAACGCCAGGATCGGGAAGATCAGCGCCATGCCCACGCCCCCCAGGAAGATCGGCAGCACCGCCCACGGCAGCATGATCTGCGGCACCGCCAGCACGTAGCCCAGGTTGAGCGCCGCCGACACCGCGCACAGGCCGAAGCCGATGCCGATCTGGCGCTGCGCGGTCAGTCGCCCGGCCATGCGCCCGGACAGGAACGAGCCCATCGTCATGCCGCCGATGGTGGGGATGAACAGCCACGCAAAGCCGCCCTCGCCCAGCTTGAGGTGCTGCATGACAAATACCGGGGCCGAGGCGATGTACAGGAAGATGCCGGAGAAGTTGAACGCGCCGGCCGCCGCCAGCCGCAACAGGCGCGGGTTGGAGCCCATGCGCAGGTAGCTGCGCAGCAGTTCGCGCATCGACAACGGCGTGCGTGCCTCCACCGGGTGGGTTTCAGGCAGCCACTTGCCGGTGGCCAGCAACAGCACCACCCCGAACAGCACCAGGAACCAGAAGATCAGCGGCCAGTCGCCCCCGCCCAGCAGGATCCAGCCGCCGATGATCGGCGCGATCGCCGGGGCCACGCCGAAGATCATCGACACCTGGCTCATCAGGCGCTGCGCGTCTGCCCCGTGGTACAGGTCGCGGATCACGGCGCGGCCGACGATCACCCCGACCCCGGCGGTGACGCCCTGCAGCGCGCGGAACACCAGCAGCGTGGTCATGTCACGTGACAGCGCGCAGCCGATCGAGGCGCCGATGAACAGCACCAGCCCGCCGATGATCACCCGCTTGCGCCCGAACGCATCCGACAGCGGGCCGTGCGCCAGGCTCATCAGGCCGTAGAACAGCAGGTACACGCTGATGGTCTGCTGCACCGCGACCTGGTCCACCTGCATGCGCTCCCCCAGCAGCAGGAAGGCCGGGAAAATGGTGTCGATCGAGAACGGACCGAACATCGCCAGGCCTGCGAGCAGCAGGGCCAGGCGGCGGGTCGAGGGCGAGGCGGGCGTCATGCGGTCTTCCGTCTGGGCCATGCGCGAATGCACGGCGGGCGCCAGCCCGGAACGGGCGGCGCCAGATGAATACGAGGATCCGGCCATGATAGGCCTTTGCCGGCCCCCGCACCATGCCAACGGTCCCATTCCGGGGCGTCTGGCGTCCCCCATTCATCCCGGGTAGGGCCGCAGCCGGCAAGGCCGCTGGGCTATAATCGCCGGGCTACATGGTGGGAGAAGCGGCGCTTTGTTTTGAAGCACCCGCTGCCGAAGGCGCAACGCCCGTAATCGCTCAGGCCCGATACCACCCGCATCAAAACTCTGGAGAGACCGGCCACTGCCGGCGCCGAAGGGGCACGAAGCACGCAGATGCGCGCTTTTAAACTCTCAGGCAAAAGGACAGAGGGGCACCCAGGAAGACCGCAAGGTCCGGTGGTTCGCGCGCGTCTGCGATGCACCCCGACCCGGCAGCCTTCCGAACGTGCGTGCCCACTCTTCGAGATGCCAGCCATGTCCCAGAACACCCCTTCCCTGCGCGAGCTTGAACACAGCCACGCGTTCGTCGAACGCCACATTGGCCCCAACGACGCCGAAATCGCGCAGATGCTCGACGTGGTCGGCCACGCCTCACTGGACGCGCTCACCGATGCGATCGTGCCCGCCGGGATCAAGTCGCCGGCGGCGCTGGACCTGCCCGAGTCGCTGACCGAAGTGCAGGCGCTGGCCAAGATCCGCGCCATCGCCGACAAGAACCAGGTGTTCCGCACCTTCATCGGCCAGGGCTACTACGGCACGCTCACCCCGAACGTGATCCTGCGCAACGTGCTGGAAAACCCGGCGTGGTACACCGCCTACACCCCGTACCAGGCCGAGATCTCGCAGGGCCGCATGGAAGCGCTGATCAACTTCCAGACCCTGTGCGCCGACCTGACCGGCATGGAAATCGCCAACGCCTCGCTGCTGGACGAAGCCACCGCCGCGGCCGAAGCGATGACCCTGGCCAAGCGTTCGGCCAAGAGCAAGTCCGACACCTTCTTCGTGCACGACGCGGTGCACCCGCAGACGCTGGAACTGCTGCGCACGCGCGCCGAGCCGATGGGCATCGTGCTGCGCGTGGGCACCCCGGCAGAAGCCATGGAAGCCGAAGCCTACGGCGTGCTGCTGCAGTACCCGGACACCTTCGGCCATGTGGGTGACTACAAGGCGCTGGCCGATGCCGTGCACGCGCGCGGCGGCCTGGTCGCCGTGGCCACCGACCTGCTGGCGCTGACCCTGATCGCCGCGCCCGGCGAATGGGGCGCGGACATCGTGGTCGGCAACTCGCAGCGGTTCGGCGTGCCGTTCGGTTTCGGCGGCCCGCATGCCGCGTTCATGGCCTGCCGCGACGCCTACAAGCGCTCGATGCCGGGCCGCCTGATCGGCGTGTCGGTCGACGCCCAGGGCAACGCGGCCTACCGCCTCACCCTGCAGACCCGCGAGCAGCACATCCGCCGCGAGAAGGCCACCTCCAACATCTGCACCGCCCAGGTGCTGCTGGCGGTGATGGCCTCGATGTACGCGGTGTACCACGGCCCGGACGGCCTGACCCGGATCGCCCGCCGCACCCACCGCCTGGCCGCGATCCTGGCCAATGCGCTGCGCGCTGCCGGCGTCAACGTGGGCGAGCACTTCTTCGACACCCTGCACGTCAAGGACATCGACGCCAAGGCGATCCACGCCAAGGCCGCGGCGGCGCGCATCAACCTGCGCGCGATCGACAGCGAAGCGGTCGGCATCAGCCTGGATGAAACCACCACCCGCGACGACATCGTGGCCCTGGGCCAGCTGTTCGGCGCCCAGGTGGATGTGGATGCCCTGGACGCCAGCACCGCCGACGCGCTGCCGGCCGGCCTGGTGCGCACCAGCGCGTTCCTGACCCACCCGGTGTTCAACACCCACCACAGCGAGCACGAACTGCTGCGTTACCTGCGTTCGCTGGCGGACAAGGATCTGGCGATGGATCGCACCATGATCCCGCTGGGCAGCTGCACCATGAAGCTCAACGCCACCGCCGAGATGATTCCGGTGACCTGGCCGGAGTTCGCCAACATCCATCCGCTGGCCCCGGCCGACCAGGCCACCGGCTACAAGGACCTGATCGAGAGCCTGGAAGCGATGCTGGTGGAATGCACCGGCTACGACGCGGTGAGCCTGCAGCCCAACTCGGGCGCGCAGGGCGAATACGCCGGCCTGCTGGCGATCCGCGCCTACCACCGCTCGCGCGGCGACGACCACCGCGACGTGTGCCTGATCCCGGATTCGGCGCACGGCACCAACCCGGCCTCGGCGCAGATGTGCGGCATGAAGGTGGTGGTGACCAAGACCGACGCCAACGGCAACGTCGACGTCGACGACATCCGCGTCAACGCGGAGAAGTACAGCGACCGCCTGGCCGCGATCATGATGACCTACCCGTCCACGCATGGCGTGTTCGAGGAAGAGGTGGTGGAGATCTGCGAGATCATCCACAAGCACGGCGGCCAGGTGTACACCGACGGCGCCAACATGAACGCCCTGGTGGGCGTGGCCAAGCCCGGCAAGTGGGGCTCGGACGTCTCGCACCTGAACCTGCACAAGACCTTCTGCATTCCGCACGGCGGCGGCGGCCCGGGCGTGGGCCCGTGCGCAGTCAAGTCGCACCTGGCGCCGTTCCTGCCGGGCAAGCTGGGTGACAACGGCCCGGTGGGCATGGTCAGCGCAGCCAGCTTCGGCAGCGCCTCGATCCTGCCGATCAGCTGGATGTACATCACGCTGATGGGCACCGCCGGCCTGCGCAAGGCCACCCAGGTGGCCCTGCTCAACGCCAACTACATCGCCACCCGCCTGGCCCCGCACTTCAAGACCCTGTACACCGGCCGCAACGGGCTGGTGGCACACGAGTGCATCCTGGACGTGCGCCCGCTGGAGAAGACCTCCGGCATCGCCGCCGAGGACGTGGCCAAGCGTCTGATCGACTTCGGCTTCCATGCCCCGACCCTGAGCTTCCCGGTGGCCGGCACGCTGATGGTGGAACCGACCGAAAGCGAATCGCTGCACGAGCTGGACCGCTTCATCAACGCGATGATCCAGATCCGCGAGGAAATCGCCGCGATCGAAGACGGCCGCCTGGACCGCGAGGACAACCCGCTCAAGCATGCCCCGCACACCGCCACCGCGGTGTCGGCCAGCGAGTGGGCGCACGCCTACCCGCGTGAGCTGGCGGCCTTCCCGCTGGCCAGCCTGCGCCAGCAGAAGTACTGGCCGCCGGTGGCGCGCGTGGACAACGTGTACGGCGACAAGAACGTGATGTGCGCGTGCATCCCGGTGGATGCCTACAAGGAAGACGAGGGCGTGGAGGTGTAAACCTCCCTGCCCTGCTGCAACAGGAAATGGCCCGCGCAAGCGGGCCGTTTCTGTTTGCGGGATGCCCCGTCGCACGTGATGCCGGTACCGCCGGCCCTTGGCCGGCTACCATTTACCCCGGTAGTGCCGGCCGCTGGCCGGCTCCCACGGATGCCTATCGGCATGGTGCAGAGCCGGCCAGCGGCCGGCACTACCGGGTTTCGATCGGTGAGGTGATGAGCCGGCCAGCGGCCGGCAGTAGCGTCAATCCGCCTGGCGGCTGGCGCGCACGCGGCGGGTGACTTCGCTGCTGATGGCGATCACCGCGGTCAGCGCGGCCATCGACAGGAACTGCAGGCGGGTGTGCGATTCGGACAGCAACAGGCAGAAGATCAGCGCCAGCACGCCCAGGCCGATCACGGTGAGGTACGGGTAACCGGCCATGCGGAACGGCAGGCGGGTGCCATCGCGGTTGGCGCGGTGGCGCAGGATCAGCTGCGACAGCAGCGAGATCGTCCACACCAGCAGGCAGGTCGAGCCGACGGTGTTGAGCAGCACCGGCAGCACCTTGTCCGGGAACCGCAGCTCCATCACCGTGGCCGCAAAGCCGAACAGCACGCTGGCCAGCACCGCGATGATCGGCACCTGGCGCGGATCGGTCCAGCCCAGCACGGCCGGGGCCTCCTGGCGCTGGGCCAGCGAGTACATCATGCGCGAGGCGCCGTAGAGGTTGGCATTGAGCGCCGACAGTAGCGCGATCACCGCGATCAGGGTGATCGCCGTGGCCGCGCCGGGAATGTTGGCCACCTGCAGCACCGCCGCGAAGGGCGACTTCAGCGCTTCGCTGGTCCACGGCACCACGGCGATGATCACGCTGAGCGAGCCGATGTAGAACACCAGGATGCGCCAGGCCACGGTGCGGATGGCGCGCGCGATGCTGCGCTCGGGGTCTTCGGTTTCGGCTGCGGCCACCGCCACGATCTCGGTGCCGCCAAAGGCGAACACCACCACCAGCAGCGCCGCCCCCACACCGGCCAGGCCCTTGGGCGCGAAGCCGCCGTGCGCGGTGAAGTTGGACAGGCCCGGCGAGGCCACGTCCGGCAGCCAGCCCATCAACAGCGCCACGCCGATCAGGATGAAGGCGATGATCGCCACCACCTTGAGGATGGCGAACCAGAATTCGAACTCGCCGAAGTTCTTCACCCCGAGCAGGTTGATCGCGGTGAAGAACAGCATGAAGGCCAGTGCGGCCATCGGCACCTGCACCGCCGGCCACACCGTGGCCAGCAGCCCGGCCGCGCCCACCGCTTCGGCGGCGATCACGATCACCAGCTGCACCCACCACAGCCAGCCCACGGTGGCCCCGGCGGTGGCGCCCATGGCGTCGGCCGCGTACACCGAGAACGCGCCACTGGTCGGCTTGGCCGCCGCCATCTCGCCCAAGGCGTTCATCACGATGATCACCAGCGCGCCGGCGACCAGGTAGGACAGCAGCACCGCCGGTCCAGCCGCCTGCACGCCCACGCCCGAGCCCAGGAACAGGCCCGCGCCGATCGCGCTGCCCAGCCCCATCATGATCAGCTGGCGGGGCTTGAGCGCGTGGCCCAGGCGGGGAGCGGCTGGCGTCGGAGTCGGGGATGCGGGCATCGGAATCGCTTGGCGGGCAACAGGTGCAACACGATACCTGTTCGGCCGGGCTGCGGCATAGGCCACAGGGCCCAGCCCGGCCTAGCGGTCGCGCTCGCCGATCTGCGCGCGGTAGCCGCGCGGGGACACCCCCACCTCGGCCTTGAACTTGCGGGTGAACGCGCTCTGGTCGGTAAAGCCGCAGGCCTGGCCGATGCTGGCGATGCTGTCGCCGCCGTGCAGCAGGTGCACCGCCATCTGGATGCGCAGGCGGGTGAGCACCTGCTGCGGGGTCATCTGGAACACCTTGCGGAAGGTGCGCTCCAGCTTGGACAGCGAAAACCCGGTGATGTCCAACAGGGTCTGCATGCGCACGTTCTCGGCGTAATGCGCGTTCAGGTGCGCCAGCGCCAGCCGCAGCTGCTCGTACTGGGTGCCCAGGCTGTCCTTCTGGCCGAGGTCGCGCGAGATGCCGATCAGTCCCTTGACCTGCCCGTCCACCAGCAGCGGCCGCTTGCAGGTCAGGCACCAGCCCGGCTCGCGGTTGGCGAACAGGTGCAGCTCCATCAGGTTCTCGATCACCCGCCCGGCCAGCACCTGTTCGTCCTGGCTGGCGTAATCGGCCCCCAGCCCGGTGGGGTAGATCTCCGCCGCGGTGCGCCCGATCACCTCCTTGCGCGACTTCAGGCCCAGCCGGCGCAGCATGGTCTGGTTGATGTGCGTATAGCGCCCGTCGCGGTCCTTCATGAAGAACAGCACGTCGGGGATGGCATCAAACAGGGCTTCGATGTCGGCAGGTTCTACGCGCATGCGGCACAGGGGGCGGAAGAGACGGGCCAAGGATACCCGTCCCGCCGCGCGCCACCCAGCGACCGGGACGCGGCATGTGAAGCGCGGGTGGATACGCGCCGGGCTTTTCGCACCCGCGATTAACGCCGGCCACGCCAGTGTGGGGGTTGCCTTCCCGCCAGCCCGGAGCCGCCACATGGCCGTCAGCAAGCCCCGCACCAAATCCGCCCCTCCCGCCGACAGCCGTGGCCAAGGGGACGAACTGCACCAGCATGCCGGTGGCACCCACCCGCCGCTGACCACCAACCAGGGCATTGCGGTTGCCGACAACCAGAACTCGCTGCGCGATACCCCGCGCGGGCCGACGTTGCTGGAAGACTTCATCCTGCGCGAGAAGATCACCCACTTCGACCATGAGCGCATCCCCGAGCGCATCGTGCATGCCCGCGGCAGCGCGGCGCACGGCTATTTCGAGCTGACCCGTTCGCTGGAAGAATTCACCCGCGCGCGGGTGCTGACCGAGGTGGGCGTGCGTACCCCGGTGTTCACCCGCTTCTCCACCGTGGCCGGCGGCGCCGGTTCGGTGGACACCCCGCGCGACGTCCGCGGCTTCGCGGTGAAGTTCTACACCCGCGAAGGCAACTGGGACCTGGTCGGCAACAACATCCCGGTCTTCTTCATCCAGGACGCGATCAAGTTCCCCGACCTGATCCACGCGGTGAAGATGGAACCGGACCGCGCCTTCCCGCAGGCGGCCAGTGCACACGACACCTTCTGGGACTTCGTGTCGCTGATGCCCGAATCGATGCACATGATCATGTGGGCGATGAGCGACCGCACCATCCCGCGCTCGCTGCGCACCATCGAAGGCTTCGGCATCCACAGCTTCCGCCTGCTCAACGAGGCCGGCGAGTCGACCTTCGTCAAATTCCACTGGCGCCCCAAGCTGGGCATCCAATCCACGGTGTGGGACGAGGCGGTGAAACTGCAGAGCGCCGACAACGATTTCCACCGCCGTGACCTGTTCGAGGCGATTACCGCCGGTGACTTCCCCGAATGGGAACTGGCCGTGCAGCTGTTTACCGAAGAAGAAGCCGAGGCGTTCCCGTTCGATCATCTGGACTCGACCAAGATCATCCCCGAATCGCTGGTGCCGCTGACCGTGGTCGGGCGCATGGTGCTGGACCGCTGGCCGGACAACTTCTTCGCCGAAACCGAACAGGTGGCCTACTGCCCGGCCAACGTGCCGCCGGGCATCGACTTCAGCAATGACCCGCTGCTGCAGGGCCGCTTGTTCTCCTACCTGGATACTCAGCTCAGCCGGCTGGGCGGGCCGAACTTCCACCAGATTCCGGTCAATGCACCCAAGTGCCCGTTCGCCAACCACCAGCGCGACGGCCACATGCAGATGCAGGTGCCCAAGGGGCGCGTTGCCTACGACCCCAGTTCGCTGCAGGACGACACTCCGCGCGAAACCCCCGAGGGCTTCCCGAGCCATGCCACGGCGCCCGATGACGGGGTCAAGGGCCGCGTGCGCGCGGCCAGCTTCGCCGATCACTACAGCCAGGCGCGGATGTTCTTCCGCAGCCTGGAAGCGCCCGAACAGGCCCACCTGGCCTCGGCACTGGTTTTCGAGCTGTCGAAGGTGGAAACGGCCAAGGTGCGCGAGCGCACGGTGAGCCACCTGCGCAACATCGATGACGCGCTGGCCAAACGCGTAGCGGCGGGCCTGGCGATGCCCGCCCTGCCCGATCCCGCGCCGACCGCCACCCCTGCGCAGGATTTCCCGAAGGCGCCGGAAGTGCGCGTGATCGGCCGCACCAAAGACCTGCTCAAAGGCCGCTGCATCGGCATCCTGTTCGACGAAGGCTCCGACGCCGGATTGATCAACAACCTGCGCAAGGCCGCTGACAAGGCCGGTGCCAGCGTGAAGCTGGTTGCGCCGAAGCTGGGCGGCGGCAAGCTGAGCGACGGCAAGACCCTGGCAGCCGATGGCCAGCTGGCCGGTACACCGTCGGTGGTGTTCGACGCGGTTGCCGTGGTGCTCAGCAACGAGGCGGCCAAGCGCCTGCTCAAGGAATCGGCGGCCATCGATTTCGTCGCCAACGCGTGGGTCCACCTGAAGGCGATCGCGGCCGACGAGGGTGCGCAGGCGCTGCTCAAGGCGGCCCGCGTGGGCAACGACCCCGGCGTGGTGGAAGCCGAAGATGCCAAGGCGTTCCTCACTGCTGCGGCAACCCGCCAGTGGGCGCGTGAACCCAAGGTCCGCATGCTGGCCTGATGCATCGCAGACCCGACAGGAGACATCCCATGCCCCGTGGTGACAAATCCAGCTACACCGACAAGCAGAAGCGTCAGGCCGAACATATCGAAGAAAGCGAGAAGGATGAGGGCCGCAGCGAAGCCGCGGCCGAAAGGATCGCCTGGGCCACCGTCAACAAGCAGGATGGCGGTGGCAAGAAGGGAGGGGGAACCAGGAAGGCAACGAAGAAGACGGCGAAGAAGGCAACGACCAAGAAGGCCGTGAAGAAGGCTCCAACGAAGAAGACGGCGAAAAAGGCAACGACCAAGAAGGCCGTGAAGAAGTCTGCAACGAAGAAGGCGGCGAAGAAGACAGCGGCCAAGAAGGCCACGAAGAAGGCTGCAACGAAGAAGGCGGCGAAAAAGGCAACGACCAAGAAGGCCGTGAGAAAGTCTGCAGCGAAGAAGGTTGCGAAGAAGACAACGACCGGGAAGGCCACGAAGAAGGCCGCAACCAAGAAGGCGGCGAAGAAGACAACGGCCAGGAAGGCCGCGAAGAAGACGCCAGCCCAGTAGGCCGCAATACGCGTGCTGCGCCCGCTGCCCCCTCATGGGGCAGCGTTGGCGTTGCGGACAGGTGATCGGCGATACTCCGCCATTGCCGCAGGAAGCGGCCATCGAAGGGGTACGTCATGATGAAACCTGCACGCGCATGGGCCACGCTGGTCTTGCTGATGCCGTTGATGGCGCTTGCACAGGACATCCCTGCGACGCCCCCGACCCCGACACCGTTGAGCGCCGCCGATACCGCAGCCGCGCTGTCGCGTGCCGAACGGCTGGGCAAGGCGATCTTCCTGCAGGATCTCGCCGCCGAGCGCGCGACCGATGCAATACGGGCCAAGTACCGCGCCTTCGGCAAGGACACGCGGGTACGCGGCTGGATTACCGAGGAACATGACGGGCAGTACCGGGTCAGTTACATCGACGCGACCCCCGCCGTGCTGTACCGCATCGAGATGGCGGCCGACGGCACGCCCGCAGGCGAGGTCCAGGTACTGTCCGAGCCGGCGCCGCTGAGCGCCTATGAAACCGCCGCCGCAACGGCGCGCAGCCTGGCGATGACCGCACAGGTGGCGCCATGCGCCAAGACCTACAACAGCGTCGCGCTGCCCGAAGGCGATGGACGCTGGGCGGTCTATCTGCTGCCGGCAACCACCTTGCCGAACGTGGTGCCACTGGGCGGCAGCCACCGGCTGGACATCGCCGACGGGCGGATCACGGCAAGCCGTGGCTTCACCCGCACCTGCATCCAGCTGGGCCGGACGCCGTCAAAGCGGGGCGTCACGGTGGTTGGCATGATGGTGACGCATCTGCTGGACCCGACCCCCACCGAGGTCCATGTGTACTGGAGCCTGTGGGCACGCACGCCGATGTACGTCGCGACGACCGACGGCCAGCTCTGGGAGATCCGCGAGGGCCGCATCCACAAGCGCGATGACGTGGCCCAGGCGCCCGCCTCCGGGAGCTGAGCTGCCGCGTCATCAGGGCGCGGCACGCGTTGTGCGGCGACCGCCCCCCCTGCTTGGCTCATCGCGCTGTGTGCGCCGGTGGTGGTATCGGTGCGGCGGCGGGCCGGGCGGGCAGCACCACCGACTGCATGCGTTTGATCGCCGAGATCGGCACCGCTTCGGCACGCTGCTGCTGCGGCCACCACAGGAATACGAACCCGGTGCTGCTGCCGAGCAGGCGCGCGGTACCGGGCAACGCGGCGGTATCGCCTGCCAGATGCACGGTGACCGCGCTGCCCTGCCCGCTTTGGCGGATGTTCTCGGCCTTGTCCAGGGAGTAGATGGCCGCTCCCAGCGCCATGAAGAACGCCACCGCCATGCACACACCCGTGAGTGGCCGCATGCCCGACATGTCCCAACTGGTCAGCGCCGAACGCGAAAACAGCACCCGCCAGCCCCAGTGCCGCGCCCGCAGTGCGTCCACCCGGGCCGGGTTGCGTCGGCGCAGCGTGTCCGGCCAACCGACCAGGATCGCCAGCAGGGCGCCGCCCGCCAGGATCGCCGCGTACGCCGGATCGCGCAGGCCGGCGACCAGGAAGTCGCTGACCTGCAGGTAGTCCAGGATCGACAGCTGGAAACCGCGGTAGAAAAAGTAGCTGGACCACAGCCCCAGCAGCGACAGCAGCACGTACCCGGCGCTGACGATCAACGCCGGCTCCTGTCGCAGCAGCCGCCACACCACCATTACCACCGAATCCTCGTTGCCCTGCACCACCGGCAGCACCGACCAGTCGGTGGGCGGCGCGCTACCCGCGGCAGGCACCGGGTCGGTGGTGAGGTGTGCGATGGCCGGCACATCGCCGTGGATGTCGCCTGATTCGGTGGTGTGCATGAAGCCCCCTGTGCGTGGCCAGAGCATCACCGAAATCGGCGGTCCACGGAAGACCCCACGCCGCTCGACAGGGCGGTGGCACATGGCTTGCATCGCCTCTCAAGCCGCCCAGACCACGCCCCTTTACCAAGGCGCGCCGGCCGGGCATCAGATTCGGCGCTGCCGGCCGATATCCGCTGGGTGGTGAAAAGGGGAAGCCGGGGGCGCGCCCATGCGCATGCTGCCAGCGTTGATCGTGGATTGATTCAGGGGATTGCATGTCCGTTTCTAATTTGGCCCATCCGCTGCTGCGGGTGCTGGCATGGCTTGTCCTGTTGGCAGGCGCGGCGGGAGCGGTGCAGGCCGCACCGGTGGAGGTGGTGTTCAGCAGCAACACCGGCGTCGGCACCACCTACGCGCAGGATGGCCAGGGCGGTTCGGCCGATGTGCCCGGCCTGACCCTGCAGGTGTACAACAGCAGCGATGCGGCAGGCACGCCTGTCGCGGGCATGACCTGGAAGGACAACACCTGGCTGTCCAGCGATGACGGCACCTGGTCAGGCCTGACCCACACCGAGCAGGACGGTCGTATCGGGATGGTGATCCGCTCGGCCAACGGCAGCAACTTCTCGATCACCTCGTTCCGCTATTACAACTGGGGCGAGAACACCAGCGTCAATTACATGGTGGAAGGCTACCGCGACGGCGCCCTGGTGGGTACGCGCGGGTTCTCGATCCCGGCGCCGCTCCGCGTTCCGCTCAAGGTGAGCCTGTTCCCGGCGGCCTTCCGCAACGTCGATGAAATCCGCATCCGTCTCATCAGCGGCGGTGCCGATCCGGGCCTGCGCACCTGGCATTCGATCAACAACATCATCGTGGAAGCGATCAACACCGCGCCCACCGACCTTGCCCTGACCGCCACCGCGCTCAACCAGAGCGCCGGTACGAACGCCGTGGTCGGCACCCTGAGCACCACCGATGCCGATGTGGGCGATGCATTCACCTACAGCCTGGTCAGCGGCGCCGGCGACACCGCCAATGCACAGTTCAACATCGCCGGCGACGCGCTGCGCGCCACTAACGCGGCCAGCCTCGCCACCGGCAACCACAGCGTGCGCGTGCGCAGCACCGACAGCGGCGGTGCCAGTACCGAGAAGGCATTCACCCTCGCCGTGGTCGACCACCTGGCGCCCAGCGTGAGCAGCATGGCAGTGCTGGGGACGCCTGCGGCCACCGCTACCAGCGTGACCTGGCAGGTGAACTTCAGCGAGCCGGTGCTCAACGTGGCCACCAGTGACTTCAGCCTGACCGGCACCGGTTCGGCCGCCGCGGTCGTCCGTTCGGTCAGCGGCGCGGGCAGCGACACCCTCAACGTGGTGGTCGACAGCATCGGCGGCAACGGCACGCTGCGGCTGGATCTGAACGCGGCCTCGGGCATCCGCGACGGCGCCGGCAACACCAGCGTGGCCGCCTACAGCGCGGGCGCCTCGCATATCGTGGCCATTCCCACCGCGCCGGGCGCACCCGCGATGGGCGCAGCCACCCCGGGCAATGGCCAGGTATCGGTGGCCTTCACCGCACCGGCCAGCGACGGCGGTTCGGCGATCACCACTTACACCGTGACGTCTTCCCCGGGCGGTTTCACCGCCAGCGGCGCGGCCTCGCCGCTGGTCGTCACCGGGCTGGCCAACGGCACCGCCTACGCCTTCACCGTCACCGCCACCAATGCCACCGGCACCAGCGTCGCCTCGGCCGCCTCGTCGGCGGTAACGCCGAAGGGCACCCAGACCATTGCCTTTGGCAATCCGGGTACGCAGACCTTCGGTACCGCGCCCACCGTGACGGCGACCAGCAGCGCCGGCCTGCCGGTCAGCTTTACGTCCGCCACCACCGGCGTGTGCACCATCACCAGCGGCGGCACCTTGACCTTCGCCAGCAGCGGCAGCTGCAGCATCCACGCCGACCAGGGCGGCGATGGCAGCGTCGAAGCGGCGTCGCAGGTTACCCAGACCTTCACCGTGGCGGCCGTAGTGCCCGGTGCGCCCAACGTCGGTACCGCCACCGCAGGCGATACCCAGGCCACGGTGCGCTTCACCGCACCGGCCACCACCGGCGGTGCGGCGATCAGCGGCTACACGGTGACCGCGCAGCCGGGCGGCATCACCGCCACCGGGGCCGGCGCACCGATCACGCTGACCGGCCTGACCAACGGCATCACCTACACCTTCACCGTGACGGCGACCAACAGTGCCGGTACCGGCGGGGCCTCGGGCGCCTCCAACGCGATCACCCCGGCCGCCGCCCAGGCCATCACCTTCAACAACCCGGGCGCGCAGAATTTCGGCACCACGCCGACGCTGACGGCGTCGTCCGACGCCGGGCTGACCCCGACCTTCACTTCCACCACCACCGGGGTCTGCACGATCACCAGCAGTGGTGCGCTGACCTTCCTCACTGCGGGCACCTGCGGCATCGCGGCCAATCAGCCCGGCAACAGCAGCTTCCTGCCGGCCCCGACCGTGTCGCAGACGTTCCAGGTCAATGCGGTCGCCCCCGGTGCACCGCTGATCGGCACGGCCACGCCCTCGGGCACCGGCGAGATCGAGGTGCGCTTCACCGCGCCGGCCTTCACTGGCGGCAGCGCGATCTCCGGCTACACGGTGACCGCCGTTCCCGGCGGTATCACCGCCACCGGTGCGGGCAGCCCGATCAAGGTGACCGGCCTTACCGTCGGCCTGTCCTACACCTTCACCGTCACCGCCACCAACGGCGCGGGCACCGGCAGCGCATCGGCGGCGTCCAATGCCGCCGTCGCCGCCGAAGCGATCGTCGCCCATCCGTCCACTGCGGTGGTGGCCTACGGCACGGCCACGTCGATTCCGTTGGACATCGGCGGCATCGCCAGCAACGTGAGCGTGACCACCGCCGCTACCCACGGCGTCGCGGCCATCAATGGCACCCAGGTCACCTACACGCCCCATGCCGGCTATGCCGGCCCGGATGCCTTCACCTATCGCGCCACCGACGGCCACACCACCTCCGCGGCAGCCGTGGTGAGCATCACCGTGTCGCCGCCCACGCTCAGCCTGGCAGCCACCCCGCTGGCCGCCGGCACGGGCGGCAGCAGCTACCAGCAAACGCTGACCACTACCGGTGGCGCCGCGCCCTACCATTATCAGGCGCTTGCCGCGCTGCCGGCCGGCATCACCCTGGCGAGCACCGGTGAATTCAGCGGCACGCCGACCACCGCCGGCAGTTACAGCATTCCCGTGCAGGTGACCGACAGCAGCACCGGCACCGGGCCGTTCACGAGCACCCGCAGCTATACGCTGGTGATCGCCGCCCCGCAGATCGCCTTCACCCTGCCCAGCCTGCCGCAACCGTTCACCGCGGCGTCCTACAACCAGCGCCTGCAGGTATCCGGTGGTGTGGCGCCGTATACGTTCGCCGTTACCGGCGGCGTGCTGCCGGCTGGCCTGTCCCTGGCCAGCGACGGCCTGCTGTCGGGCATGGCCACGGCCGCTGGCAGCCATGCCTTCGATGTGACCGTGACCGACGCCAATGGCTTCACCGCCCGCCAGTCCTACACGCTGGTGGTGATCGAAGCGCTGCAGCAGATCGATACGTTCGTGGCCAACCCGACCGCGCCCACCTTCAGCGTGGACGGCCGCTTCTCGGTCTCGGCCAGCGGGGGTGCGTCCGGCAATCCGGTGGTGTTCGCCACCACCACGCCCGCGGTGTGCCGCGTGGACGGCAGCAGCGTACTGATGCTGGCCGCCGGGCGCTGCAGCCTGACCGCCAACCAGGCCGGCAACGCGCAGTACCAGGCCGCCCCCCAGGCCGTGCTCGAGGTGGACATCACCGCCGCCGTGCCGGTGCTGCAGTGGCCGCAGGAGCTGCAGAAGCTGTACGGGCAGGCCGACTTCGACCTGGTCGATCCGGCCAGCCTGAGCCGCGGCACCTTCAGCTACAGCAGCAGTGCACCGAACGTGGCCAGCGTGCAGGGGCGCACCGTCACCCTGCACGGTGAAGGCGTGGCGATCATCACCGTCACCCAGGCCGCCGCCGGTGGCTTCGGCATCGGCACCGCGCAGCTGCGCCTGACCGTCACCCAGCGCCCCGATCCGACCCGCGACCCGGGCGTGGTCGCCGGCGTGCAGGCGCAGGTGGATGCCAGCGTGCGCTTCGCCAGTGCGCAGCAGTCCAACATCCGCGATCGCCTGCGCCAGGTGCGCAGTGGCGACAACAGCTCCCGCAACCAGCTGACGCTCGGCTATGCCGGCGGCCGCGACCGCCCCGGCCTGGCCCTGCCGCTGGCCCCGATGCAGGCTGCGCCGTGGCCGTCCCTGCCCACCGGCTGGGGCCTATGGGCCTCGGGCAGTGCCACCTTCGGCGATGGGGACCGCAGCAGCAGCTACGCCTTCCACTCCGACGGTCTCACCCTCGGCCTGGACCGCGCCGTCGGTGAGCGTCTGCTGCTGGGCGTGGCGGCCAGCCTGGCGCGCAACGACAGCGAGATGGACGGCAGCGATTCGCGCGTGGAAGGCAAGCAGCATTCGCTGGCCGCCTACGGCCTGTGGCGCAGCGGCGAACACCTGTTCGTCGACGGCGTCATCGCCAGCGGCGCGCTGGACTTCGCTACCCGCCGCTGGAGCAACGATGCGGACGCCTTCGCACGCGGCAGCCGCGATGGTGACCAGTGGTTCGGTTCGCTGGCCTTTGGCTACGAGCACCGCAACGCCGGCATGACCCTCACCGGCTACGGCCGCGTGGAAGCCAGCCGCACCACGCTCGATGCCTACCGTGAGACCGGCCTGGATCTGTACGACCTCGACTACCGCCGCCAGGTGGTGCGCAACAGCGCGGTCGCACTGGGCCTTGAAGGTGCCTACCTGGCAGGCGATGGCGAAGGACGCGTGCGCCCGTTCTGGAACATCGAGTACCGCCTGGCAATGGACGACAAGGGCGCGGCCTACCTCAACTACGTGGTGGGTCCGCGCGCGCAGGACTATCGCCTGGACATGCACAGCTACAACGACAATGCCCTGTCGATTGCCGCCGGCATGGACGTGCGCCTGGATCGTGGCTGGTTGCTGTCGCTGCTGCTGGGCCATGAGCAGACGCGCGGCTCCAGCCGTGCCAGCAGCGTGGGATTGCGTGTGAGTTATGGCGGTGCCGGTGCTGCGGCCGACGCACTGCAGGGTCGCGATCTGGACCACGCCGCCGGTACGGCACAGCGCTGCCCGCCGCGTCGCTGCGGAACCGGTAACGCCGCCGCGAAGTAACACGCGGCGGTGGCAGACCGGCCGATCCTGCATGGGATCGGTCGGTCGATGGGTCAGCGATGGGATCAGCGAACCGGTCGGTTTGCGCAAGTCCCCCCATGCCGGACCCGTTCCAACGCGATACCCCCGACCTGGGCGCGGCCCCTGTAACAGCGGGTCTGTGCGCGCAGGAGAATCACACGCGCGTAGCGCCGACCGTTGGTCGGCCTCCATCAACGTCCGGCGATCGCGCGTAGAGCCGACCGTTGGTCGGCTTCCGGCAACGCCCGGCGATCACGCGTAGAGCCGACCGTTGGTCGGCTTCCATCAACACCCGGCGATCACGCGTAGAGCCGACCGTTGGTCGGCTTCCGGCAACGCCCGGCGATTGCGCGTAGAGCCGACCGTTGGTCGGCTTCCGGCAACGCCCGGCGATCGCGCGTAGAGCCGACCGTTGGTCGGCTTCCATCAACGCCCGGCGATCACGCGTAGAGCCGACCGTTGGTCGGCTCCCATCAACGCCCGGCGATCACGCGTAGAGCCGACCGTTGGTCGGCTTCCGGCAACGCCCGGCGATCACGCGTAGAGCCGACCGTTGGTCGGCTTCCATCAACGCCCGGCGATCGCGCGTAGAGCCGACCGTTGGTCGGCTTCCATCAACGCCCGGCGATCACGCGTAGAGCCCACCGTTGGTCGGCTTCCATCAACGCCCGGCGATCGCGCGTAGAGCCGACCGTTGGTCGGCTTCCGGCAACGCCCGGCGATACCAACGTAAGTCATCCCAAGATCGCGCCAGGCGTGTACGCCAAGGGCGTCACCACCAACGGTGGTGACCTACCGTGTTGGGGCGGAGCGCCAAAAAAGAAGGCCCTGCGCAAGCAGGGCCTTTTCATTGCCACCCCGGCGCCACGCTGCCGGGGCAGCGCGACGTGCGGGGGCGCGGGGCACTAGGCCGCGCGGCGGGCAACCACGGTCCGGGTGCCCTGCTCCAGCTTGAACACCGCCACCGATTCACTCAGCGCGTGCGCCTGTTCTTCCAGCGCGCGGCTGGCCGCGGTGGCTTCTTCCACCAGCGCCGCGTTCTGCTGCGTCACCTGGTCCATCTGCACCACCACCTGGTTCACCTGCTCGATGCCGGCGGCCTGTTCCTTGGTGGCCGCGGCGATGTCGCTCATCAGCTGGTTGGTACGCGAGCTGGCCTGGGTCAACCGGGCAATCGCTGCTTCGGATTCCACGGTCACGCTCAACCCGGTCTTGACCTTGTCGCTGGCCTCACCGATCAGGTCTTTGATCTCCTTGGCCGCCGTACCGGCGCGCTGTGCGAGCGTACGCACTTCACTGGCGACCACCGCAAAACCGCGCCCGTTTTCACCGGCACGCGCAGCCTCGACGGCAGCGTTGAGTGCCAGGATGTTGGTCTGGAAGGCGATGCCGTCGATCACCGAGGAAATCTCGGAGATGCGCGCGGAGGATTTGTCGATCTCGCTCATCACCGTGGCCATCTGCGCGATCGCCTGCTCGGTGGCGCGCACGGCCACGCCGGACGCATGCGCTTCCTGGTCGGCCTGGCTGGCCAGCTCGGCGTTCTGGCGCACGGTGGAGGTCAGCTCTTCCATCGAGGCGGCGGCCTCTTCCAGGTTGGCGGCCTGCTGCTCGGTGCGACGCGACAGGTCGTTGTGGCCGGCCGCCAGTTCCTGCGCGGCGTCGTTGATGCTGCCGGCGGCGCCCTGGATCTGCTGCACGATACCGGTCAGCTGCGCCGCGGTGACGTTGGCATCGTCGCGCATCTGCGCGAACACACCTTCGTAATGGCCTTCCATGCGCGAGGTGAGGTCACCGGTGGAAATGGCGCGCAGCACCTGCGACAGATCGGCGATGCTCGACTGCGAGCTGGCCATCATGCCGTTGAGGTTGGCCACCATGGCGCGGAACTGGAACTGGAACGCAGCTTCGTCGCCACGCACCGAGAAGTCACCGGCGCGCGCGGCGCTGGCCAGCGTGTCGATCTGCTGGTTGATCGCCATCAGGCTGCTCTTGACCGTGGCCATGGTGCGGGTCAGCAGTGCCTTCTCACCCGGGTAGCTGTCCAGGTCGCGGCTGAGGTCGCCGATGGCGTAGTCCTGCATCACATCGACCATGTGCGACTGCACGGCCACGTGCGAGCCCACCAGTTCGTTGGTGGCACGCAGCATGTGCCCGTAATCGCCCGGCAGCGCCGCAGCGTCCATCCGGTAGCTGATCGCACCGGCTTCGTGCTGCTGCGCCATCTGCAGCTGCGCGGTGATGGCGGCCTGCACGTTCTGGCGCACGCTGCCCATGGCGTTGCCCAGCAGGGTGAGCTCGTCGCGGCCGCCCAGGCGGAAATCCTGGTCCAGCTCGCCACGGGCCATGCGGTCGGCCAGGCCCACCGCGCGAGCCAGCGGCCCGGTCAGGCTGCGCCCGATCAGGATCGAGGCGGCAATGCCGACCAGCAGTGCGATGCCACCGAGCACCAGCAACTGCAGCAGGGTGCGCTCGCCCAGGCGGATCGCCTCGGCCGCGGCCTCGCGGCTTTCCTTCTCTTCATAGGCCACGCCATTGGCCAGCGCCTTGTTCCAGCCGTTGGCCGCTTCCTGCACCGGGCCCAGGGTCAGGGCGACGGCGCCGGGGAAATCGCCTTGTTCCATCAGCTCGCTGGTCTGCTTGTTGAGCGGGCGCGCGGTGGCGCGCCTGGCCGCGATCTGCTCGCCGATCGCCTTGCCCTCGGCATCGGTGGGCAGCGCCTGGTAGGCGGTCCAGCTGGCCTCGTAGCGCTTGACCAGCGCGGCGATGCGCGCCTCGTCGGCCTCGCGCTCCTGGCCCTGGCGGATCAGCATTTCACGACGCACCACCATCATCTGGTTGTTCGCATCGAGCATCTCCGACAGCAGCCGCACTTTGGCGACGCCAACCTCGACCACCTGCTGCATCGCGTGCTTCTGCACCGCGCTGCCGGTGGCGCCGGTGGCCACCACGGCCGCCACCAGCAACAACAACAGGCCAAAGCCCATACCAAGACGCCAGACGACTCTGACGTTACGCAAAAAATCCATGGGGACATCCAAGAACGTGGGGGGTGAGGGGGTATCGGCCCACGCCCGGGCGATCTTGATCACGCTTTCTTAACGGAATGGCTCCCATTCACCTTGGAGCGGACGCGCCGGGGTTATCCRGATGCTCCCACGCGATTCTCACGGCGTCGCACGCCTGGATCAGGTCCAGCACCAACCGTTCGCTTACATCCAGTTCGCCTTCGTACTCGGCAATGTTGCGTTGCTGGTGGCACTTGTCCAGCACCCGCCACACCTCGGGCCCCGCGCCCAGGGTATGCGGCAGTGTCTGAAAAACGATATAGCGGTGCGACGGACGAAAACCCTGCCGCCGCAGTGCAGCCAGGCAGAGCGCGTGGGCCGCGTTGTACGCCAGGTCGAAGCGGCCCTCCAGGGACAGCGTTGTGTTGCGCGCATCCTGCAGGCGAGCCACGCCTGACCGTCGCAACCCCTCGATTTCGCGTGTATCCGGGAGCTCGACGCTCAGCGGTTTACCCGGTCCGGCCAGATTCTGCAGCGCTGAGTTCATCATCTCCTCCAATGATCCAGATCTTGGGCTGTGCCAAGACCCGCATCAAGAAGGAATTTTCATCGTGAATACGCTTGGATAATTCAGCGGTTGAATAGAGCGTCGGATTCACCGGACGGCCGAGCTGCGCGTCGACGTCGTCCAGGGCCTGCATGACATCGGCATAGCCCAGCGTGTCGGACACGATAAGCAGATCGATATCGCTACGCGCCGTATCGCTACGCTTGGCGACCGAGCCATATACAAAGGCCGCCTTGACCTGTGCACGAACGGGAGCCAGCGCCTCTTGCAGCGGGCCGGCGAGGCCCACCGTCTTCTGCACGATCGCCACCAGCTCGTCGTGAAGCGGTGAATCCACATTGGCCTGATAGCGCTTCTGATTGCCCGAGCGCCTGAGCGTGACCAAACCTGCGGCGGCCAACTTGGCCAGTTCGCGCTGCACTGCACCGGACCCGGCGCCGATCGCCGAGATCAATTCGGCAACGCCGAACTCGCGCCGCGGTTGACCAAATATCAGGCCGAGTACGCGCTGCTGTGTCTGCGTAAACAGCGCATCGGCCAGACCCATCGGGCGGTCGGCTACGCGGGCGGCTGGATTGGATTTCATACCCATATTGGGTACGTTAATACCCAGATTGGGTATATGCAAGCAGGACCGCGCCTGTGGCAGTGACAGAACCGAAAAAGCCCCGCTTTCGCGGGGCTCCTTCGTGTATCTGCCTGGTGCGGTGGCGGTGCCAAGCAGTGCTCGGCACTACCGGGTTGCTCAGGCGAACGGGTCCTGCAGGACCATGGTGTGGTCGCGGTCCGGGCCGGTGGAGACGATGCTGACCGGGCAGCCGGCCAGCTCTTCCAGCGCGCGCAGGTAGGCGCGGGCGGCCGGCGGCAGGTCGTCCCAGTTGGTGATGCCGTGGGTGTTCTCGGTCCAGCCCGGGAACTCCAGGTACACCGGGGTGCACTCTTCCCAGCCCTGCGCGTCCAGCGGGGCGTATTCGGTGCGCTTGCCGCGGTATTCGTAGGCGATGCAGACCTTCAGCTTTTCCATGCCGTCCAGCACGTCCAGCTTGGTGATGCACAGGCCGCTGATGCCGTTGATGGCCACGGCGCGCTTGAGCGCGACGATGTCCATCCAGCCGCAGCGACGCGGACGGCCGGTCGAGGCGCCGTACTCGGCACCGCGGTCGCGGATGCCCTGGCCGACTTCATCGTCCAGCTCGGTCGGGAACGGACCACCGCCGACGCGGGTGGCGTAGGCCTTGGCGATACCCAGCACGTAGTCGATCGCGTCCGCGCCCACGCCGGCACCGGCCAGCGCGCCGCCCACGGTGGTGTTGGAGCTGGTGACGTACGGGTAGGTGCCGTGGTCGATGTCCAGCAGTGCGCCCTGGGCGCCTTCGAACAGCACGCGCTTACCCTGCTTGCGCAGGTCGTGCAGGATGCCGGCAACGTCGGACTTCATCGGCTCGACGTACTCGCCGAAGGCCAGGGCTTCGTCGTAGGTCTTCTGGAAGTCGACCGCGTCGGTCTTGAGGTAATTGGTCAGCACGAAGTTGTGGTAATCCAGCGCGGTGCGCAGGAGTTCTTCCAGCTGGGCCGGGTAATGCAGGTCGGCGATGCGGATACCGCGACGCGCCACCTTGTCTTCATACGCCGGGCCGATGCCACGGCCGGTGGTGCCGATCGCCTTGCCGCCGGCAGCGCGTTCGCGCGCCTGGTCCAGGGCGATGTGGTACGGCATGATCAGCGGCGCGGCCGGGGAGATCTTCAGGCGCGAACGCACTTCCACGCCGGAGGTTTCCAGCTCGGCGATTTCCTTCTGCAGCGCAGCCGGGGAGATCACCACGCCGTTGCCGATCAGGCACAGCGCGTCGGCACGCAGGATGCCCGACGGGATCAGGTGCAGCACGGTCTTCTTGCCATTGATGACAAGCGTGTGGCCGGCATTGTGGCCGCCCTGGAAACGTACTACGGCACCGATTTCCTCGGTGAGCAGATCGACGATCTTGCCCTTGCCTTCATCGCCCCACTGGGCACCAAGCACTACGACAGACTGACCCATGACGGGCTCCTCATATGTTGCGGCCATCGGGGCCGCGGACGGGTAAACCGTGGCGGGGCTGGCCAGCGCGGTGATGGCGGCTCCAAACGGGGAGCGGCCGGCGATGGAAGGCCCAGACACGGAAAAAGCCGAACGGGGAGGCCCGTCCGGCTTTTTTGCATTATCCGGGTTTCCTTGGGCAGGTGCCACCCCGCTGGAGGCGGGCGTTGGCAACCGGTCAGGACCAGGCACCTTAGCGCCGGTCCCTGCCCCGCGGCTGACCCGATCCGGTAGTGCCGGCCGCTGGCCGGCTCCTCAGCCAAGGTCGGAAGCCGGGCAGAGCCCGGCGCTACGTGTGTCGGAGCCACCACAGCGTGGTCAGCCCGGCCAGCAGGATCACCCCGCCCCAGGTGCGCAGCGTGGCGCTGCGCAGCATCAGCAGGTGTTCGGCCATGCGCTTCCAGGCCAGCGGGGCGGCGAACAGGAACAGGCCTTCGAGCACGGCCACCAGGCACAGGGCCGAGAACAACTCTTTCATGACATCTCCACCAACAAAACGGGGACCCGGTCTGCACCGGGTCCCCGTGGGTTACCTGCCGCCTGCGGCCTCAGCGATCGCTCTTGAGGTACTGCAGGAACGGGTCGTTCTTGTCGAGCACGATCACGCCATTGCCGTCGGCCATCGAGCCACGATAGGCCTCCAGGCTGCGGTAGAAGGCGTAGAACGACGGGTCGGCCGAGCCGGCCTTGCCGTAGATGCGCGCGGCTTCGGCATCGCCGACACCGCGCAGCTGCTGTGCATCGCGCTCGGCTTCGGCCACGATCACCGTGCTGTCGCGGTCGGCCTGGGCACGGATGGTCAGCGACTGCTCCTCACCCTCTGCACGCAGCTTGGCCGCTTCCTGCTTGCGCTGGGCGCGCATGCGCTCGTACACATCGTTGATCACCTGGCTGTCGGTGGGCAGGTCGATCTGCTTGATGCGCAGGTCGATGATCTGCATGCCGAGGCCCTTCACCGCTTCGTTGATGCCGGTCAACTGCCCGGCAATCAGCTCGCTGCGGTCACCGGACACCAGCTGCTGCAGCGAGCGCGAGTTGATCTGGTTGCGCAGCGAGTCGGTGATGATCGGGGCCAGGCGCGCATCGGCCACGCTGGCATCGCCACCGGTGGCACGGTAGTAATCGCGCACGTTGGAGATGTACCCGATGGCGAAGAAGTCGACGCTGACGTCCTTCTGCTCGGCGGTGAAGTAACGCGCCGGCGCGGTGGCCAGCACCTGGAAGCGGCGGTCGAACACCCGCACCGTTTCCACCAGCGGCACCTTGAAGTGCAGGCCCGGCTTGATGTCGGCACGGACCACCTTGCCCAGGTTGAGCACCATCGCGGTCTGGTCTTCACGGACCACGTATACCGAGCCCAACAGGCCCAGCAGGGCGGCCACGGCCAGCCCGATCCAAAGGGAACTCTTCATCGGCTGACTCCTTCACGACCGGTGGGGCGGGTGGTCGGGCGTTCGGTGTTGCGCACGCCATCCACCGGCGTGCTGGCCGGCAGCGACGGCAGCATCACTTCCGGGGTCACGGCCGGTGCGGCCGGTGCGGCAGCGCCGCGGGTGTCGCCGGGCATCGGCACGTAGATCAGCTGGCGGCCATCGCCCCCGATGATCTTGCGGTTCTGGCCGAGCACCTGCTGCACGGTTTCCAGCCACAGGCGCTTGCGGGTGACTTCCGGGGCGTCCTTGTACTGGGCCTGCAGCAGGGTGAAGCGTTCGGCGTCACCCTCGGCCTTGGCCACGGCGGCCTGCTTGTAACCTTCGGCCGTGGTGCGGGCACGCGAGGCCTGGCCGCGCGCTTCGGGCACGACCTTGGCCGCGTAGGCCTGGGCTTCGTTGATCAGGCGTTCCTTGACCTGCTGGGCGCCGTTGACCTCGTCGAAGGCCGGCTTGACCTCTTCGGGCGGACGCGCGTCGGGCAGGGTCAGGCCAGTGACGGCCAGGCCGGTGCGGTAGGCCTTCAGTGCGGCCTGCAGGCGTTCCTGGGCAACCAGCGCCAGCGGGCCGCGGTTGTTGAGGACGGCGTTGAGGTCGGCACGGCCCACCTGCTCGCGGACCGCGCTCTGCGCGGACTGCTCCAGCACCTGGTCGGCTGCCACCGTGCCAAACAGGTACAGGCGCGGGTCGTCGATGCGGTACTGCACGTTGACCGAGACGTTGACGATGTTCTCGTCACGGGTCAGCACCGGCACCTGGCTGCTGAACGTCTTGATCTGGGTGGCGTTGACCTTGGTCACCGATTCGATCGGCCAGGGCAGCTTGAAGTTGGGGCCGGGCTGCAGGATCCGCGAGAACTGGCCGAAGCGCAGGACCACGCCGCGCTGCTGTTCGCCGATCAGCTGGAAGCTGGAGAACAGCAGCAGCAGAACCACCGCGACTGCCACCCAACGCAGGATGTTGCCATCGAAGAGATCCTTGAGCGGGCCGGGAAAACCGCCCCAACCGCTGCCATTGCCGCCACCGCGCGGGCCAAACGGCCCTCGTCGGTTCTCGTCGGGACCTTGTCCGCCCTTGTTGCCGCCGGGTGTATTCCAGGCCATGCACGCTCCATCAGTGAAAGGTTGCCTGCGGGCCATTCCGCACCGTCAACCATGAATCCTGTTCGATTCTACTAGATGGGGCGGATCGGCAGGATTGGAAGGGGCAAGGGGCCAACGGGATCGATTCATGCGCTGCCCAGCCGGGGGTCCCGGCCCGCGCAGGCAGCAGGTAAGGTGTCGTTCCACACCCCACGAGGCCGCCACATGCCCCTGCCCGCCCCCTTCAACGCCTTCCGCATCCACCAGGACGAGCACGGCCACCGCAGCGGCATCGAGGCGATCGGCCTGGACCAGCTCAACCCGGGCGAGGTGGTGATCCGCGCGCAGTGGTCGTCGGTGAACTACAAGGATGCCCTGGCCGGCACCGGCAAGGGCCGCATCCTGCGCCGCTTCCCGCTGGTGGGGGGCATCGACGTGGCCGGCACGGTGGTGTCCTCCACCGATCCGGCCTACCGCGAGGGCGATGCGGTGCTGGCCACCGGCTGCGGGCTCAGCGAGACCCGGGACGGCGGCTACAGCCAGTACGTGCGGCTGGCCGCGAGTGCGGTGATCGCCCAGCCGGCCGGGCTGAGCCCGCGCGAGGCGATGGTACTGGGCACCGCCGGCTTCACCGCCGCGCTGGCGCTGCTGCGCATGACCGACAACCGGCTGACCCCCGCGCATGGCCCGCTGGCGGTCACCGGGGCCACCGGCGGGGTCGGCTCGTTGGCGGTGGACATCTTCAGCCGCGCCGGCTTCGAGGTGCATGCCATCAGCGGCAAGGCCGACCAGGCCGACTACCTTCACCGGCTGGGCGCCAGCCAGGTGTTGCCGCGCGAGGCGCTGGCCACGGGCAAACCGATGGAATCGGCGCGCTTCGGCGGCGGCCTGGACAATGCCGGCGGCCCCATGCTGGCCAGCCTGCTGGCGCAGACGGTGCCTTACGGCAGCGTGGTCAGCGCCGGCCTGGCGGCCAGCCCGGCGCTGGACATGACGGTGATGCCCTTCATCATCCGCGGCGTGTCACTACTGGGAGTGTCCTCGGCGGCAGCACCGCGCGCGCTGCGCGAACAGGTGTGGGAAAAGCTTGCCGGCGACTGGAAGCCGCGCCACCTGGACGCGATCTGCACGCGCGAAGTAGGCCTGGACGGATTGGCCGACGTGTTCGAGGCGATGCTTGCGGGCGGTGCGTTGGGTCGCACGGTGGTGCGGATCGACTGAGCGTTGCAGGTGGGCGACGGACGGCATGCCGGACGCTTCCCGGCCATGCGGGCGCGGCACTACACTGCGGGCATAACCTGGGGAACAACATGGCACGCATTCTGATCGTCGACGATTCACCGTCGCAGCTGCTGGGGATACAGCGCATCGTCGAAAAGCTCGGGCACGAGATCCTGACCGCCACCGATGGCGCCGCCGGGGTGGAAGCGGCCCGGGCGCAGCTGCCCGATCTGGTGCTGATGGACGTGGTGATGCCCAACCTCAACGGTTTCCAGGCCACCCGCACGCTGGCCCGCGACGCGACCACCAAGCACATTCCGGTGATCCTGGTGACCACCAAGGACCAGGACACCGACCGCATGTGGGGCATGCGCCAGGGGGCCAAGGCCTACATCACCAAGCCGTTCTCCGAGGACGAGCTGTCTGAAGTGCTGGAGCGGGTCTTCAGCAACCAGGAACCGCCGACGGCGTGATGCCGACGGTACGGTGAGCCGACCAACGGTCGGCTCCTACCGCGACCGCGACCCGGTCGACGGCGTGATGCCGACGGCCGGCCCGGTAGGTACCGACCGTTGGTCGGTACGCCCTGACGGTCGGTACGCCCTGACGGTCGGTACGCACCAACGATCGGCACGCAACACCGGGCGGTACGCCGATGCATCGGCGCACCGCCGGCATCACACCTTCTCGCCGAACGCCTTGGCCAGCGCCTTGTAGGCCTTCTTCTGCGCCTCTTCGGTCGGGGCCGGCGCCACGATCTCCAGCTCCACGATCTGGTCGCCGTCCGGGTTGCCCGGCAGGCCGCGACCGCGCAGGCGCAGCTTGCGCCCGGCATCGGATTCGGCCGGCACCTTCAATTCCACCGACCCGCCCAGGGTGGGCACGCTGATGCTGGTACCCAGCGCGGCCTGCCACGGCGTCACCTGCAGGGTGTACAGGATGTTGCGGCCGTCCACCTCGAACTGCGGGTGCTCGGCATATTCCACTTCCAGCAGCAGGTTGCCGCCACCGGTCCCCTGCCCGGTCAGCCGGATCACCTGGCCCGGGCGGATGCCCTTGGGCACGCGCACGTCCAGCTGCTTGCCGTTGACGTTGATGCGCAGGCTGTCGCCGGTGTGGGCCGCTTCCAGCGGCACCGACAACTTGGCGCGGGTGTCGCGGGTGGGCTGCGGGCCCTGGCTGGCGCCGCCGAAGCCAC
This sequence comes from Stenotrophomonas sp. 10N36, assembly GCF_056395005.1. Taxonomy (NCBI): domain Bacteria; kingdom Pseudomonadati; phylum Pseudomonadota; class Gammaproteobacteria; order Lysobacterales; family Lysobacteraceae; genus Stenotrophomonas; species Stenotrophomonas sp. 10N36. The sequence goes on along the minus strand of NZ_JBFTIS010000013.1, from coordinate 55,308 downwards.
TGGCCCGGCCACCGCCACCGCCGCGCTGGCGCGCGAACAGGCTTTCGAAGAAGTCGCTGAAGCCGCCGCCGCCGGCGCCGCCCCCAAACACTTCCTCGTAATCGAAGCCCTGCCCGCCGCCGTAGTTCGGCGGCGCATGGAACTCCTCGCCCGGCCGGTAGCCCTGGGCCTTGAGCTGGTCGTAGGCGGCACGCTTCTGCGGGTCGCGCAGGGCCTCGTAGGCCTCGTTCACGGCCTTGAACTTGTCTTCCGCGCCCGCCTCTTTGCTGACGTCGGGGTGGTACTTGCGTGCCAACCGGCGGTAGGCCGTCTTGATCTCCGCATCGCCCGCGGTCGGTTCCACCCCGAGCGTGGCGTAGTAGTCCTTGAATTCCATCGATACACCTCGAATAAGTTCGGTCGCCCGCGCCGGCGGGCACCGTCCCGTCAATTCTAGCCGCTGGCAGCGCCGCTGCCGTGACGCGCCGGCTTGATCCGGCGCAATGCGCGGCCAGTGGGCGGCGGCTACGCTGGCCCCGGCAGCGCTGCTCTGCCGTTGAAATGGGTGTCCACGCGATTTTTTCAACGTTTTGACGCCACCCTCCCACCCCGCTTACTACGCTGTCCGTGTCCAAGGAGTCCGCATGACCATCCACGTTGGCGACCGCATTCCCGAAGTCACCCTCAAGCGCATCCGCGAGGGCATGGAGACCATCGACACCCATGCCTTGTTCGACGGACGCCGAGCGGTGCTGTTCGCCGTGCCCGGCGCGTTCACGCCCACCTGTTCGGCCCGCCACCTGCCCGGCTATGTGGAGCACTTCGCCGATTTCCGCCACCGCGGCATCGACGTGTTCTGCATGGCGGTCAACGACCCGTTCGTGATGAAGGCCTGGGGCGAAAGCCAGCACGTGCCCGACGGCCTGCAGCTGCTGTCCGACGGCAACGGCGAGTTCACCCGCGCGCTCGGGCTGGAGATTGATGCCAGCAGTTCGGGCATGGGCCTGCGGTCGCGCCGCTTCGCGCTCTACGTCGAGGACGGCGTGGTGCGCCAGACCTTCATCGAGGAACCCGGCCAGTTCGAGGTGTCCTCGGCAACGTACGTGCTGGAGCACCTGCCCAGCTGATCCCCCGCAACAAAGGAACCCGGCCAGCCATGTCAACGCCAGCCAAGCAATCCAGCCCCGCCCCCGCCACCCGCAGCACCGGCCCGGACGGCATCAGCGATACCGCCACCCTGCGTGCCCGCGCGCGCAAGGACATCGAGGACGGCGCGATCACGCCGACCTACAGCGCCGACCGCGAGGCGGTGATCAAGCTGCTCAACGATGCACTGGCCACCGAGTACGTGTGCGTGCTGCGTTACTACCGCCACTACTTCATGGCCAAGGGCATGCTCGCCGACGCGGTCAAGGGTGAGTTTCTGGAACACGCCCAGCAGGAGCAGGCGCACGCCGGCAAGCTGGCCGAGCGCATCGTGCAGCTGGGCGGCGAACCGGATCTCAACCCGGACACCCTGACCGCGCGTTCGCATGCCGAGTACAAGGAAGGCAAGGACCTGCGCGACATGGTCCGCGAGAACCTCATCGCCGAGCGCATCGCCATCGACAGCTACCGCGAAATGATCAATTTCGTCGGCGACAAGGACACCACCACCAAGCGCATCCTCGAAGAGATCCTGGCCCAGGAAGAGGAACACGCCGACGAGTTCGCCGACCTGCTGGACGGCTGGATAGGGGAATAACGCCCCACGCATCCGAAACCGGACGTGCCGGCCGCTGGCCGGCTCTTCCGGTCCCCCTGCCGGAACCGCTGCTGCCCAGGCCCCTGCTCGCGGATGATCAAACCGGTAGGGTCGCGCCCCAGCCGACTGCCGATACGCCCTCAACATGCGGTGGTGGCGTGACCTGTGGCGGAGACGGGTGATGTTGCGCTTCTCCGATACGGATCATGCCCTACCGGACGTGGAATATGCATCGGCAGTCGGCTGGGGCGCGACCCTACCGGTGATATTGCCGCGTGCCGTTGGGATGGGTGGGCATTCCGTTGAATCGGTGTGGGTGACGTCGGGATGCCTGCGCGTGGTGTTGCCATGGCGGGACGCGCCATCGGGGTTGCTACCGCAGGATGCGGAACCGGACCTGCGTCCAGGCGCCATCGGAGGCGAGCGCGGTAAGCGTGTGCTCGCCGGTCTCGTCGAAATCGCGCTGGAACAGGCGCGCGCCCTCGGTGCGTGCGATCCAGCGACCATCCAGCAGCCAGTCGATGCTGTTGTCGTTGCCGAGCGCGCGCAGCTGCAGGCGTACGCCATGCTCTGCATTGGGCGCGCGCGCCAGCGTGGCGCGGTCGTTGAGGCCTTCGATGTGCAGACTGCCGCCGCTTTCGCGGCCATCGTCGCTGCAGTCCGGCGACAACGCCGGCAGCTGCGACGCATGCCGCTGTGCCAGGGGCAACCACGGGGACAACAGGGCCGGCCAACGCGCGATCTCGCGCACCTCGGTCTCGTGCGGCAGGCGGCAATCCGGCGACACCCGCAGGCCGCTGCGCGCGTCCACGTTGAACCGTTGTCGCCCCGGCTGCCACAGCCGCGCGTCGCGTTCGGCGAAGGTGGGCGGCACCACGCCGTCCAGCACGAACGCATCCAGGCGGCGCTGGCACAACGCGTCCTCGGTGCGCTCGGCCAGCTCCCCGGTCGGCCAGCAGATCGCCTCGCGGGTCACGTTGGGCGGCATCGGCGCGCCGCTGGCGTCGCCGGCCTGGCGAGGCAGGCTGTCCACCACTTCGAACATCAGCGGCAACGCGGTAACCGCACCGTACTGCCCGGGCAACGGCGTGCCATCGGGCCGCCCCACCCACACCCCTACGGTGTAGTGGCGGGTACTGCCGATCGCCCAGGCATCGCGATAGCCGTAGCTGGTGCCGGTCTTCCACGCCACCCGCGGGCGCCCGGTAACATCGAAGGTGCCACTGCCGTACCCGGGCCGCGGGTTGGACTCGAGCACTTCGCGGGTGATCCACGCCGCGCCCGGCGACATCAGGCGGCGCTCGATCACCGGGTCGGCCGCGGTATAGCGCACACGGCCAGCGATGCCATTGCGGTTGAACCCTGCGAATGCCCCAACCAGATCCTCCAGGCGCGCACCGGTGCCGCCCAGGATCAGCGACAGGTTGGGCGCGCTGCCGTGCGGGAAGCGCAGCGTGATGCCGGCGTGCGACAGCCGCGCGGCGAAGCGGGCCGAGCCAACCCGGTCCAGCAGGTCTACCGCCGGCACGTTGAGCGACAGCCGCAGTGCCGTGGCCGAACTGACCGGGCCATTGAACGCCGCATCGAAATTGCCCGGGCGGTAACCACCGAACGCCTGCGGTGCGTCCACCATCAGGCTTTCCGAATGGATGAGCCCATCATCCAGCGCCATGCCGTACAGGAACGGCTTGAGCGTGGAACCGGGCGAGCGCCAGGCCTGCACCATGTCCACGTGGCCCAGCCGCTGCTTGTCGCCGAAGGCCACCGAACCGACGTAGGCGCGGGCCTCCAGGGTGCGGTTGTCGACCACCAGCAACGCAGCGGAGGTACGCTCAGGCAGCTGCGAAAAGTACGACGACACCCGTTCTTCCAGCGTGCGCTGCAGGCCGATGTCCAGCGTGCTTTCGATCCGCGCCGCACGCGGTTGCGCCGAGCGCAGCCGTTGCGCCAGCAGCGCGGCATGCAGCGGTGGCTGCAGTGCGCGGGTGACCACCGGCTCGATGCGGGCATCGTCCACGTCGTCGCGGCTCCACACGCCCAGCGCGACCATGCGCTCGAGCACCTTGTCGCGCGCACGTTGCGCCGCTTCGGGGTGGCGGTCCGGGCGCAGTCGGCTGGGCGCCTGCGGCAACACCGCCAGCAACGCCGCTTCGGCCTGCGACAACCGCGCGGCCGGCTTGCCCAGGTAGGCCCAGCTGGCCGCCTCCACGCCTTCGATGGTGCCGCCATACGGTGCGCGTTCCAGGTACAGCGCCAGGATCTGCGCCTTGCTCAGGTGCACTTCCAGCTGCACCGCGCGCAGCATCTGCTTGGCCTTGCCCCACGGCGTGCGCGTATGCGGATCGAGGATGCGCGCCACCTGCATGGTCAGGGTGGAACCGCCGGACACGATCCGCCCCTGCAGCAGCCATTGCTTGCCGGCGCGCAGCAACCCCCACGGGTTGATCCCGGGGTGCCGCCAGAACCAGCGGTCTTCGTAATTGAGCAGGGCCTGCAGGTACAGCGGCGACACGCTGTCGATGGACGCCGGGTACCGCCACACACCGTCGGCATCGGCGAACGCGCGCAGCGGCGTGCCGTCGCGGGCGACCACCAGGGTACTGGTGTCGCGCAGCTTCGGCAGCGGCGGCGGGAAGGACAGGTCCAGCACCAGCAGCAGGCTGAGCACGGCCACCGTGCCCCAGCGCAGCGTGGGCAACAGCCACTGCCGCGCCCGCAGTGCCAGGCGCTTGAAGGGGGATGACGTCATCGGCTGAACGACAGCGTGGTGCGGGCCATCGCGGTGGCGATGGCCCGCACCCGGCTCACGGTTGGACCACGGTCAACGTGGTCGGGTAGCTGCGGCCCACCCCACGCAGGTCGGGGCGGTACATGTCTTCCACCAGCGGCGGCGGCACCGTGTAGGTGCCCGGGGTGACCGCGCGCACCAGGTAGAACACCTTGGCGGTGCTGCCCCGCGACAGCTTCACCGCGGCCACGTAGCGGTCGTCGCGGAACTCTTCGTGGCGCAGCGTGGCGGCATCGCCGCGGTCGTTGACGTTGAGCCCGTCCACCACCACGTCGGCCCACTGCTTGGCGTCGCCCAGGTTGAAGTTCTCGATCTCCAGGCCCGCCGGCAACAGGTCGGTGAGCAGCGCGTCGGGCATGTCCACGTTCGGGGTGATGCTGACCCGCACGATCAACGCCTCGCCTTCCTTCAACGCGCGCGGCGTCCACGGCTTGCCGTCGGTGGTGTACCAGGTGCGTTCCACGCCCAGGTGGCGGCTGTCCGGTTCCGGCGCGGTGCGCGGAATGCCGGCCACGTCCAGGCTGGCGAACATCGGCGGCTCCCCTTGCGGGGTGAAGCGCACGCCCTTGGCCAGCGCGGCGTAGTCGAAGCTGCGCCCGAACAGGCGGCGCGCGGCGATGGCCTCCACGTCGCCGCCCACGGCCAGTTCGCCGGACACCAGCTTCTTCTGGTTGGCCGACAGGGCCTTGCCCAGGCGCGCGATGGCGACCTGTTCCTGCGTGCTCAACCACAGCCCGCTGCTGCTGCGGCGTGCGTCCAGGGCCCGGCCCAGGTCGACCGCACGGGCGTCATAGCCCGGCTTGGACAGCTTGCGCTCGTGCAGCAGCGCGATCATCAGTGCGTCGTCGCGCACCGCGCTGCCGTAGTCACCGAAGTACTGCGGGCGCTCGCTGCTCGGCTTGGCAAAGCCGGCGGCAATGGCCGCATCGCCGCGCTTGTGGTCGCCCTGCAGCGACAACGCGATGCCCAGGTGGACCAGCGGCAGGCCGGTCAGCGCCTTGCTGCGTTCGTTGTCATACAGCGCGCGCAGCGTACCCAGCGGCGCGCGGTTGACCCGCGCCAGCACGTAACCGGAGTACGCCTGGTTGGCGAACTTGAGGTTCTCGCGGCGGTCTTCACCGTAGAACTGGTTGCCACCGGACAGCAGGTCTTCGCTGAGGCGGTTGAGCGCCTTCTGCAGCACGCTGTCGGGCACCGCGAACCCCCCGTCCTTGGCATCCAGCAGGAACTCGGCGATGTATGGGGTGAGCCATGGGTTCACATAGCCGTCGTCGCCCCACATCGAGAAGTTGCCGTTGGCCACCTGCATCGAGGCCAGCCGGCCGAACGCGCCTTCCATGCGCTCACGGCGGGTCTTGGCATCCAGGCCGTCGGCACCGAGCATGGCCGAGGTCGCCTCGTCCAGCATCAGCGCCGCGTAGCCCTTGCTGGTGGTCTGCTCGGCGCAGCCATAGGGATACTTCAGTGCGTCGTTGAGCGCGCTGGCAAACGGAATCGGCGGCAGCGCACTTACCAGCATGCGGGCGGTCACCGAATCGCTCATCAGGCCATCGGCCAGGCCGCTGCCCATCTCCACTGCACCCAGCGGGTCCAGCGTGCGGGTCTGCGAGCGCAGGATCTGCGGCCAGGCGGCGCGCACCGGCAGGTCGTAGCGGCGGTCCACCTTGAAGCCGTTGCCGTCCACCCGCACCCGCACCTTGGCCACCGTGTAGCCCTCGCGCGCGGTCAGCGGGAAGCTGAGGGTGGTCTTGGCGTCGGCCTTGAGCTGCAGCGTGCGGGTCGGTTCACCCAGGGCGAGCGGACCGATGCCGTCGACCTGCACCTTGAACTCGCCCGGCGTGCCGGTGAAGTTCTGCACGTCCAGGGTGACCGTGCTGCGGTCGCCCGGCGCCATCACCCGCGGCATGCTGGCCTCGGCCAGGATCGGCGCACGCACCACCGTTTCCACATCGCGCTTGCCGTACTGGTCATCGGAATACACCACCGCCGACACCCGCAGGGTGCCGTTGAAGTCCGGCACCTTCAGCGCGATCCGGGCGATGCCCTTGGCATCGAGCTTCACCGGGCCGGAGAACAGGTCCACGGTCTGCACGCGCGCGGTGGGACGCTTGGCCTGGGGCATCGCCGCCAGCGCCATGTCGCCGCCGAACTTGAGCTTGCCGCTGCTGCCGTCGAAGCTCTCGATCACGCGGCTGTAGATGTCATAGGCATCCACGTCCAGGCGGCGCTGCGCGAAGAAGTGGCCGGCCGCGTCGGGCACCGGGAAGCGGGTGATGTTGAGGATGCCCACGTCCACCGCCGACACGGTCACGTGCGCGACCTTGCCCGCCAGCTGCGGCGCGCTCACCGTCACCGGCAGGGTCTGCTCGGGGCGCATCTGCTTGGGCGCCGACAGGCCGACCGCGATCTGGCGCGCCTTGCGGTCCATCGGCACGTGCACCACGCCCACTGCACGGGCCGGGGTGATCTTGCTCGGCGCACTGCCGCCACGGAACACCAGCGCGGTGATGTAGACGTCGTGGCGCTCCCACTCGGCGGTGACCGGGATGTCGAAGGTGCTGCCCGGCTTGGCGTCGATCTCCTGCACGTACAGCATCTTGTCGCTTTCCACCATCAGGATGCCCTTGCCGGCATGCGGAGGGGTGACGGTGACGCGGACCTTGTCGCCGGCCTTGTAGCCGGTCTTGTCCAGGCCCAGCTTGATCTTGTCCGGGCGTGCATCCAGGCCGCGGTTGTCGTCGTTCCAGCTCCAGCCGGCGCGGAAGGGATAGCGGCTGGTCAGCCCGGTGGTCGGATCGAACACCTCCAGGCGGTACTCGCCCCACTCCACCGGCAGGTCGACCGTGGTGGCCACGGTGCCGGCGTCGACGGTGCGGGTGTCCTTGTTCTCGAAGCGGCGGGTGAAGTCGTAATCCCAGCGGTTGTCGTTGAAGGTCCAGTGGTAGTCGCGCAGCTCGCGCACCAGGGTGATCTTCAGGCCCTTGGCCGGCTGCGGCTTGCCTGCGGCGTCCACACGCATCACTTCGAAGCGCGCGGTGCTGTTGGCATCTGCGCCGTCATCGGGATTGAACAGCGGACGCACGCCGACCAGCGCCGGCGCCGGCCACATCACCCGCTTCAGCGTGCGGGTGACGGTGCGCCCGCCGGTTTCGTACACGCTGCCGGACACCACCACCGCGATCGGGGCGGTCGGCTTGACCTCGTCGGGCAGCGCCACGTCCTGGCGCAGCTTGCCGTCGGCGGGGAATTCGGTGTCGATGATGTCGCGTGCCTCACGCGGCAGCGCCATGGTGGGGTCACCGAAGAAGTAGCCCGGCAACGCCTCCACCGGGGACTGCTCGGCCGCCACGGCCAGGCGCGCGGTGAAGCGGTTGCCGTCGGCGGGCGCACCGTACAGGTAGGCCGCATCGGCGATCAGCTTGAGCGGCTCACCCGGCTTGAGGGTCTTCTGGACACTGTCCAGGTCCAGCTTCATGCGCTCGGGCAGGAACTCCTCAATGCGCAGGGTCATGCCCTGGATGGCTTCCTTGCTGGCCGGGTTGGTGCGGAATTCCACCTGCCAGCGCCCGGTCGGGGCTTCGGCCGGAATGGTCTGTTCGAAGCTGAAATAGCCCTGCTCGCCCGGCTGCAGGCGGGTCTCGCGGAAGGTCTTGCCGTCCGGCTGCTTCAGGCGCAGGAAGACCGGCTGCGGCTTGGTCGGCTTGCCATCGTTGTCGCGCAGCAGCGCGGAGATGCGCACCGTTTCACCGGGGCGGTACAGGTCGCGGCCGGACCAGGCGAACACGTCGAACCAGGCGTTGTCGCGCCCGGCCACCGCGAACTCGCTCAGGTCCAGCGCCGGCTGGTTGAACGGCAGCATCGAGGTGTCGGCACCGCTGCTGGCGATCAGCACGTGGCTGGCATCGAGCGTGTAGTTGAGCAGTGCATTGCCGTTGCCGTCGGTGCTGCCCTTGAGCACCACCTCGCCCTTGCCGTCGAGGATGCGCAGCTCGATCTTCTTCAGCGCCGCCCCGCTCTGCAGCGAGGCGGTGTGCACGAACAGCTTGTCCTTGTAGGCGCGGGTGTGCAGGCCGATGTCGCTGACGGTGAAGAAGGCGGTGTCGAACTCGCTTTCGAACGAGCCGCTACGCTTCATCACCGCGAAGTACAGGCCGGGCTCCTGCAGCTGCTTGATCTCCTGGGTGGGCAGGTAGGTCAGCACGCGCTCGTTCTGCTTGCCGCCCAGCACGAACCGGTTGACGTACACCGGCTCGGCCAGCTTGGACATCGGCACGCGGTCGTCATAGTCGCTGTCCAGGTCCCAGCTGCCGCGACGCCCGCCGCGCTGGTACTGGCTGAAGAAGGTGGGCAGCTGGTTCTCGCGCACGCGCAGGAACTCCACGTCCACTTCCTGCACGTTCACCGACACCACCGGCAGGCCCCGGCTGTCCTTGGCCGGCAGCACGCTGCCCTGCGAGGCGAAGCCGGCCACCGGCTTGAGCTCGCCGGTGAATACCTTTTGGCGCAGCTCCTTGCCGATGCGGCTGCCATCGGCGGCCAGCAGGTCGGGCGAGACGATGAGGTTGTATTCCTTGGCCGCCTCGACGAACGGGTAGCGCAGGGTCAGGCCGTCATCGGACAGGGTCCAGCTGCTGTCCTCGGTGCCCACCTTCTCGGCGAAGCGGACCAGCGCGTCGAAGTCCTGGGTGCCCACCAGCGGGCGCGAGAATTCCAGCGCCAGCGACACGCCGTCGCCCTTCTGGTCGGGGTAGGCCCGCACCAGGGTGAACTCGCTGACCTTCTCGGCCTTGGCCGCGATCGGTGCGCCGGACGGGGTGGGCAGCTGCCCGCTGTTGTTGCGGTTGCAACCCCCGATGCCCAGGGCCAGGCCGGCGACCAGCGCCAGGCCCGCGATTCCCTTCCAGCTCCACTGCCCGACCCGACTGCGGCTAGCCATGATGACGCTCCTTGATCAAGGCGGCCAGTATAGAGGGCGACCCGGCTTGAGCGGAGCCGGGCGACGGTCGGGTTTGTGTGGCGTCCGGGGCAGCCGACCAACGGTCGGCTCTACCGGGGATGGGGTGTGGCCGACCGTGCATCGGGCGTCGCAGACCGGGTATCTGGTTTGACCGACCGGGGATGAGCAGCCGACCGACGGTCGGCTCTACACGGCTACGTAGAGGTTTACGTAGTCGTGTACGGGCATCGCTTCGAGCACCACCGGGTCCAGTGAGGCGTCGAGGATGCGGCGCTGCTGCTGGGTCGGGTAGGTGGCGGTGAGGTGGGCGCGGAACTTGTCCTCCAGCAACGGGATGCCCTCGGCGCGGCGGCGGGCATGGCCCAGCGGGTACTCCACCTCGGCCTCCAGGGTGCTGCCGTCGGTGAACGCCAACGTCAGCGCGTTGGCGATGCTGCGCTTGTCCGGGTCCAGGTAGTCGGCGGTGTAGCGCGGCTCCTCGACGCAGGTGATCTTCGCCCGCAGCGCATCGATGCGCGGGTCGGCGGCCACGTCGTCCTCGTAGTCCTCGGCCACCAAGCGGCCGAAGATCAGCGCGATGGCGACCATGTACTGCACGCAGTGGTCGCGGTCAGCCGGGTTATGCAGGGGGCCGGGCTTGTCGATGATGCGCAGGCAGGCCTGCTGGGTGCGCAGGGTGATGTGGGCGATGTCCTCGCTGCGCTTGCCGGCCGCGCGCATGCGCGCATGCAGTTGCATCGCCGCCTCCACGGCGGTCTGCCCGTGGAATTCGGCCGGGTAGCTGATCTTGAACAGCACGTTCTCCATCACGTAGCTGCCATACGGGCGCTGGAAGCGGAACGGCTGCCCGCCGAAGCTGACGTCGTAGAAGCCCCACGTGGGTGCGGTCAGCGCACTCGGGTAGCCCATCTCGCCCGCCGCGGCCATCAGTGCCAGCCGCACGGCGCGGCTGGTGGCATCGCCGGCCGCCCAGCTTTTGCGCGACCCGGTGTTGGGGGCGTGCCGGTAGGTGCGCAGCGACTGCCCGTCCACCCAGGCCAGCGACACCGCGTTGAGCATGCGCTCGCGGTCCAGCCCGAGCAGGTGCGCGACCACGGCGGTGGAGGCCACCTTGACCAGCACCACGTGGTCCAGCCCGACCCGGTTGAATGCGTTTTCCAACGCCAGGCAGCCCTGGATCTCATGCGCCTTGACCATCGCCACGAGCACGTCGCGCATGGTCAGCGGCGGCCGCCGCAGTGCTTCGGCGTTGCGGCTGAGCCAGTCGGCGGTGGCCAGGATGCCGCCGAGGTTGTCGGACGGATGGCCCCATTCGGCGGCCAGCCAGGTGTCGTTGAAGTCCAGCCAGCGCACCATCGCGCCGATGTTGAAGGCCGCCTGCACCGGGTCCAGTTCGAAACGCGTGCCCGGCACGCGCGCGCCGTTGACCACCCGGGTGCCAGGCACCAGCGGTCCGAGCAGCTTGCTGCAGGCGGGAAACGCCAGGGCCGCCAGGCCGCAGCCAAGGGTGTCGATCAGGCAATGGCGCGCGGTGCTGAAGGCCAGCGGCGACTCCACCCGGACGTCGCGCACGTAGTCCACGATGTCGGTCATGACCGCATCCCACGGGGGTCGCTGGTTGCTGCTGTTGTCGTGACCGGACATCGTGATCTCCTGTTGAACCTACACCGTGTCGGCGGGTACCCGCACCGCGCCTTCCATCAGCACGCGTGCACTGCGGCTCATGATGGCCTTGGTGACCGTCCACTGCCCGTCAACGAACGCCGCCTGTGCGCCCACCCGCAGCGTGCCGGACGGATGCCCGAAGGTCACCGCCTCGCGCTCACCGCCACCGGCGGCCAGGTTGACCAGCGTGCCGGGGATCGCAGCCGCGGTGCCGATCGCAACCGCCGCCGTGCCCATCATCGCGTGGTGCAGCTTGCCCATCGACAGCGCGCGCGCGTGCAGGTCGATGTCGCCCGCGGCGATCTGCTTGCCGCTGGAAGACACGTAGTCCTGCGCCGGGGCGACAAATGCGACCTTCGGTGTGTGCTGACGGGTCGCGGCCTGCTCGATGGTCTCGATCAGCCCCATGCGCACCGCGCCGTGCGCGCGGATCGCTTCGAAACGCGCCAGGGCCGCCTTGTCCTCATTGATCGCCGGCTGCAGCTCGGTGCCGGTGTAACCCAGATCCGCGGCGTTGAGGAAGATGGTCGGGATGCCGGCGGTGATCATCGTCACCTGGAAGCTGCCCACGCCGGGCACGTCCAGGGTGTCGACCAGGTTGCCGGTCGGGAACATCGACCCGCCCTCGCCGTCGCCGTCATCGGACGGGTCGAGGAACTCCAGCTGGATCTCCGCCGCCGGGAAGGTCACCCCATCCAGCTCGAAATCGCCGATCTCCTGCACCTGGCCGTCCACGACCGGCACGTGGGCCAGGATGGTCTTGCCGATATTGGCCTGCCAGATCCGCACGGTGCAGGTGCCGTTGTGCGGGATGCGCGCCGGGTCGATGAAGCCGTTGCTGATCGCAAACGGGCCTACCGCGGTGCTGAGGTTGCCGCAGTTGCCGCTCCAATCCACGAACGCGGTATCGATCGCGACCTGACCATACAGATAGTCCACGTCATGATCGGGCACCGACGCGGCGGCGATGATCACGCACTTGCTGGTGCTGGAGGTGGCACCGCCCATGCCGTCGGTGTGCTTGCCATACGGGTCGGGCGAGCCGATCACGCGCATCAGCAGCGCATCGCGGGCCGGGCCCGGCACCTGCGCCGCCACCGGCAGGTCGGTCAGCCGGAAGAACACGCCCTTGCTGGTACCACCACGCAGGTAGGTGGCCGGAATGCGGAGCTGGGGGAGGAAGGTCATAACGGATGCCTTGGAAGTCTCAGAAAAATCAGCGCTGGGCGACCAGCGCGGGAAGAGGATGACGTTTGTGCGCGGCCAGGGCGCTGCGCTGCTCCCAGCGGAACAGCCACAGGATGGCCAGCTTGGTGCTGCCGCTGACCACGGCCAGCAGCAACAGCGGCCAGCCCAGGTGCAGCCCCATCGCGAAGGCGAAGACGACCGTGGAAACATCCATCAGCAGGATCAGCTGGCTCATCCGCAGCGATACCGCACCGGTGCGGCCGGAGCGCCAGATCAGCAGGATCTGGTGCGCATACCCCTGCGCCAGCAACGCGGTGATGGCCACGATCATCGCCGAGGCCAGCACCCGCCCTTCGTCGACGTGGCGCTGCCCCCAAACCAGCCCGGCCAGCGCACACAGCAGTGCCAGGCAGGCCAGCACCAGCCCGGTGGTGGCCGCGCGGCTGCGCCGGTCCGTCCAGATCTCGCGCAGGATCAGCAGCACCAGCACCGAGGCGAGCAGGCGCGGCCAGACAATGAAGTGGTTGAACGGCTGGATGGTGTAGCCGTAGACGAAGAACGACAGATAGGCCAGGAAACTGACCGTGAACTGGTTGAGCGACAGGATGTCGGTGGCGCCACCGTTGGCCGCGCCCGCGCTGCGGCGCCGCCAGACCTTGCGCAGCTGCGCCCACACGCCGACCAGGCTGAGCAGGATGAACGCGGTGTTGATGATGCCCGCCACGGTGTAGAACATGTCGCCGACCGTCCTGTCTGGTATCGCTTGCCAGCGCATCGGTGGCCCCATGCCACCGACGCTGCGGGCGCGCACACCGGGTGCGCGCCCGTGTTGCCCTCACGCCACCTGCGACGCTTCCAGGAAATCCTGGGCGAACCGCTGCAGTACCCCGCCGGCCTCGTAGATGGACACTTCCTCGGCGGTGTCCAGGCGGCAGGTGACCGGCACCTTCAGCTGTTCACCGTTGTGGCGGTGGATCACCAGGGTCAGCTCGGCACGCGGCACGCGTTCGCCGATCACATCGAAGGTTTCAGTGCCATCGATGCCCAAGGTCTTGCGGTTGACGCCCTCCTTGAACTCCAGCGGCAGCACGCCCATGCCGATCAGGTTGGTGCGGTGGATGCGTTCGAAGCCTTCGGCGGCGATCGCCTCCACGCCGGCCAAACGCACGCCCTTGGCGGCCCAGTCGCGCGAACTGCCCTGGCCGTAATCGGCACCTGCAATGATGATCAGCGGCTGCTTGCGCGCCATGTAGGTTTCAATGGCCTCCCACATGCGCGTGACCTGCCCGTCCGGCTCCACGCGCGCCAACGAGCCCTGCTTGACCTGGCCATCGACCACGGCCATTTCGTTGATCAGCTTCGGGTTGGCGAAGGTGGCGCGCTGTGCGGTGAGGTGGTCGCCGCGGTGGGTGGCGTAGGAATTGAAGTCCTCTTCCGGCAGGCCCATCTTGGCCAGGTATTCACCGGCGGCGCTGCTGGCCATGATCGCGTTGGACGGCGACAGGTGGTCGGTGGTGATGTTGTCGCCGAGCACGGCCAGCGGACGCATGCCACTGAGCGAGCGCGCACCGGCCAGTGCGCCTTCCCAGTACGGCGGGCGGCGGATGTAGGTGCTCTGCTCGCGCCACGCATACAGCGGGCTGATCGGCGCGCCGTGCTCCACCTTGAAGGTGAACATCGGGTCGTAGACCTGGCGGAACTGCTCCGGCTTGACGCAGGCCTTGACCACCGCATCGATCTCGGCATCGCTGGGCCACAGGTCCTTAAGCGTGATCGGGTTGCCATCGGCGTCGTGGCCCAGGGCGTCCTTCTCGATATCGAACCGCACGGTACCGGCGATCGCGTAGGCCACCACCAGCGGCGGCGAGGCCAGGAACGCCTGCTTGGCATACGGATGGATGCGCCCGTCGAAGTTGCGGTTGCCCGACAACACCGCCGTGGCGTACAGGTCGCGGTCGATCACTTCCTGCTGGATCTTCGGGTCCAGCGCGCCGCTCATGCCGTTGCAGGTGGTGCAGGCGAAGGCCACGATGCCAAAGCCCATCTTTTCCAGGTCGCCCAGCAGGCCGGCCTCTTCCAGGTACAGCTGCACGGCCTTGGAACCGGGCGCCAGCGAGCTCTTCACCCACGGCTTGCGGGCCAGCCCGGCGCGGTTGGCGTTGCGCGCCAGCAGCGCGGCGGAGATGACGTTGCGCGGGTTGCTGGTGTTGGTGCAGCTGGTGATGGCGGCGATGATCACCGCGCCATCGGGCATCAGCCCCTGCTCCTGCTCCAGCTTGCCCGAGGCCAGCTTGGCTTCATCGGCGATGCCGCGTGCGGCCAGCTCGCTGGTGGCCACGCGCTTGTGCGGGTTGGACGGGCCGGCCATGTTGCGTACCACGCTGGACAGGTCGAACTGCAGCACGCGCTCGTACTGCACGTTGGCCAGGTCCTCCGACCACAGGCCGGTGGCCTTGGCGTAGGTTTCCACCAGCTGCACCTGGGCTTCCTCGCGGCCGGTCAGGCGCAGGTAATCCAGGGTCTGCTGGTCGATGGAGAACATCGCCGCGGTGGCGCCGAACTCCGGGGTCATGTTGGAAATGGTGGCGCGGTCGCCGATGGTCAGCGCGGTGGCGCCTTCACCGAAGAACTCGATCCACGCCCCCACCACGCGCTCCTTGCGCAGGTATTCGGTCAGCGCCAGCACGATGTCGGTGCAGGTGATGCCCGGCTGCGGGCGACCGGTGAGTTCCACGCCGATGATGTCGGGCAGGCGCATCCACGAGGCGCGACCGAGCATCACGCTCTCGGCTTCCAGGCCGCCCACGCCGATCGCGATCACGCCCAGCGCGTCCACGTGCGGGGTGTGGCTGTCGGTGCCCACGCAGGTATCGGGGAAGGCCACGCCGTCGCGCACCTGCACCACCGGGGACATCTTCTCCAGATTGATCTGGTGCATGATCCCGTTGCCCGGCGGAATCACGTCGACGTTCTTGAACGCCTTCTTGGTCCAGTTGATGAAGTGGAACCGGTCTTCGTTGCGACGGTCCTCGATGGCGCGGTTCTTCTCGAACGCAGCCTTGTCGAAGCCGGGGAATTCCACGGCCAGCGAGTGATCGACGATCAGCTGGGTCGGCACCACCGGGTTGATCTGGGCCGGGTCGCCACCGGCATCGGCGATGGCATCCCGCAGGCCGGCCAGGTCCACCAGCGCGGTCTGGCCCAGGATGTCATGGCACACCACGCGTGCGGGGAACCACGGGAAATCCAGGTCCTGGCGGCGCTCGATCAGCTGCCGCAACGACGCGTCCAGGGTGGCCGGGTCGCAGCGGCGCACCAGGTTTTCAGCCAGCACGCGCGAGGTGTACGGCAGCGTGGCATAGGCGCCGGGCTGGATCGCATCGACCGCGGCCCGGGTATCGAAATAGTCCAGCGCGGTGCCGGGGAGATTCTTGCGGTACTGAGTATTCATGGCTGGCGATAGCTGCTTGTTGGCGGGCCGGGGCGTCGTGACACCGGCGAAGAAGGAGTAGCGACGCCGCAACGGATCAGACCGGCATCACGCCGGCCTGCTCCGCAAGGCACCCGCGAACGGGTGCGGTACGTCTGTCTTACTTGCGCTGGTCGATCGGCACGAAGGCCTGGTCTTCCGGGCCGGTGTAGTTGGCGCTGGGGCGGATGATCTTGCCGTCGATGCGCTGCTCGATGATGTGCGCGCTCCAGCCGGAGGTGCGTGCGATGACGAACAGCGGGGTGAACATCGCCGTCGGCACGCCCATCATGTGATAGCTGACCGCGCTGAACCAGTCCAGGTTCGGGAACATCTTCTTGATGTCCCACATCACCGTTTCCAGACGCTCGGCGATGTCGAACATCTTCACGTTCTGCTGCTCGGCCGACAGGTCGCGCGCCACTTCCTTTATGATGTTGTTGCGCGGGTCACTCACGGTGTACACCGGGTGGCCGAAGCCGATCACTACTTCCTTGCGCTCGACGCGGGCCTTGATGTCGGCCTCGGCGTCGTCCGGGCTGTCGTAGCGCTTCTGCACTTCGAAGGCCACTTCATTGGCGCCGCCGTGCTTGGGACCCCGCAGCGCACCGATGCCGCCGGTGATGCAGCTGTACATGTCGCTGCCGGTGCCAGCAATGACGCGGCAGGCAAAGGTGGACGCATTGAATTCATGCTCGGCGTACAGGATCAGCGAGGTGTGCATCGCCTTCACCCACGAGTCCTGCGGCTTCTCGCCGTGCAGCAGGTGCAGGAAGTGGCCGCCGATGGAGTCATCGTCGGTTTCCACGTCGATGGCGCGGCCGTTGTGGCTCCAGTGGTACCAGTACAGCAGCATCGAGCCCAGGCAGGCCATCAGCTTGTCGGCGATGTCGCGCGCGCCCGGATGGTTGTGGTCATCCTTTTCCGGCGACACGCAGCCCAGCACGGACACACCGGTACGCATCACGTCCATCGGGTGCGCCGACGGCGGCAGTTCTTCCAGCGCGGCCTTGACCGCGGCCGGGATGCCGCGCAGCGACTTCAGCTTGGACTTGTAGGCCACCAGCTCGGCGCGGGTGGGCAGCTTGCCATGCACCAGCAGGTGGGCGATTTCCTCGAACTCGCTGGTGTTGGCCAGGTCCAGGATGTCGTAGCCGCGATAGTGCAGGTCGTTGCCGCTGCGGCCCACCGTGCACAGCGCGGTGTTGCCCGCAGCGGTGCCGGACAGGGCGACGGACTTCTTCGGCTTGAAGCCGGGGGCGGTGGTTGCTTCGCTCATGATCCCTCCAGAAAACAAGTGGTGCGACGTTACTTCTTGGCGGCGAACAGCGCATCGAGCTGCTGCTCGAAGGCGTGGTAGCCGATACGGTCGTACAGCTCTTCGCGCGTCTGCATCGCATCGACCACATTACGCTGGTGGCCGTCGCGGCGGATGGTCTCATACACGTTCTCGGCGGCCTTGTTGGCGGCGCGGAACGCGGACAGCGGGAACAGCTGGATGGCAACGCCGGCCGAGGCCAGTTCGTCGCGGGTGAACAGCGGGGTCTTGCCGAACTCGGTGATGTTGGCCAGCACCGGCACCTTCACCGCGTCGACGAAGCGGCGGTAGGTGGCCAGGTCGTAGGCGGCCTCGGCGAAGATGCCGTCAGCGCCGGCCTCGACGCAGGCGATGGCACGTTCGATGGCCGCATCCACGCCGTCCACCTGGATGGCGTCGGTGCGCGCGATCAGGAAGAAGTCCGGGTCGGTCTTGGCGTCGGCGGCCGCCTTCACCCGATCGACCATCTCGCCCTGGGTGACGATTTCCTTGCCCGGACGGTGACCGCAGCGCTTGGCGCCGACCTGGTCTTCGATATGGCAGGCGGCGGCGCCGGCCTTGATCAGCGACTTCACGGTGCGCGCGATGTTGAACGCGCTGGGGCCGAAGCCGGTGTCGATGTCCACCATCAGCGGCAGGTCGCACACATCGGTGATGCGGCGCACGTCGATCAGCACGTCTTCCAGGGTGTTGATGCCCAGGTCCGGCAGGCCCAGCGAACCGGCAGCGACGCCGCCACCGGACAGATAGATGGCGCGGTAGCCGGCGCGCTGCGCCAGCAAGGCGTGGTTGGCGTTGATCGCGCCGATCACCTGCAGGGGCGATTCGGCAGCCAGTGCGGCGCGGAAACGGGCGCCAGCGGAAGAAACAGGGGTGCTCATCGGGCAGCATTCCAGGGTGGTTGACGGGAGTGAAGGCGCAAGGGCCGTGCCAAGTGCCAAGTGTCTGATTTGATTGAGACAGGGCGGTAACAGGCACGTTTCACCGTGCAACATTGAAACACCTGTAACATGGATGGAACTGAAACATTGAAACACCGCCATGTCGATCAGCCTGCCCCGCCACCGTTCCCGCCTGCCCGACCCGGACGCCGGCAGCCTGCCGGTGATCTGGACCGTCAGCGTGTCGCGCCTGACCGGGCTGCTGGGCGATGTGATCCCCGAGTTCGACCGCCGCGCGCGGATCGTGCCGATCAACCTCGGCTTTGAGGAAGCGGTGGACGTGATCGGCCAGCGCCTGCGTCGCGAGCACTGCGACGTGGTCATCGCCGGCGGCTCCAACGCGGCTTATCTGCGCAGCCGGCTGGAGGTGCCGCTGGTGCCGATCCAGGCCAACGGCTTCGACCTGATGGAGGCGCTGGCGCGGGCGCGCCGGATCGCGCCCCGGATCGGTCTGGTCACCCACGCCACCGACGTGCCCACCTTCGGCAGCTTCCAGCACAGCTTCGGGCTGGACATCGAACACCGCCGCTTCGTGACCCGTGAAGACGCACGCGACTGCATCGCCGACCTGCGCGCCAACGGCATCGAAGTGATCGTCGGCACCGGCATGGCCATCGACCACGCCGAACAGGTGGGCCTGCCCGGGGTGCTGCTGTACTCGGCCGATTCGGTGCGCCAGGCGTTCGAGCACGCACTGGAACTCACCCAGACCCTGGCGCGGGTGGGCGCCCCCTCGCCACGGCGTCGCCTGCCGGCCCGTCGCCGCGATGCCGACCACGCGTTGCTCGGCGACAGCACCGCGATGCAGCAGGTCCGCGACCGCATTGCGCTGTATGCCCCGCACGACAGCACGGTGCTGGTGACCGGCGCGACCGGCACCGGCAAGGAGCTGGTCGCCCGGCAACTGCACGGCAGCAGTGGCCGGCGCGGGCGTTTTATCGCGCTCAACTGCGGGGCCATCAGTGAATCGCTGCTGGAAGCGGAGCTGTTCGGCTACACCGAAGGCGCCTTCACCGGCGCGCGGCGCGGCGGCCGTGTCGGCCTGGTCGAGGCGGCCGATGGCGGCACCCTGTTCCTGGACGAGATCGGCGAATTGCCGCTGCCGTTGCAGACGCGGCTGCTGCGGGTACTGGAGGAGCGCGAAGTCCTGCGCGTGGGTGCCACCGAACCTACCCCGGTGGACGTGCGCGTGGTTGCTGCCACGCTGCAGACGCTGGAATCGCTGGTGGATGCCCAGCGCTTCCGCCGCGACCTTTATTACCGCCTGGCTGCATTGCGGATCGCGTTGCCGACCCTGCACGAACGCCGCGACGACGTGCCGCTGCTGCTGGAACACTTCTTCACCCTGCTGGCCGGTACGCCGTCACCGCTCGCCGCCGCGGCTTTGCAGCGACTGTGCGATTACGCGTGGCCGGGCAATGTGCGCGAGCTGCGCAACATGGTCGACCGGCTGCGCATCCATTGGCCGCATGGGCGGGGCGAGCTGTCGCTGGCGCAGATGCAGGCCTGGCTGCCGGAGCTGGCATCGGTTCCCACCACGCCGCTCGCTGCGGCCGACGCAGTGCCGGGCGGCGTGGCCCAGCGCGCTGGCGCGCGCCCCGGCAACGACACGCTGCAGCAGCTTCTCGACGACCACGGCGGTAACCGTGAGCAGGTCGCCCAGCGTCTGGGCGTGTCGCGTACCACGCTGTGGCGCTGGCTGCGCAGCACCACGGAATAACGATGCGGCTTACGCCACGCCGCGCAGGTCCACCGTGGGCCGCTGCGCTGCCGAGCCATTCCAGTCCACCACCAGCCCCGCCGCAGTGAAGGCATCCACGATCGTGCGCCCCACCTGTTCCATGGCGGCGCTGGCACCTTCCGGCCCGGCCCAGAAGCCCAGGCTGAGATCGCTGCTGCGCTTGGCCCGGTTGAGATCCTGGCGGGTGTAGAAGCACAGACCCACCAGGCCGGCGTCCATACCGCCGCGTTCGATGAACTGCTGGGCGGTGTCGGCGAAGCCATCGTCCTGGGTCAGGCCAATGTCCTGCGCAGTGACGATGCCCTCGGCCTCAAGGCCGGCAAACACCGCTGTGATTCTCGCGTGGGCGGCGCGCCAGTCGGCGGCCCGCATCTTCTGCGCCGGCCGGGGTTCGGCCTGCACCGGGATGGGAAAGCCGGTCACCGCAGACAGCAGCGCCTGTACCTCCGGCATCATCGCGTTGACGACGATATGGTTGCCGCCGCCGTCGCGCACCGCCGGGTTCGCACCGGCGTCGAGCAGCATCTGCACCGGCGCGCAATCCAGCGCGAATTCAGCGGCCAGGTACAGCGCGGTCCGCCCACCGCCGCCAAGGTGTTCCAGCGGGCTTCCTGCATCGATGAGCAGGCGCAGTACCTGCAGGTGCTGGTCGGCCGGGGTGTCATGGGTCGCGCGTGCCGCACATTCCAGCGCAGTGAAGCCATGGGCGTTTTCTGCGCTGAGGTCGGCGCCCGCCGCAAGGCCAGCCTGCACTGCCGCCACGTCGGCCGCCAGGGCGGCCGCGCACAGATCGATGGCAGGCGAAGAAGCGGATGCGGTCGTCACTTAACAGTCCCGTGCACAGGTGGATTCCTCCGCAAGTATGCAGGAGCCCGCATCGCGGGCGCTGCGCGCCACCGTTCATGCCACGGGCGAAGCGGCGCGTCCGGTCCAGAGCGCATAACGCCCGGCACCCAGCACGCACACCCATGCAAGGACCATCCCCAGTGGCACCTCAGGCAGGTACAGGAACCAGCTCAACCAATCCAGAGGTCCCAGGCCCGCCGGGATACGTCCGATACCGTCGGTGAAGGCCGCCACCGCGCAGATCATCATCAGCGCCGCGGCCGAAAGGCGCGGCAACACGCCGAGCACCAAGGTGGTTCCCAGCACCCATTCCACCATCGCCACTGCAGGGGCACTGGCCGCCGGCCACGGGATACCCGCCTCGGCGAGTGTGGCCAGCATGCGATCCCTGCCGTCATCGGTGAACAGCTTGTTCCATCCCGATACGGCGAACATCGTGCCCGCGACGATGCGCGACAGCAGCAACAACAGCGAGGCGGGGATACGGGTCTCGACAGGCAGGGCAGAAATTGGCATGGCAGCGCGGTTCCAGGGCAGACAGTGTCGTCCGCCCCGATCCTAACCGGCGGTTTCCCACCCCCGCATGCCGCGCACGGTTTTCGATGGACGCGCCCTTACGGGAACAGCAACCGCTTGTTCCACTGCCCGTCGTGATCGACCTCGTAGCACCAGCGCTCGTGCAGCCGGAACTGCGCGCCGTACCAGAACTCGATCCGCTGCGGCACCACGCGCAGCCCGCTCCAGCCTTCCGGGCGCGGCACCTCGCGGTCGGCGAAGCTGGCTTCGGTGGTGGCCACGCGCGCGTCGAACTCCTCGCGCGATGCCAGCGTTTTGGATTGCAGCGACGCCCACGCGCCGATCTGGCTCATGCGCGGGCGTGAGGCGAAGTAGGCATCGGCTTCGGCATCGTCCACCTGCTCGACACGGCCTTCGATCCGCACCTGGATGCCCGCCTCGCGCAGGCTGCGCCACAGGAACAGCAACGCGGCACGCGGGTTGCTGCGCAGCTCGCGGCCCTTGTGGCTGTCCAGATGGGTATAGAACACGAACCCACGCGCGTCGAACGCCTTCAGGAGCACGGTGCGTGCCGACGGCTGGCCACTGGCGTCGGCTGTCGCCACGGTCATCGCATTGGGTTCGATTTCCGCGCTGTGCTTGGCCTCCTCGAACAGCGCGGCAAAGGTGGACAACGCTTCGGTATACAGATCGGTCATGGTTGGTTTCTTGCCATTCGATTTGGGTTTATTGTCACCGCATGCCTGCTACCGCGTACATGCCCCGCAACAAAGGATTTCCCGATGCGCTGGTCGCCCAGGCACTGGAAGATGCGCTGGCAGCGGGCACGGAGGTGCCAGTATTGGCGATCAGCGGGCTGCAGGGCAGCGGCAAATCGACGCTGGCAGCCCAGGTGGTGGCGCTGGCCGAACAGCGCGGACTGCGCGCAGCGGCCCTGTCCATCGACGATTTCTACCTGACCCGCAGTCAACGCCAACGCCTGGCCCGCCAGGTGCATCCGCTGCTGCTTACCCGCGGCCCGCCGGGCACGCACGACCTGCCGCTGGCGCATGCCACCCTGGACGCCATTGCCGCACGCCAGCCAGTGGCATTGCCCCGGTTCGACAAGCTGGCCGACGAACGCATGGCGCAGGCCGAATGGCCGCGCGTGAGCGGCCCACTGGACCTGCTGGTGTTCGAAGGCTGGTTCCTGGGCACGCCTGCCCAGCCCGAGGCCGACCTGCAGCCGCCCTTGAACGCCCTGGAGCGCGACGCCGACGCCGACGGACGCTGGCGGCAGTGGTGCAACCAGGCGCTGGCCGCGCACTACCCCGCGCTGTGGCAGCGCTGCGACCGCCTGTGGTTCCTGCAGCCGCCGGACTTCGCGGTGGTGCCGCGCTGGCGCTGGCAACAGGAACAGAACCTGCAGGCCGCCCAGCCCGAGCGCAGCAGCATGAGCCGCGCCCAGCTGGAGCGCTTCGTGCAGTATTACGAACGGGTCAGCCGCCAGGCGCTGCGTACCCTGCCGGGCATGGCCGACCGGATCATCGCGCTGGACGAGCAGCGCCAGATTGTCACGGCGCCTGTGTAGGCGGCGCCGATCCCGGTCGGATCGACCGGGCGGCCACTGTTTTCCTCAGCCCACCACGAAGGTCACCCGCAGGTTGACCCGCCATTCGGTGATGTTGCCCTCCCCGTCGGTGACCACCTTGGTTTCGTTGATCCATGCGCCCTGGATGCCCTTGACCGTTTCGGACACCTTCTTCAGCCCGCTGCGCACCGCGTCTTCGACGCTGGTCTTGGAGGACGCATTGATCTCGATGATTTTGGCCACTGACATGGGCACGCTCCGGCTGCCTGCGGGACATTCCGCAACCCTCACCATGGGGGCCGGCGCGTAAAGGCCACGGCACGGAAATGTTAGGATCGGGGGTAATGAACCCTGCTCCGAACCTGATCCTGATTGGCCCGATGGGCGCCGGCAAAACCTGCATCGGGCGCCGCCTGGCCGAGCGTTTCACGCTGGACTTCGTGGACGCCGACCAGGCCATCGTGGACGCCGCCGGGGCCAGCATCCCGGCGATCTTCGAGCACTCCGGCGAAGCCGGCTTCCGCCAGTACGAACGCCAGGCGCTGCAGACCCTGCTGCGCGGGCGCAACCAGCTGGTCTCCACCGGCGGCGGCGCCGTGCTGGACCCCGACAACCGCGCCATCATCGCCGAACGCGGTTTCGTGGTGTACCTGCGGGTCAGCGTGGCCGGGCAGCTGGAACGGCTGGCCCGCGACCGCACGCGGCCGCTGCTGCAGCGCCCGGACCGCGAGCAGGTGCTGCACGAGATGGCGGCGCTGCGCGACCCGCTGTACCGCGCGTTGGCCGACCTGGCCCTGGATACCGACCTCTACACCCCCGCCGAGGCCACCGCGCAGCTGGTGCTGCGGCTGGCCGCCCAATGGCAGCGACAGGACCCACCCGCATGACCCCCGCCCCCCGTACCGTCGCCGTTGGCGGCGACACGCCCTACACCATCCATATCGGCCCCGGCCTGCTGGGCCAGGGTGACCTGCTCGCCCGCCACGTGCGCGGCCGCCACGTACTGCTGCTCAGCGATTCCTCGGTGGCCCCGCTGTACCTGGACGGCGTGAAAGCAGCGCTGCTGGCCGCGCGCCCGGACCTGCGGGTCGGTGAGCTGGTGCTGCCGGCCGGTGAAGCGTCCAAGACCCTGGCCAACTTCGGCGCGGCCATCACCGCCTTGGCCGCGCTTGGCGCAACCCGCGATGCCTGCGTGCTGGCCCTGGGTGGCGGCGTTGCCGGCGACCTGGCCGGCTTCGCGGCCGCCTGCTGGATGCGCGGCGTCGACTGCGTTCAGCTGCCCACCTCGCTGCTGGCGATGGTCGACTCCTCGGTGGGCGGCAAAACGGCCGTGGACATCCCCGAAGGCAAGAACCTGGTCGGCGCATTCCACCCACCGCGCGCGGTGATCGCCGACACGGCCGCGCTGCGCACCCTGCCGCCGCGCGAACTGCGCGCCGGGCTGGCCGAAGTGATCAAGTACGGCGCCATCCGCGACCCGCTGTTCTTCCAGTGGCTGCAGGCCGAACACGCCGCGCTGCTGGCTGGCGACGATACCGCGCTGGCCCAGGCGATCGCGCGCAGCTGCGAGCACAAGGCTGAGATCGTGGCCCGCGACCCGCATGAGAAGGGCGAACGCGCCCTGCTCAACCTCGGCCACACCTTCGGCCATGCGATCGAAACCGAACAGGGCTATGGCGCGCCCGGCAACGACAACCTCAACCATGGCGAAGCGGTGGCGGTGGGCATGGTGCTGGCGGCGCGCCTGTCGGCCCAGCTGGGCATGAGCAGCGAGGCCGACACCGCGCAGCTGCGCGACCTGCTGCTGCGCTACGAACTGCCGGTGGAAATTCCCGCCGGGCTGGCCCCCGAGGCGTTGCTGGCGCGGATGCGCCTGGACAAGAAGAACATCGCCGGACGCCTGCGTCTGGTGCTGTGGCGGGGCATCGGCCGCGCCGAAGTGGTGGCCGACGTCGACGAAGCCGACGTGCTGCGCGTGCTGGTCGCCCGCTGACCTGCGACCGTTGGCCGCAGGTGGGGTGGGCCGCCACGGCCTGCCCCGGCGTTCACGGCTACAATCGCGGCCATGCGCGTCTTCCTGCAGCACCACCCCGGCGGCACTGAACCGGCCCGCTACCTCCAGCTGACCCTGCAGCCGGACCTGTTCGGTAGCTGGGAACTGCTGCACGAATCGGGCGTGGTCGGCGGTCGCGCGCGGTTGCGGTGCGAGGTGTTCGCGCAGGCCGAGCCGGCCCAGCGCGCCTTCGAGAAGACGCGCGACATCCACCTGCAACGTGGCTACCAGATCACCTACACCAGCGGCGTCGCGCCGCGCTGAGCGCCGGCCCGGCCCCGCTCTTTCATCCCGGCCCCGTGCCACCAGAGTCCAAGGAAGCGTTACGTGACCAGCCCCTCCCGCCATGATCGCCTGCTGCGCGCCCTGCGCCGCGAACCGGTGGACTGCACCCCCGTCTGGCTGATGCGCCAGGCCGGCCGCTACCTGCCCGAGTACCGCGCCACCCGCGCCAAGGCCGGCAGCTTCCTGGCGATGGCCAAGAACCCCGACATCGCCTGCGAAGTTACCCTTCAGCCGCTGCGTCGCTTCGACCTGGATGCGGCGATCCTGTTCTCGGACATCCTCACCATTCCCGACGCGATGGGCCTGGAGCTGTACTTCGTCGATGGCGAAGGCCCCAAGTTCCGCCACCCGGTACGTGACACCGCCGCCATCGCCAAACTGGCCGTGCCGGACATGGAAACCGAACTGCGCTACGTCATGGACGCGGTCCGCGTGATCCGCCGCGAACTGGACGGCAGCGTGCCGCTGATCGGCTTCTCCGGCAGCCCGTGGACCCTGGCCTGCTACATGGTCGAAGGCGGCGGCAGCAAGGACTTCGCCCGCATCAAGGCCATGGCCCTGAACGAACCGGCCGCCCTGCACCAGCTGCTGTCGGTGGTCACCGACGCGGTCATCGCCTACCTGGCCGCCCAGCGCGCCGCCGGCGCGCAGGTACTGCAGGTCTTCGACACCTGGGGCGGCGTGCTCAGCCCCGGCATGTACCGCGAATTCTCGCTGCGCTACCTGACCCGCATCGCCCAGGAACTCGAACGCGGCCAAGGCGACCAGCGCACCCCGCTGATCCTGTTCGGCAAGGGCACCGGCCTGCACCTGGGCGCGCTGGCCGACACCGGCGCCGACGCCCTCGGTGTCGACTGGACCCTCGATCTGTCCGACGCGCTCGCCCGCACCGGCGGCCGCGTCGCCCTGCAAGGCAACCTGGACCCCGCCACCCTGTACGGCAACCCCGCGGCCATCGAACGCGCCGCCGCCCGCGTGCTCGACAGCTACGCCGACGGCAACGGCGGGTCCCGCGAAGGCCACGTATTCAACCTGGGCCACGGCATGTCCCCGGACATGAACCCCGAACACGTGGGCGTGCTGGTCGAGGCCGTGCACCGGTTGAGCAAGCGCTGACCCATCGGCGCGAAGGGCAGCCGACCAACGGTCGGCTCTACCCCCAACCACCGCGCCGCCGGCCGTCACACCCAACGACCCCGCCACCGGTAGAGCCACCCCATGGGTGGCTACACGTAGCGCCGGCAATAACAGCAGCCACGCGAGCCCGTGCATCGGTTGATGTAAGCGTTGATCGATCGGCGCCAAGGCAGCCGACCAACGGTCGGCTCTACCCCCTACCATCCCGCAATTACACCCAACCATCCCGCAACCGGCTGGGCCACCCGATGAGTGGTTACCAGCAGCACCAAAAGAACAGCGGCCACGCATGGCGTGGCTCCACCGCTGGTGCCATGCACACCGACAAACTATCGGGGGCTGGCGTGGGTGGGTTGGCGGGACCGTTGGGCGCCATGGATGGCGCCCACGAGCCTCCAGGGGTGAGGGCGCATTGCTTGCGAGGCACTGCCTCGCATGCGTCCGAACGCACAGCCGCCGGCGGCTGGGCCGGGCCGCGGAGCGGGATTTACGGCGTGTCCCGCCAACCCACCCACGCCAGCCCAGCCTGGTCGACCATCACATCAACGGCTTCGGCTTCGGCTTCGGCTTCGGCTTCGACTCTGGCTTCGCTCTGGCTTCGGCTCTGGCTCCGGCTCTGGCTCTCCAGCTTCTGAAACAACTTTGCCAATCCAGTCCACAACCGCATCTTGACCACACCCTGATCCCACATCGGCGATCATGTGCGCCTCGTTGATGAAGGCCCCCACGATGACCACCAGCAGCTACGCCTCGATCCGGCCCCTGTTGTGGCTCGTATCGCTGGCGATCTTCATGCAGATGCTGGATTCCACCATCGTCAACACCGCCCTCCCCGCCATGGCCCGCAGCCTCGGCGAAAGCCCCCTGCAAATGCAGTCGGTCGTCTTCAGCTACGCCCTCGCCGTCGCCACCTTCATCCCCGCCTCCGGCTGGATCGCCGACCGCTTCGGCACCCGGCGCACCTTCCTCGTCGCCATCATCCTGTTCACCCTCGGCTCGCTCGCCTGCGCCCTGGCCCAGACCCTCCACCAACTCGTCGGCGCCCGCGTCCTGCAGGGCATCGGCGGCGCCATGCTGCTCCCCGTCGGCCGCCTCGCCGTCATGCGATCCGTCTCGCGCGAAGAATTCCTCCGCGCCATGAGCTTCATCGCCATCCCCGCCCTCATCGGCCCCCTCATCGGCCCCACCCTCGGCGGCTGGCTGGTCGAAGTGGCCTCCTGGCACTGGGTCTTCCTGATCAACCTGCCCATCGGCGTCATCGGCTACATCGCCGCCACGAAGGTCATGCCCGACCACTACGCCGAACACCGCACCCGCTTCGACATCACCGGCTACCTCATGCTCGCCTTCGGCATGATCGTCCTGTCGCTCGCACTCGACGGCATCTCCGGCATGGCTACCCCGCATGCCCTGGTCATGCTCATGACCGTGGCCGGCCTGGCCGCCCTCGTCGGCTACTGGCTGCACGCCGCCAATTCCACCGCACCGCTGTTCTCGCTCGCCCTCTTCCACGTGCCCAGCTACCGCATCGGCATCCTCGGCAACCTGTTCTCGCGCATCGGCAGCAGCGCCATGCCGCTGCTTATCCCCCTGCTGCTGCAGGTCGGCATGGGCATGAGCCCGATGAATGCCGGCCTGCTCATGATCCCCGTCGCCGCCGCCGGCATGCTCGCCAAGCGCTACGCCGTCAAACTGGTCGAACGCTTCGGCTATCGCCGCGTACTGATGGTCAACACCGTGCTGGTCGGCCTGGCCATGGCCAGTTTCATCTTCATGACCCCCGGCCAGCCGCTGTGGGTGCGCGTTATCCAGCTGGCCCTGTTCGGCGCCGTCAACTCGCTGCAGTTCACCGTCATGAACACCGTCACCCTGCGCGACCTCGACCGCGATTTCGCCAGTGCCGGCAACAGCCTGCTGTCGATGGTGATGATGCTCGCCACCGGCTTCGGTGCGGCCGCCGCCGGCAGCCTGCTGGCGGCCTTCGCGCACCTGGACCAGCTGCATGGCGCCACCGCCGCCCTGCATGCCACCTTCGTCTGCGTCGGCGCCATCACCCTGACCTCCACGCTCATCTTCTGGCAGCTGCCCGACACCCGCCCATCGCCGCGCGATGTGGAGGAGTTCGCCGAATAGGCGACCTCCGGGTAGCATCGGACCGTTGGTCCGATGACCTTTAAAAAACGCGTTTACCCACCGCGCCCGTTGGTCCGATGAAAGGCCAGCGCACCAACGGTGCGCCGCTACCCTGGTTCGTCCGATGACCCACCAGCGCACCAACGGTGCGCCGCTACCCTGGATCGTCCGATGACCCACCAGCGCACCCACGGTGCGCTGCTACCCGCGGGGTTGCCGCAGCGCGCGCGCGATCGCTTCCACCAGCAGGTCACCGGTCACCGGCTTGCGCAGGAATCCGCTGAAGCCGGCCTCCTGCACCTGCTGCTCGATCCCCGGGTCGGTACGCGCCGTCACCGCGATCATCGGCATCTCGTAGCCCTGGTTGCGCAGGTGCCCGGCCAACTCGATGCCGCCCAGGCCCGGCAGGTCCAGGTCCAGCAGCGCCACGTCGAACGGTGCCCCGCTGACCTCGCGCAGCGCCGCCAGTGCGTGTTCGGCATGCACCATGTCATGCCCGCGCGCGCCCAGCAGGCCGGTGATCACACTGGCCACCGTTGCATCGTCCTCCACCAGCAGGATGCGCAGCGGTGGCAGGCGCAGGCTTTCACTGCCCGGCTCGCCACCGGACGGCAGCGCGGCGATGTGCAGCGGCAACGGCAGGCTCACGCTGAAGCGCGTACCCACGCCCAACTGGCTCTCCACCCCGATCTGGCCCTGCATCGCCAACGCCAGCTCCCGGCAGATCGCCAGGCCCAACCCGCTGCCGCCGTACTGCGCCGCCGTGCGCGCCCCGTCGGCCTGCTCGAAACGCCGGAACAGGCGCTGCTGCTGGTCACTGCTGATGCCCGGCCCGGTGTCGGACACCTCGAAATGCAGGCCACGCTCGGACGACAGCGTGCTCGCCTTCAGCCGCACTTCGCCATGCGTGGTGAACTTCACCGCATTGCCCAGCAGGTTGAGCAGGATCTGCCGCACGCGGACCGCGTCGCCCACGCTGGCCAGGCCCGGCGGCAGCTGGTTGTCCACCACGAAACGCACGTGCTTCTGCTCGGCAAGCGCGGCCATCAGCGTGCAGACGTCGCTCACCACGTTGTGTACGTCGAACGGCTGCGACTGCAACTGCAGCCGGCCCGACTCGATACGGGCCAGGTCCAGCGCATCGTTCACCAGGTGCAGCAGGTGCTCGCCGGCATGCCGGATCGACGCGGTCCAGCTGCGCTGCTGCGGGTCCAGCGACGACCCCAGCAGCAACTCGCTCATGCCCAGCACGCCGGTCATCGGCGTGCGCACTTCGTGGCCCAGGTTGGCCAGGAAGCGGGTCTTGGCCGCCGATGCCTGCTCGGCCAGCTCCTGTTTCTGCAGCGCCAACTGATAGGCATGCCGACGCTGCAACCGGCGCCGGTACATCCACGCAATCAGGCTCATCAGCAGCAGCGTCATCGAGGTCAGCACCAGCAACCCGGACATGCTCCGCCACCACGGCGGCATCACCCGGAATTCCAGCGACTGCACCCGCGACCACACCTGGTCGGCCGAACGCGCCTGCACCTCCAACCGATAGCGGCCCGGAGGCAGCCGCGAGAACACGCGCTCACCCGCCGGTCCCACTTCCACCCAGTCCGGGTCGTAGCCGGCCAGCCGGTAGCGGTAGCTGTTGGACGACGAATCGGCGAACGACAGCAGACGCGCCACGATGCGCAGATCGCGGTCGGCGTCGGCAACCTCCAGCGGGGTCAGGTGGGTCAGGTCGGCGACGCGGTCGCCGCGACGCACCTCCACCCGCTCGATCACCAGCGGCGCACGCCGGTTGGACGGGCGCACCTGGCGCGGGTCGAACACCACCACGCCGGCCGGCGTGCCGCCCACGATGCGGCCGCTGGCGGTGCGGCTCAAGGTACTGCGACGGAACTCCTGGCTGGGCAAGCCATCGTGCACGCCATACAGGCGCACGTTGCCCATCTGCGGGTCCACGCGGATCAGGCCGCGCGCGTTGGCCGCCCAGACCACGCCCTGCGCATCGACCACCAGCCCGGTCGCCGACACTTCCGGATAGCCCGCGCCACCGCCGATGACGGTCTGCAGCAGCAGCCGCCCGCCCTGCCAGCGGTATTGGCTGAGCCGTCCTTCTTCGGACAGCCACAGGCTGTCGTCATCGCCACGCGCCAGGGCGTGGATCGCGGTCGACGGCCCGCCCGGCACGGGTTCGAACCGCGAACGGCCCGGTATCCACTGCAGCAGGCCCTGATTGGTACCCACCCACAGCGTGTCGTCCGGTCCGCACAGCAGGTCCAGGGTCAGCTGCCCGGCCGCGAGCCCGGCATGCCCGGCCGGCACCCGGTGCAGCACGCGGCCGTCCAGGTCGCGCTGCTGCAGGCCGGTTGCAAAGGCGCTCCACAGGCGTTGGCCATCGCATACCGCCAACGATTCCAGCTGGCCCTCCATCGCCGCATCCACCGCGGCATCGTGCCCCCAGCGTCGGATCGTTCCATCGCGGGGGTCGTAGCGCAGCAAGGCAGACGCCGACCCGATCCATACCTGACCGCGGGGGTCTTCCTGTACCGACTGCAGCCACTGCGTTCCGTCCACGCCCCTCCGGTGCTGGATCACCTGGCCGCTGACCGGATCGAACTTGTCCAGCGCCCCGTGCGTTCCCACCGCCCATACCCCGCCGTCGGCGGCGGCGGACATGCCCAGCACGTACCCATTGCGCAGCGACGCCGGGTCGTCCTCCAGGCGCGACAGCACCGAGAACTGCCACCAGCGCGGCAACAGGTGCCACAACCCGCCATTGATGCTGGCCAACCAGATCCCGCCTTCGCGGTCTTCGTAGGCGCCGGTCCAGTTCGGGCGCACCTGGCCACGCGCCACCGCGCTGTACAGCGGCACCTGCTGGAACTGGTTGTCGTAGGCGCGCCCCAGCCCGGACCGGGTATCCAGCCAATAGCCGCCCTGCTCATCGCGCAGCATCATGCCCAGCACCTGGTCGCCGGGGGCCACCTTCCACGGTGCCGGTTCGAAGCGCCCGTCCGGTCGCCGCACCAGTACGCCGGTATTGGTGCCGATCCACAGGCTGCCATCGATCTCGGCGGTCAACCCGTTGATCACCTGGGCCGGCACGTCACGGCTGGACACACGTTCGAAATCCGTGCCGGTCCAGCGTGCCAGGCCCGCCTGAGTGCCCACCCACAGGCTGCCGTCGCGGGTGGTGGCCAACTGGGTCACCGACGCGGCCGGCAGGCTGCGCGGGTTGCCACGCTCGGGCATGAAACGGGTCACCTTGCCGTCGCGGTCCAGGCGGTGCAGGCCGCCTTCGTAGGTGCCGAACCACAGGGTGCCATCGGCGGTGGAGGTGATCGACCAGATGGTGTTGCTGCCGATCTGCGGGTGGCTGGCCCGGTCGAAGAAGCGCAGCTCGCGGCGATCGGCCGACATCATCGCCAGGCCGGCATTCTCGGTGCCGATCCACAGCTGGTTGCGGGCATCCACATGCACGCTCCAGACATGGTTGTCGCGCAGGCCGTCCTCGGCGCGCCAGACCCGGTAGTTGCGCCCGTCATAGCGGGCCAGCCCGTCGTTGGTGGCGATCCACAGATAGCCGTAGCCATCTTCGGCCATGCGGTTGACCGTGTTGGACGGCAAGCCGTCGAACACCGTGAGCTGGCGTGGCGTTGGCGGCACGGGCTGGGCCTGGCCGAGGGTCGGCCACAGCCATGCGATCCCGATCAGGAGCAGCCAACGCAATGACACCACCGGTGGATCTCCCCCATCGTCCATGGATGCATCCCAAGGGCTGCGGTCGCGCGTTGCCGCCGGCGCGCCGATCCCGGGCCAGTCCGCATGGTAAACGGTTCGCTACGCGGCGACGATCCGCCCAGGCCTGCCCGCGGCACGCACCGCCGCCAGCAGCTGCTCGCCGCTGGCCGGCTTGTGCAGCCATCCTGCCGCACCGGCCGCCGCCGACCGCCGGGCCAGGTCGGGGTCGCGGCGCGCGGTGAGGACCACCACCGGCACCGGGCACCCCTGTGCGCAAAGCATGTCCAGCAGTTGCCACCCGTCCACGCCGGGCAGGTCCAGGTCGAGCAGCACCACGTCGAAGGGCGCCATCGCCAGTTCGCCCAGCGCGGCCAGTGCATGTGCTGCGGTAACCACCGTCGCGCCGCCTGCGGTCAGCAGGGCGGCGTGCACGTCGGCCACCAACGGCTCGTCTTCGACCAGCAGCACCCGCTCGCCGTGGCACGACGCCGCGGTGTGCACGACCACGCTGGACGGCTCGGGTGGAGGCGCACAGCGGGCGCATGCCGGGCCTGTCGGCATCGGCAGGCTCAGCAGCACCCGTCCCCCCGACCCGCCTCCGGCGCCGACCGACTGCAGGCGTCCACCCAACGCGTGCGCGCAGGCCCGTGCAGGCTCCAACGCGTCGCCGCACACTTTCCTGGCCGGCAGCGGCGTTGCTGCGGTGACGAACGCATGGACATCCACCAGCACGCCACTGCGCCCTGGCAGCCAGCTGGCGCGCACTGACACCCTGCACGCCCCCAACGTCTGCACCATCACATCCACGACCCGTTGCAGCACCTGCTGCACGCGCGCCGGGTCGGTATGCACACGCGCCGCACCCGGCAGGTCCACGCATGCCGCCAGGCTGCTGCCCTGCTGGCACAGGTCCAGTTGCGCGCAGTGCCGCCAGCGCTGCAGCAGCGCGGCCAGGTCGACCTCGGCGCAGTGCAGCGGCGATCGGCCCGCATCCAGGCGGGCCTCATCCAGCGCCTGGTTCACGATCGCCAGCAACTGCCGGCCGCCCCGATCGATCCGTTGCAGCCGCTGCCGCTGCTGTGCTTCCAGCGGTGAGGCCAGCAGCAGTTCGGTCATGCCCAGCACCCCCGTCAAGGGCGTGCGTACCTCGTGTCCGAACGTGGCCAGGTAGCGCGCCTTGGCCTGCGCCGACTGCTGCGCCCACGCGTGCCGTTGCACCGTGGCGCGGCGCGCGCGTGACCGCGCCAGCGCGCGCCCACCCAGCCAGATCAACAGCCCCAGCATCGCGACCACACCGGCGGCATGCGCAACGGTCGGCCGCTGGTACGTCCAGCCCTCGGGCTGCACATGCAGCACCAGCGTCTGCGCCTCCGACCAACGCCCCTCGCCACTGCGCTCCTGGTAGTCCAGCGCATGCCGACCGGGTGCCAGCGTCGGAAAAGCCACCGTCCCGCGGCTGCGGGTGCGGTGCCAGCCCCCCTCGCCATTGCGCAGGCGGAAACGATATTGCTGGCCCGGGTCGAGCTGGGCCGACAGAACCCTGGCGGTGATCTGGATCTCGCGATCGCCGGCACGCAGCTGCACCGACGCCGCCGGTGGCAGCGTGAGCAGTTGCTGGTCGCGGCGCACCTGCACCCGTTCGATCACCAGCGCCGACGGCGGGGCCGGACGCGCCAGCAGGGCCGGATCGAACGCAATCGCGCCGTCGGCCTCGATGGCCAGCATCTGCCGTCCCTGCGCCTGCAGCCGCGCCTTCAGCAGTGCGGAAGGAATGCCGTCGTCACGGGTGTACACGTGAACGTCGCGGCGCGGTGGTGCCACCCGCAACAGGCCATGGCTGGAACTGCCCCACACCACGCCGTCGGCATCGGTGGYCAGGGCATGCACGGTCTGTACCGGCACCCCGTCGCGATGGTCCAGGTGCAGGCGGCGCAGCAGCCGCCCGTCCTGCCATTGATAGCCATGGAGGGCGCCTTCGGTGGCCACCCACAGCTGCCCGTCGGCGGCGACGTGCAGCGCACTGATCGCGGCGGGCGCACCGGCCACCGGCTCCAGCTGCGCGCCATTCCAGCGCATCAGCCCATCGCGGCTGCCCAGCCAGACCCCACCGTCGGCCGCACAGTGCAGCGACACCGGCCCGCGCAGCGGCGCCTGCCCGCTGCCCGGCAGCGCCCAGCGCACCTCGCGCCGCCGCGCCGGTCCCCGACGCTCAAGCATGCCGTCGTGAATACGCCAGTAGCGCCCGTCGTCGCAGGCGATCTCCTCGCTGGCCCGCGCGGATCCCGGCAGAAAGCCGTCCAGCCCCCGACGTTGCGCTGGCGCCGGCTGCCGCGCGAACTGGGCCCAGCGCGGTGGCAAGCGCCACATGCCCACGTGGCGACCCAGCAGCCACACGCCGCCGTCGCGGTCCTCGAACGCCCCCTGCAGGCTGGGGCGCGTGTCCTGTCCCGGTGCGGCCAGCCGCACCGGCGTTGCGGCGCCCCCGCCCACCGGTTGGCGCCAGATCCGGCCGGGCTGGGCCAACCAGTGCGCCCCATCCCCGCCGATTCCCAGCAGGCGACGGTGCGCCGGCCCCGACGCCGCCTGCAGCCCACTGCAGTCCGTGCCGTGCCACTGGCCCCGCGCCGTGCTGACCCACACAACGCCCGCGGCCGTCTGATGCAGGCCCATCACCGCCGCGCGCGCCAGGCGCGGATCCGGCGGTCGATGGAACCGGCCCGCGCGCCAGCACGCCAGGCCGTGGGGGGTGCCGATCCACAGCACGCCGCGCGCGTCGACCAGCAGATGGCCGACATCGCCCGCCGGCACGCCGTCATCGCGCAGGGTGGGCAGGAACTGGCGCAGGCGCTGCTGCCGGTCGAGGCGGAACAGCCCCGCGCCGCGCGTACCGAACCACACCCCGCCTTCTGTATCGGGCAGCACCGCGCTGATAGGAACCCCGGCCAGGGCCGGATGGGTATTGCCACCAAACCCGTCGATCCGGCTGCGGTCCGCCGACATCCGCATCAGCGCGCCGTAGCCGGTTCCCATCCAGAGCTGGTCGTGGCGGTCGACGGCCAGGCTGAGCAACGCGCTGTCGGCCAGCCCCTGCTCGCGGCGCCAGGTGCGGAAGGTGCGTCCATCGAAACGCGCCAGCCCATCGTCGGTGGCGAACCACAGGTACCCCTGCCGATCCTGGACCACCTGGTGGACGGCATTGGAGGGCAGGCCGTCGGCGGTGGTAACGCGGGCCGCCTCGGGCACATCCGCCGCCGCGGACGCGCACCACGCCAGCAGCAGGGCCATGCCCCACCGTAGCGGTCGATGCGTCATCGCCTGGCCCGGCACTGCAGCAGAGCCGCACGCAGCGCGGCATCGCCCAGCGGCAGCCGCACGAAGGCGGTGTACCCGGCCGCCATCGCGTCGCGTTCTGCGTTGGCATCGGCACGCGCGGTCAACGCCAGTCGCGGCACGCCCGGCCAGTGTCGCGCCAGCCACGCGCCCGCCGAGGCATCGCCGATACGAAGATCCGGATCGGTGGCGAGCACGTGCCACGGCGCACCCGGGAGCGCGGCCAGCGCCGCCGGATCCGCATGCCCCTGCGCCACCACGCAGCCCTGCGCGCGCAGCAGTGCCGCAACAACCTCGGCAATGTCCGGATCGGGCACCACCACCAGGACCGTCATCCCGACCATCGCCGCGTCGTCGGTTGCCGCACCCGTGGCGGCAGGCGGTGCCGGCGGGGAGGCGGTTGCCAACGGCAACCACACCTCGAACCGGGTGCCCAGGCCCGGTCGGCTGTCCACCGTGATGTCCCCGCCCATCGCCTGGGCCAGTTCGCGGCTGATCGCCAAGCCCAGGCCACTGCCGCCATGGCAGGCCATCGTCGCCGCCCCGTCGGCCTGCTCGAAGCGCTGGAACAACCGCTGCACCTGCGCTGCGCTCATGCCCGGCCCCGTGTCGGCCACCACCAGATGCAGGCCCTGCCCGCCAAGGCCGGCGCGCACCGACACCTCGACGCTGCCGCGCGCGGTGAACTTCACGGCGTTGCCCACCAGGTTGAGCAGTATCTGGCGCAGCCGCCGCGGGTCGCCCAGCAGCCACTTCGCCGGATCCAGGTGGCTGCACCACTGCAACTGCACCTGTTTGGCAGTGGCGACCGGCAGCATCAGCGCATGCAGTTCGTGCAGCAGCACCCGCGGTGAGAACGCGACGGTGTCCAACTGCAGGCGCCCGGCTTCGATGCTGGCCAGGTCCAGCGCGTCGTCGACCACCTGCACCAGGTGCAGGCCCGCGCGGCGCAGACTGTCGGCCTGCGCATGCTGCTGCGGCGACAGCGGCCCTTGCAGCAGCAGGTCACTCCAGCCGGCAATACTCGTCATCGGGATGCGGATACGCCGGCCAAGACGGCTCAGGAACCGGGTGCGGCGCGCCGACGCCTGCTCGGCCAGGCCGCGCTGGACACGGGCCTCGCGCCGGGCCGCGCGTTGCCGCACCGCGTAGGTGACCAGCCGTCCCAACAGCACCGCGACCAGAACAGTCGTCACCAGCAACACTGCCTTGCCGGTGCCGGTCTGCCACCACGCAGGTGCGACCTGAAGCAGACGCTCGCTGGGCGCCGACCACGCACCTTCGCCATGCCGTGCCTGCACCACCAGGCGGTGCGTGCCAACCGGCAGGCGCGCAAAGGTGCGCAGCGCTACCGGCCCGGTGTCCACCCAGTCCGGGTCATGCCCGTGCAGGCGGAACCGATGCTGGATGCGATCGGCATCACCGGGACCGAGCAGATTCACCGCGATCTGTATGTTGCGGTCGCTGCTGGTCAACGGCACCGTCGCCGCACCGGCGCGCACGCTCAGCGCGCTGCCATCGCGCTCGACGCGCACCGCGTTGACCACCAGCACCGGCGGCAGGTCACGCTCTACCACCGCCGTCGGCTCGATCAGCAGCAGTCCGCCTTCGCGCACGGCGGCGGCCAACGCGCCGGTGCCCAGCCGCACCAGGCGGTGGGCGAGGATCTCCTGCACCGGCAGGCCATCGGCGCTGCCCAGCACCCGCACCCGCCCCCGGTCCGGGTCCACCCGCACCACGCCGCGCGCGGCACCGGCCCAGACCACGCCCTGTGCATCCACTACCAGCGCCTCGGCACGCAGCAGCGGGTAGCCCTGCGCTCCGTCGAACCGGCGCAGCCGGTGCAGCGTGCGTCCGTCCCAGCGGTGCTGTTCCAGCGCATCCTGGCGGCTGAGCCACAGGCTGCCATCGTCAGCTTCGGCGATGGCAGCCACTGCACTGCCCGTGCGTTCGGCAGCGATAAAACGGCCACGGGGGACATCCCAGACCTTGAGCCCATCGCGATCGGTCGCCCACAGCACACCGTCGCGGCTGCACAACATCTGTCGGCGCGCCGTCGCCGCACTCAGACCCAGCCGCTCCGGCGGCTGCGCACGCTGGCGTTCGCCACGCGCTGACCACTGCTGGATCTGGTCGGTCCCGGCCACCCACACCGTGCCATCCGGGCACGCCTGCAGATGCAGGGCTCCAGTAGCCGCCAATCCGCCCAGCGGCCACCGACGGACCTCGCCGCGTGCGGGATCGTAACGTGTCAGGTGCCCCGCACTGGCGATCCAGACACGCTGCTGCGGGTCTTCGGCCATGCCCACCGACAGCGCGCTCAGCCCCGTGTGTGGCAGATCAAGATGGTCGCTGCTGGTGCCGGTGCGCAGGTCCAGGCGCTGCAGCCGGCCCTGACTGCCTGCGACCCACAGCCGTCCATCCGCCGCCCCTGCCAGGGCCACCGCGTAGTGGCTGCGAAGGCCGGGAAGCCCATCGCCCGCCCGGGGCAATGCCGTGAATTCGCGCCAGCGCGCCGACAGCCGCCACACGCCGTGCGCGCTGCTCAGGAACCAGATGTCGCCCTGCCGGTCCTGCAGCGCCGTGTGCATTTGCACCGCGCGCGCCGAGGGTCCCTGCACCGGGCGGAGTGGGACGCGCTGGGTGTGCCTTCCGCGCTGCAGGTACAGCCCGGTGTCGCGCTGCTGCCACAGCACGCCGTCGCCACTGCGCAGCAACGATCGCCCGGTTGCCGACACGGCCTCGAAACGCGCGCCGGTGCCTTCCACCCACGCGTGCACCGCGCCGCTGACATGCACGCCGCCCTGCGGATCGGGCCATAGCGCGTGTATCGCACCATCGGCGCCGGGCCCGACGCCGGCGCGTTGCAGGCGCCCGTCGGCGAACTGGCGCAGCCCGTGCGAGGTACCCACCCACAGGCCTCCGGCGTGGTCGACCGCCAGGGCGGTGACGGCATCGGCAGCGGCATCCACCGCCTGCCACGGCGCGTCCAACGCCGGCAACATGTACAACCGGTGATCCGACCCGATCACCCACAACGCGCTGTCACCGCCACCGGCAATACCGTGGATGGCACCGCTGCGCACGGCCCACGGTGCCTGCACGCCAGCACGTTCGAAACGGCGACGGTCAGGGCCCATCAGCAGCAGGCCGCGCGAGCTGGTGCCCAACCATAACCGGTCGGCGTCGTCGATATGCAGCAGGCGCAGGGTGGTGTCGGGCAATCCGTCGTCGTGCCCCCACACGCGCGATCGCCGCCCGTCAAAACGCATCAGGCCATCGGTGCCCGCCATCCACAGATAACCGGTGGCGTCTTCGGCCATGGCGTGGATGCCCGTGGTGGGCAGCCCATCGATGACACCCAGTTGACGTGGCCACGGCAGGTCGAGCACCGTCGCCAGCACCGTCCAGGGCCAGCAGGCCAGCAACAGCCCGGCCAGCCAGCAGCGGCCGCCCCCTCGCCCTGCGCTGCTCACCCCCACCTGTCAATCGAACCCGAACCCATTCATCGCGGGAACGATAAACCGGCGATGCGACCCACGCAGCCCATCGCCCGTGGCGAGATCACATCCTGACAAATTCCAGATTGGATCGATCGCGCCCTAACAACTGACGCGGTCAATCAGGAGGCGCGAAGGGCGCGCCTCAATGCTCCCGCTGACGCAGTGCCCGGGCCTGCGCGATGGCCTCGATCAGCAGGTCACCGGTCACCGGCTTGCGCAGGAAACCGTCGAAGCCCCCTTCCAGCACCTGCTGTTCGGCGTAGGCATCCGAGCGGGCCGTGACGGCGATCAGCGGCAACTCATAGCCCATCGCACGCAGCTGGCCGGCGATGGCGATGCCATCCAGTGCCGGCAGGTCCAGATCGAGCAACCCGACATCGAAGCTACCGGCGGCCACTTCGGACAAGGCGGCCAACCCATGCAGCACGTGCACCACCTCGTGGCCACGCGCCTGCAGCAGGCCGGCAATGACGTTGGCTACGGTCGGGTCGTCTTCGACCAGCAGCAGCCGCAGCGGCGGCAACTGGATCCGCGCGGCGTCCGAGGCGTGGCTGGCAACGTTGCCCTGCTGCAGCGTCCAGGGCAGCGGCAGCTGCACGCTGAAACGTGCGCCGTGCCCAAGCCGGCTGTCGATGTCGATACGCCCGCCCATCGCCACCGCCAGCTCCTGGCAGATCGCCAGGCCCAACCCGCTTCCGCCATAACGCGATGCGGTGCGTGGTCCGTCGGCCTGTTCGAAGCGATGGAACAGGCGCTGCTGCTGATCGGTGTTGATGCCCGGCCCGGTGTCGGCCACCTCGAAAATGATGCCCATGCCGCCATCGATCAGCTCGGCGCCCAGGCTTACGTGCCCGCGCTCGGTGAACTTGATCGCATTGCCCAGCAGGTTCATCAGGATCTGTCGCACGCGCATTTCGTCGCCACTGACCAGGATCGGGCCGGGCAGATTGAAACTGCGCTCGAACGCCAGGCCACGGTGGTGCGCCATCGGCTCCATCAGCGCCTGCACCTGGGCCAGCATCGACATCAGGTCGAACGGACGGATATCCAGCTCCAGGCGGCCGGCTTCGATCCGGGCCAGGTCCAACGCATCGTTGACCAGCCGCAGCAGGTGCGTGCCAGCATGCTGGATCGAGGCCGCATAGCCACGCTGCAGTTCATCCAGCGGCGTGGCCAGCAGCAGTTCGCTCATGCCCAGCACGCCGGTCATCGGCGTGCGCACTTCGTGGCCCAGCGTGGCCAGGAACTGGCTCTTGGCCTGCGATGCCTGCTCGGCGATCTGCTGCTTGTGCACGGTCAGCTGCCATTGCTGGCGACGTCGCAGGCGCACGCGTGCCACGTACACCACCACGGCCACCAGCAGCAGCCACAGCAGCAGATAGCCCAGGATCGCCCAGCTGCTGCGCCACCACGGCGGCAGCACGTCCACGCTGAGCGTGCGCGAGGGCGTCCACTGTCCCTGCGGGGTGGCCGCCTGCACGTCGATGGCGTACTGGCCGGAGGGCAGGCGCGACAGCAGGCGTTCGCCATCGGCCGCCTGCATCACCCAGTTCTGGTCGTAGCCGGACACGCGGTAGCGATAGCGGTTGCCCTGCGGGTTGGCGAAGGACAACAGCCGTGCGGTGATGATCAGGTCGCGGTCCTGCGGCCCCAGCACGATCGGTGCATCCGGTGGCAGCGACTGCTGGCCTTCGGCGTCGTCGCGGCGTACCTGCACGTTGTCGATCACCAACTCCGAGGGCGGCAGCGGCACATCGGCGGCATCCGGGTCGAAACTAACCAGTCCGGTGGCGGTCACCGCCAGCACCCGGCCGTTGGCCGCGCGGACCGGCGGCCGCCCGCTGAATTCCACGTCGGGCAGGCCATCGCGTTCGCCATAGACGCGCAACCGGCGCTGCGCGCCATCCCAACGCACCAGCCCGCGCGGCGTGGTGGCCCACACCAGGCCCTGACGGCCGGTGACCACCCCGCCCATCGATACCGCCGGCAGGCCCTGCACAGCACCGACCCGCTCGCGCAGGGTCATGCTCAGGCCATCCCAGCCATAGCGTTCCAACGCCCCGTTGCGCGCCATCCAGACTTCGCTCGGGCTGGTCCAGGTGATGTCATAGATGCTGCCACGGGATATACCGGGGACCTGCTCGAAGCGGTCCTCGTTCCAGCGCAGCAGGCCCATGTCGCCCATGATCCACAGCTGCCCGCGCGGGTCGAACAGCATCTGCTCGACCGGGTTCTCGGTCAGGCCGCGGCCCTCTTCGATGCGAATGGTCTCCAGCAGGTTGCCCTGTGCATCGCGCCGCTGGATGCCAAGGCTCATGATCGAYATCCACAACTCACCGTTGGGTGCTTGGCGGATCAGGTCGATGCGCTGGCGCACGTCTGAACCGCCGCCGATCTTCCACTCGCGCAGCTGCCCGGTACGCGGCTGGTAGAGGCCCAGGCGCCCGCCCCGACCGATCCACAGCGCGCCATCGGCGCGCGGCAGCACCGACCAGATGGCGCCCACGCCGACCTGCGTATCGTCGGCGATCTGGCGCAGCGTGCCCTGCGCGTCCAGCTGGTAGATTCCGTGCGCCCCGCCGATGTAGAACTCATTGCCGGCCGCGGCACCGCTCAGCAGGTAGACGCTGTCCAGCGGCTTTCCCTCCAGCTGGTACCAGGTGGAAAAGCGCTTCCACCCCGGCGGCAGATACGCCAGGCCCTGGGTCAGCATGGCCACCCACAGCCCACCTTCGTGGTCCTGCAGCATGTCCAGCACGCCGCTGCGCGCGGTCAGGAAGCCGCTGCCGGCATCGCCGGCCAGCAGGTGCACGCCGGCCTCGTCGCCGCGGTACAGGCCATCGGCCGTTCCCAGCCAGTAGCCGCCGTTGCGGTCATGGATGACGGTGGCGGCACGCACATCGGCGCTGAGCGTCCACGGCGCCTTGCGCACGCTGCCGTCGGCATCAATGCGGAACAGGCCGCCTTCGGTGCCGGCCCACACGGTGCCATCGGGTTCACGGGTCAGGCGGAACACGCTCTTGCCGCCCAGCAACGCCGGCGCGATGCGATGGAAACGCTGTCCGTCCCAGCGCGCCACGCCACTGCCGGTGCCTACCCACACATGCCCCTTCGGGTCGGCCAGCATGGTGTAGATGGTGTCATCGGGCAGGCTGGTGGGATCGTTGGGATCGGCGTGGTACTGCACCAGGCTGCCGTCTTCGCCCCGCCGGCAGATGCCGTGCCGGTTGGTGCCGATCCACAGCGACTTGGCCGCATAGGCCAGCGACCAGAACTGGCCATCGCAGCGGGCATTGAGGTCGGTGAAATGCTTGAACGCCGCACGCCCGGGGGCCAACATGCTCAGGCCGACGCCGTTCACCCCCACCCACACACGGTCCATGGGGTCGACCAGCAGGGTTTCCACCTCGTTGCCGGGAATGGAGCCGGGGTCGGCCGGATCGTGCCGCCAGACCCGCAGGCCCACCCCATCCACGCGTGCCAGGCCGTCGTCGGTGGCTGCCCATATGTAGCCCTGGCGATCCTGCGCCAGTGCCAGCACCATGCGCGACGGCATGCCGTCGGCAGCGCCGAGGCGGCGCATGCGCGGCGTTTCTGCCGATGTTCCTGCCGTTGTTTCTGCGGCCCATGCCGCCGCCGGCAGCAGGCACAATGCCAGTACCAGCAGCACGATGCCCGCGCAGCAGCCACGCGTTCCCATCGCCATCCAGATCTCCCTGTAGCCGCTGATTGTCCCACAGCCCCTGCGCCCGCGCGCGGGCGTCAACCGCCGCCGGGCCGCCCGAACCGGAAAGTTGCACCACGATCTGTTGCAGCCATGACACTGCTGCCGATAACGGTGCTGTGCGTATGATCGGCCCTGACCTTCCCGGAGCCCGGCCATGATCCTGCGCCTGACCCTTGCCCTGCTGCTGTGCACTGCCCCATGGGCAGCGCGTGCCGCGCCCGATACCTACCGCTTGGATCCAGTCCACACCCGCGTGCTGTTCGCGGTGGAGCACGCCGGCTTCTCCCACGCGCTGGGCACGGTGTCCGGCAGCGAAGGGGTGCTGGTGTTCGATCCGCAGGACTGGCGGACCGCCACGCTCAGCGTGAGCGTTCCGATCCAGCGGCTGGACCTGGGCGATGACAAATGGAACACGGCTACCCTGGCGCGCAACCTGCTGGATGCCGAACGCTTCCCGCAGGCCCGGTTCGTCTCCACCCGGGTCGAGCCCATCGACGACAGCCACGCCAACGTGACCGGCCAGCTGACCCTGCACGGCGTCACCGCCGAGGTCACCCTGGCGGTCACCCTCAACGCCCTCAAGCGTCACCCGCTGCCCCCGTTCCGCCGCACCGCCGGTTTCTCCGCGACTGCCACGCTCAGCCGCAGCGCGTTCGGCGTGTCTGGCTGGCCGTCGATGATTGGCGACGCGGTGGAGCTGCGGATCGAAGCGGAAGCCGTTCGCGACAGAAACGCCGCCGATCCGGCGGACACGCCGCCTGTCGATGCCACGGGAACTCCCGTGCCGCGCGACGACTCCCAGATTCCATCCCCACAGCCGGTCGAGGAGACCACGCCATGACTGCCAAGAACACCGCGACCCGCTGGGGCGGCGTCAGCCAGACCCTGCACTGGGTGATCGCCCTGCTGATCCTGGCCATGGGCATCCTGGGCCTGACCATGGGCGAGTTCCCCAAGACGCCCAAGTACTTCTGGATCTACACGCTGCACAAGTCGGTGGGCATCACCGTGCTGGCGCTGGTGGTGGCGCGGCTGGGCTGGCGCCTGTACGCCGGCGCCCCCGCCCCGGTGCCCGGCACACCGACCTGGCAGGAACGCATCGCCTCGGCCACGCACTGGCTGCTGTACGTGCTGATGTTCGCCCTTCCGCTGTCGGGCTGGCTGTACGACTCGGCCAGCGGGCTGCGCCCGTTCCGCTGGTTCGGCCTGGTGGACGTGCCCAAGCTCAGCGGTCCGGATGAACGCACCACGCAGCTGTCCCATGCCATCCACGAGTGGGGCTTCTGGCTGCTCATCGCGGTGGTGCTGGCCCATGCCGGCGCCGCGCTTTACCACCATTTTTACCAACGCGATGCCACCCTTGCGCGCATGCTGCCGCAGCGCTGGCTTGCCTCCCCCCAGAAGGACTGACCATGAACATCAAGCTCTCCACTCCCGCGGCCGTGGCCGCCGCCCTGGCCGGGCTGATGGCCACCGCGCCGGTGCTGGCCGCCGATTACGTGCAGGCGCCGGGTTCGGTGCTGGTGTTTGCCACCAAGTACGACGGTGAAGTATTCACCGGCACCTTCCCCGGTTTCGACACCAAGCTCAGCTTCGACCCGGCCAAGCTGGAAGGATCGAAGCTGGAAGTGACCATCCCGCTGGCCGGCGCCAAGAGCGGCAACAACGACCGCGACTCGACCCTGCAGGGCGCGGACTTCTTCAACGTCGGCAAGTTCGCCCAAGCCAAGTACAGCGCCACCACGTTCCGTGCGCTGGGCAACAACCAGTACGCCGCCGACGGCACCCTGGAACTGCGCGGCGTGAGCAAGCCGGTCACCCTCACCTTCACCTGGACCCCCGGCGCGCAGCCGGTGCTGAGCGGCAAGGCCACGGTCAAGCGCCTGGACTTCGGCGTGGGCGGCGGCGACTGGGCCGACACCAAGACCATCCCGAACGAAACCGCGATCAGCACCAAGGTCGTACTGAAAGCAAAATAACCCGCCCAGATGCGGCCGGCTCG
This sequence comes from Stenotrophomonas sp. 10N36, assembly GCF_056395005.1. Taxonomy (NCBI): domain Bacteria; kingdom Pseudomonadati; phylum Pseudomonadota; class Gammaproteobacteria; order Lysobacterales; family Lysobacteraceae; genus Stenotrophomonas; species Stenotrophomonas sp. 10N36. The sequence goes on along the minus strand of NZ_JBFTIS010000013.1, from coordinate 10,681 downwards.
CCCAAACCGGGTAGAGCCGACCGTTGGTCGGCTGCCACAGCGCCGACAAGACCCCGGGTAGAGCCGACCGTTGGTCGGCTCCCGTAGTCCGCGCAGCCGACCAACGGTCGGCTCTACCGGATCCAGGCCTCCACCGCCGCCACATCGAACGGCCAGTCCAGTTCCCGCCCCTGCGCATCGCGCAGCACCGGCACGCGCAGCCCGTAACGGGCCTCCAGCGCCGCATCGTCGTCAACGAACACACTGTCCAGCCCAGGTACCCGGGCCTGGGCCAGGACCGCCAGGGCCTGGTCGCACAGATGGCAGTCATCACGCTGGAACAAGGTAAACACCGGCCCACCCGCCTTCGGAAATGTTGCGCCGCACTCAAGGCTGGCGCCTGCGACAGCATAGAATAGTGCTCCATCCGATACCCGCAGTTTGGCAATCATGGCTGTCAGCACGTTCGACGTTTTCAAGATCGGCATTGGCCCGAGCTCCTCGCACACCGTGGGACCGATGAAGGCCGCCGAACGCTTCGTGCACCGCTGGTTGCTGGACCCGGGCCGCCTGCAGGACGTGGTGCGCATCCGCGCCGACGTGTACGGCTCGCTGGCCCTGACCGGGCGCGGGCACGGCACCGACAAGGCGGTTCTGCTCGGGCTGGAAGGCCAGCGCCCGAACCTGATCGACCCGGACATCATCCCCGAGACCCTCGAGCGCATCCGCAGCAGCAAGCGGATCCAGCTGATGGGCACCCACGAGATCGCCTTCGACGAGAAGCGCGACCTGGGCCTGAACAAGCGCCAGAAGCTGCCGTACCACACCAACGGCATGCGCTTCACCGCCTATGACGCCGACGAACAGGTCATCGCCACGCGCGATTACTACTCGGTCGGCGGCGGCTTCGTGGTCAACCAGGACGATGCCGCCGACGACCGTATCGTGCCCGATGAAACCCCGCTGCCCTATCCGTTCAAGAGCGGCGACGAACTGCTGGCGCAGACCGCGCGCAGCGGGCTGAGCATTGCCCAGATGATGTTCGAGAACGAAAAGTGCTGGCGCAGCGAAGACGAAATCCGCGAGCAGCTGCGCGAGATCTGGAGCGCGATGCAGGCCTGCGTGGCCCGTGGCATCCGCCAGGAAGGCACCCTGCCCGGCGGCCTGCACGTGTCCCGTCGCGCCCCTGCGCTGTACCGCGAGCTGTCGTCCAAGCCCGAAGCGGGCATGCGCGACCCGCTGACCACCCTGGACTGGGTGAATCTATACGCGCTGGCGGTCAATGAAGAAAACGCCGCCGGTGGCCGCGTGGTCACTGCGCCGACCAACGGTGCAGCCGGCGTGCTGCCGGCGGTGCTGCATTACTTCGACCGTTTCTGCCCCGGCGCCAACGAACAACGCATCTTCGACTTCCTGCTGACCTCGGCGGCCATCGGCATCCTGTACAAGGAAAACGCCTCGATCTCCGGCGCCGAAGTGGGCTGCCAGGGTGAAGTGGGCGTGGCCTGCTCGATGGCGGCCGGCGGTCTGGTCGCCGCGCTCGGCGGCAACCCCAGCCAGATCGAGAACGCCGCCGAAATCGGCATGGAGCACAACCTCGGCCTGACCTGCGACCCGATCGGCGGGCTGGTGCAGATTCCCTGCATCGAGCGCAACGCGATGGGCGCGGTGAAGGCGATCAACGCCAGCCGCATGGCCATGCGCGGCGACGGCAAGCACAAGGTCTCGCTGGACAAGGTGATCAAGACCATGCGCGACACCGGCCGCGACATGCAGGACAAGTACAAGGAAACCAGCCGCGGCGGGCTGGCGGTCAACGTCATCGAGTGCTGATCGACCGCCCCCGGCGGTAGAGCCGACCGTTGGTCGGCTGCTCGCATGCGCATCATCGGCCCGCCTGCACGGCCGCTCCGGTACAGTCGGTACTCCCCTGTTCCGGAGACCGCCATGCGTATCCTGGCTGCCGCCCTGCTTGCCTGCCTGCCGCTGACCACGCTTGCCGCCGACACCTACGGCCCCCGCCTGGAGGGCTTCGACTACCCGTGGCCGGTCAAGACCTTCGACCTGGAATCACAGCGGCAGCCGCTGCAGATGGCCTACCTGGATGTCCCCCCGTCCGGCACGGCCGTGGCGGGCACGGTGGTGCTGCTGCACGGCAAGAACTTCTGCGCGGCCACCTGGAAAGACACCATCACCGCACTCAGCGCGGCGGGCTACCGGGTGATCGCGCCGGACCAGATCGGGTTCTGCAAATCCAGCAAGCCCGAGCGCTACCAGTATTCGTTCGGCCAACTGGCGGCCAACACGCATGCACTGCTCGCCCACCTCGGCCTGGATGCGGCGCAGGTCGACCTGGTCGGCCATTCCATGGGCGGCATGCTGGCCGCACGCTATGCGCTGATGTATCCGCAGCAGCTGCGCCGGCTGGCGCTGGTCAACCCGATCGGACTGGAAGACTGGAAAGCCAAGGGCGTGCCGTGGCGCAGCGTGGATGCCTGGTATGCGGGCGAACTGAAGACCAGCTTCGAGAGCATCAAGAAGTACCAACTGGACGTGTATTACAACGGCGACTGGACGCCGGCGTACGCGCAGTGGGCGCGCATGCAGTCGGGCATGTACGACGGCCCCGGAAAACAGGCGGTTGCCTGGAGCCAGGCGCTGACCTCGGACATGGTGTTCAACCAGCCGGTGGTCTACGAACTACCGGACATCCGCGTCCCGACCACGCTTTTCATCGGGCAGAAAGACCGCACCGCGATCGGCCGCGACCTGGCGCCGCCCGCCCTCAAAGCCACCCTCGGCGACTATCCCGCATTGGGCAAGGCCGCAGCAGCCGCCATCCCCGGTGCCACCCTGGTGACCTTCGACGACCTGGGCCATTCGCCGCAGGTGCAGGCCCCCGCGCGGTTCAACGCCGCGTTGCTGAAGGCGCTGTCCACCGCCCCCTGACCACCGGCGTAGAGCCGACCGTTGGTCGGCTGCCGTTCGCGCAATGCATGACATCAAGAGCAGCCGACCAACGGTCGGCTCTACGMGCGGARTGCGCCAGCGTTGCTATGCCCCGTGTCACCGATGCGCMCGMACCGGTAGAGCCGACCGTTGGTCGGCTGCCGTTCGCGCGATGCTGAGATCAAGAGCAGCCGACCAACGGTCGGCTCTACGSGCGGAGTGCGCCAGCRTTGCWATGCCCCGTGTCACCGATGCGCMCGCACCGGTAGAGCCGACCGTCGGTCGGCTGCCGTTCGCGCGATGCATGACATCAAGAGCAGCCGACCAACGGTCGGCTCTACGGGCGGAGTGCGCCAGCGTTGCAATGCCCCGTGCCACCGATGCGCCCGCACCGGTAGAGCCGACCGTTGGTCGGCTGCCGTTCGCGTGATGCATGAGATCAAGAGCAGCCGACCAACGGTCGGCTCTACGCGCGGAATGCGCCAGCGTTGCWATGCCCCRTKTCACCTATACGCCCGAGCCGGTAGAGCCGACCGTTGGTCGGCTGCCGTTCGCGCGATGCATGACATCAAGCGCAGCCGACCAACGGTCGGCGTTACCGCCGCACGATCGCCAGTACGTCATCCAGCAGCGCCGCCGCGGTGACGTCCGCGCCTGCGCCCGGCCCCTGGATCAGCAGCGGCTGGGTGGGGTAACGATCGCTGTGGATGGCCACGCGGTTGTCGGTCTGGCCGCCACCGGCCAACGGATGGCCCAGCGGCAGGATGCGCAGGCCGACCGTCGCGCCGTCATGGTCGAAGCCGCCGACGAACCGCAGGCAACCGCCCTGTTCCTGCGCCTGCTGCCAGAGCGCCTGCAGCGGTGCATCCAGCAGCGACAGCTGCGCCAGCGCGGCGTCGGTCGGCAGCGCGGCAAGTGCGGCCGGCACCAGCGAGGTCACCGCCACCTGCTCACCGCGCAGTGCGATACCACTGGCCCGTGCGAGGATCAGCAGCTTGCGGCGCACGTCCTCACCGGACAGGTCCACGCGCGGATCCGGCTCGGTATACCCGGCGCTGGCCGCTTCACGCACCCATTCTGAAAATGCGCGCTGGCCGTCATAGTGATGAAGCAGCCAGGCCAACGAGCCGGACAGCACGCCTTCCACGCGGTGGATGCGGTCGCCGCCGGCCACCAGCGCGCGCAGGCTGCTGAGCAGGGGCAACCCGGCACCGACCGTGGCGCTGTCACCGTACTGCGCACCGCCGCCGAGCCGCCCTTCGGTGATCGCCTGCGCCCGCGCCAGCTGCGCGCCCTGGCCCAGCTTGTTGGCGGTCACCACGTGCACGCCGCGCGCCAGCCATTGTTCGTGCCAGTTGGCCACGTCGTCGCTGGCCGTGGCATCCACCACCACGTCGCCACGTTGCAGACCTTCGGCTTCGGCCCACGGTTGCAGCGCCGGCGCCCCGCGCACGGCCAGGTTGGCCTGCTGCAGTTCGTGTTCGGGTGCCTGCGCGCACGCACGGGCGGTACGCGAATTGGCCAGCCACGAGAACGCCGGCAAGGCCACACCACGCGCCTGCAGTGACTGGTAGCGCTGCACGAACGCAGTGCCCACGGTGCCGGTACCCAGCAGCGCCAGGCGACGTGCGGGGGCGGCCACCAGGGTCAGAACCGCGCTCATGCATCCACCTGTTTGCGCACCACGGCCTGCGCGTGCAGGTCGATCACCGCCTGCGCGCGCTCCAGCCCGGCCTGCAGGTCGGCCACCAGGTCTTCCGGCGACTCGATGCCCACCGACAGGCGCAGCAGGCCCTCGCTGATGCCGGCATGCGCGCGCGCTTCCGGGGTCATGGCCGCGTGGGTCATGGTCGCCGGGTGCGCAACCAGGCTCTCGACACCGCCCAGCGATTCGGCCAGGGTGAAACAGCGCAGGCCATCCACGAACGCGCGCACCGCCGCATGCGGATCATCGCCCGGGCAGGAGGCCAGTTCGAAGGACAGCATCGCGCCGAAGCCGTCCTGCTGGCGGGCGGCAATGGCATGGCCGGGGTGGTCGGCCAAGCCCGGGTAGTAGACCTTGGCCACCGCGTCGCTGGCAGCCAGCAGGTTGACCACCTCGGTGGTGTTTTCCTGGTGCGCGCGCAGGCGTGCACCCAGCGTGCGCAGGCCGCGCAGGGTCAGGAACGCGTCGAACGGGGAGCCGGTCAGGCCCAGCGCGTTGGCCCACCACACCAGCTGCTCGTGCACGGCCGGATCGCGCGCGATCACCGCGCCGCCGACCACGTCGCTGTGGCCGTTGATGTACTTGGTGGTGGAATGCAGCACCAGGTCGGCACCGAAGGCGATCGGCCGCTGCAGCGCCGGCGACAGGAACGTGTTGTCCACCACCACCTTGGCCCCGGCCTTGTGCGCGGCATCGATGACGAAGCGCAGGTCGGTGATGCGCAGCAGCGGGTTGGACGGGGTTTCCACCAGCACCAGCGTGGGCGACTGTGCCAGCGCATCGGCCAGCGAGCGCGGGTCGGTGAGGTCGGCGGTGATCAGGCCGAAGTGGCCCTTCTTCGCCAGTGCGTTGAACAGGCGCCAGCTGCCGCCGTAGGCATCGTGCGGCACCACCAGCGTGTCACCGGGCTGCAGCAGCGCGTTGAGCACCAGGTTGATCGCGCCCATGCCGGTGGAGGTGATCACGCCGCCCGCGCCGCCTTCCAGCTCGGCCAACGCTTCGCCCAGCAGGTCGCGGGTCGGATTGCCGCTGCGGGTGTAGTCGTACTGGCGCTTGTTGCCGAAGCCATCGAAGCTGAAATTGGAGGACAGCACGATCGGCGGGGTCACCGCGCCGTGGGCGGTATCGCGGTCGATGCCGGCGCGCACGGCGGCGGTGACACGGCTACAGGACGGCTCGGTACCGGTGGACAGGCTCATGCGGTTTCTCCCAGGGAACGGATGGCGTTGGCGAGGATCGCGTCGATGCGATCGGTTTCTTTGAGGAAGGCGTCGTGCCCGTAGGGCGAGCGCAGCACGCGCAGGCTGCCGCGCGGACCCAGCCCTTCGACCAGGCCGACGCAGTCGGCCAGCGGCACCAGGCGGTCGCCTTCCACGGCCACCACGACGGTCGGCACCCGAATGGCGGCCGGGTCGACGCGGTGCAGATCGATCGATTCGGACAGGCGCAGGTAGGCATCCACCGGGGTGCGCGCGGCGTACTGCGCGCCTGCGGCATCCAGATAGTCTTCGGCGGCAACGCGCACGCGACCGTTGACCACTTCCGGCGGCGCATCGAAGCGCTCGCCGAATTCTTCGGGCGTGCGGTAGCTGAGCATCGCGAACTGGCGGGCCAGGACCAGCCCGTGGCTTTCAGCGCACTGCAGCTGGCCCAGCGCCACGGCACGGCGCTGCAGCGCGCGCCACGCGGCGGCATACGGATGCGGGCGATGCGCGCCACTGACCGCGACCAGCTTGAGCAGGCGCTGGCGGTGGCGGATGGCAAACTGCTGCCCCACCAGCGCGCCGTAGGAGTAGCCCACGAAGCACTGCAGCTGGGAGATGCCAAGATGATCGAGCAGCAGCGCCAGCGCATCGGCCTGGTCGGCGGTGTCGATCGGCAGGTCGAGCGCGCCATCGGCACCGATGAAATCGAACGCCAGGATGCGCTGCACCGCAGGATCCAGCGCGCGGCCGGCCGCGACCAGTCCTTCGGCCCAGCCCTTCTCGGGGAACTCCGCATTGGCGGCCACGTGGCGATGCGCGGAAATGCCCCCGGCCAGCACCACCACCGGCGCATCGCCACGCCCGACCAGTTCATAACGCAGCCGGACCGGGCGCGGGCCGTTGTGACGCATCGACAGCACCGCGGCGATTTCGCCGCGCACGGCGTGCAGTCCAGCGTCGAGCGGAACGCTGACGGGAGCGAAAGTGTCGGTGGCAACAGCGGCGGCAGTGGCGAAACCCATGGCGGTATCCAAAGTAGGAAAACGGCCATCGAGCTTTCGCGGAGCTCGCGTTCGAAGTACACGCACGGTGCACGGTTCGAACCATCTTTCGGAAGACGCCAACGGTCTCCGCAGGATTTGGCACCTACGCAGGTCGCTTGCGCGTCTGCGGGCTGCCCCGGCTTCAAAGGGCCTGTCCCTCTGCCGGTCTCGATGGTGGAGCCACGATGCCAGCCCTTTCCGGACATGTCAATCCTTTCATCGGGATGAAGCGATATAGTTTTTTCTCATCAGTCGCCCAGCCCCCGCCGAGGCGGTCGCTTTCCTGAATGAACCCGGTTGCGTACAGTCGCGCCCATCGTCCCTGGATGGCTGCCATGCGCCGTACCCTGCTGCTGACCGCGCTGCTCGTTCCCCTGGCCCTGCAGGCGGCCACCGCCCCCGGCGGCGCGGGCTGGCGCGCCGGCTGGGGCCTGGTCGGGACGCACCCGGCCGATGCCCCCGCAGCGCCGGTCAGCGCGGGCATCGCCACGGTCAGGCTGGAGGGCGGCGGCAACCGCTGGCAGGCCCGGGTGGACAACCACCTGCCGGGGCCGGTGCAGGTGGTGCTGCGCCAGCCGGCCGGGGCAACCGCCCTGCCCGGCCTGCCGCTGCAGACGGTACTGGCGGGTTCGGCCAGCGTGGTGGTCAGCCGCCTGCAACTGCCCGGCGACGTGCCGCGCCTGGACGTGCTCTTGGACGCGGTGCCGGGCGACCCGAGCGCCACCCCGCAGGACGTGGCCTATGCGCTGCCCTTTGATGCCAGGGGCGTCCAGGTCACCCAGGCCCCGCAGGGCCGCTTCAGCCATACCGATGCCGAAAACCGCGATGCCATCGACTTCGCCCTCCCCGAGGGCACCCCGGTGCTGGCCGCACGGGCCGGACGGGTGATGCAGGTGCAAGGCAGCTTCGTTGCGCATGGTCTGGACCCGCAGCGCGACCGCGACCGTGCCAACTTCATCCGGATCCTGCACGAGGACGGCAGCATGGCGGTCTACGCCCACCTGCAGGCCAACGGCGTGCTGGTGCGCAGCGGCCAGCGGGTGGAGGCCGGCCAGCGCATCGGGCTGTCGGGCAACACCGGCTACAGCACCGCCCCGCACCTTCACTTCGTGGTCCAGGCCAACAGCGGCATGCACCTGCGCTCGGTGCCGGTGCGTATCGTGACCCCGCAGGGCGAGCTGCACTTCGCCCGCGAGGCCGCCGCCAGCGGCGACGCCGGGCAGCCCTGACCCCGGCCGCGCCCCACCCCCGCTATACTGGGCGGCTTATCTCCATGAAAAGCGCCCCGGGCGGGCGCGTCACGCCATGTCCGAAGTCGCTACCGAAGCTGCGCGCCGCCGTACCTTCGCCATCATTTCCCATCCTGACGCCGGCAAGACCACGCTGACCGAAAAGCTGCTGCTGTTCGGCGGTGCGATCCAGATGGCCGGCTCGGTGAAGGGCCGCAAGGCCGCCCGTCACGCCACGTCCGACTGGATGGCGCTGGAAAAGGAGCGCGGGATCTCGGTCACCTCCTCGGTGATGCAGTTCCCGTATGAAGGCAAGATCGTCAACCTGCTCGACACCCCCGGCCACGCCGACTTCGGCGAGGACACCTACCGCGTGCTCACCGCGGTGGACTCGGCGCTGATGGTGATCGACGTGGCCAAGGGCGTGGAAGAGCGCACCATCAAGCTGATGGAAGTGTGCCGCCTGCGTGACACGCCGATCATGACCTTCATCAACAAGCTGGACCGCGAAGGCAAGGAGCCCATCGACCTGCTGGATGAAGTGGAGAGCGTGCTGGGCATCCAGTGCGCCCCGGTGACCTGGCCGATCGGCATGGGCCAGCGCCTGAAGGGCGTGGTCCACCTGATCAGCGGCGAAGTGCACCTGTACGAGCAGGGCCGCAACTTCACCCGCCAGGATTCGACCATCTTCCCGTCGATCGATTCGCCGGGCCTGGCCGAGAAGATCGGCGAGCGCATGCTGGCCGACCTGCGCGACGAACTGGAACTGGTGCAGGGCGCCAGCCATCCGTTCGACCTGGAGGCCTACCTGGCCGGCAAGCAGACCCCGGTGTTCTTCGGCTCGGGCGTGAACAACTTCGGCGTGCAGCCGCTGCTGGACTTCTTCGTCGCGCACGCGCCGTCGCCGCAGCCGCGCGCTACCACCGGCCGGGTGATCGCCCCGCAGGAAAACAAGCTGACCGGTTTCGTGTTCAAGATCCAGGCCAACATGGACCCGCAGCACCGCGACCGCGTGGCCTTCATGCGGGTGTGCTCGGGCCGTTTCGTGGCAGGCATGAAGACCTTCCACGTGCGCACCGGCAAGGAAATGAAGCTGGCCAATGCGCTGACCTTCATGGCCAGCGACCGCGAGATCGCCGCCGAGGCATGGCCGGGCGATGTGATCGGCATCCACAACCACGGCACGATCTCCATCGGTGACACCTTCACCGAGGGCGAGGCGGTGAGCTTCACCGGCATCCCGAACTTCGCGCCGGAACTGTTCCGCCGCGCCCGCCTGCGCGATCCGCTCAAGCTCAAGCAGCTGCAGAAGGGCCTGGCGCAGCTGTCCGAAGAGGGCGCCACCCAGTTCTTCCGCCCGTTGATGAGCAACGACCTGATCCTGGGCGCGGTGGGTGTGCTGCAGTTCGACGTGGCGGCCTACCGCCTGAAGGACGAGTACGGCGTGGAAGCCACCTTCGAGCCGGTGAGCGTGACCACGGCGCGCTGGGTGACCTGCAGCAATGAAAAGAAGCTGGAGGAGTTCCGCGAGAAGAACGCGGGCAACCTGAGCATCGATGCCGCCGGCCAGCTGGTGTACCTGGCACCGACGCGGGTCAACCTGCAGTTGGCGCAGGAACGCGCACCGGACGTGCGGTTCGCGGCCACGCGCGAGGCGGCACACAGCGTTTCGGTGTCCTGAGACAGCGGCTGAACAGGCACGCGTGCATGCGCGTGCCAACGCGGCGATGATAGGGGGGAGCGGGTCCCCCTCCCCGCACCGTCGATGGCCATGACTACAGTTGCTTCTGTTCGTGAAGAAATCGCCAGCGCCTTGACCCACGGGCTGGGCGCGGTTGCCGCGCTCGCCGCCAGTGCGGTGCTGATCACCCTTGCCGCCATTTATGGCGACGGCTGGCAGTTGGCCAGCGCGATCGTGTTCGGGGTGGCCTTGTTGCTGCTGTACACGGCGTCGACGCTGTACCACGCGATCCAGCACCCGGTAGCGAAGGGGCGGCTGAAGGTCTTCGACCATTGCGCGATCTATGTGTTGATCGCCGGTACGTATACGCCGTTCACGCTGATCGGTCTGCGCGGGGGTCCGTGGGGCTGGGGGATGTTCACGGCGATCTGGGCGCTGGCGCTGGCCGGGGTGATCTTCAAGCTGTTCTTTACGGGCCGCTTCAAGCTGCTGTCGACGATCATCTACATCGCGATGGGCTGGATGGTGATGGTGGCGATCAAGCCGATGTGGGCGTCGATCGACGGCTGGACGCTGGGCTGGCTGCTGGCCGGCGGTCTGTCCTATACGTTGGGCACGTACTTCTACCACCGCGAGTCGATCCGCTATTCGCACGCGATCTGGCATCTGTTCGTGATCGGCGGCAGCGTCTGCCATTTCGTCGCGGTTACTGCGCAGATTCTTTGAGGTTGTTGGTTTTTTTCGGCAACTTTTTAAGGTCAAGGTCAACTTCAACTGCTGGAGCCGGTTGGCCGGTGCTGTCGGCCGGGTCGGGGCGGGTGGGTTGGCGGGACACGCCGCAAGTACGTCCTTGTAGGCTCGTTCGCGCCATCCATGGCGCTCTACGGTCC